>NZ_DASSKM010000130.1:0-24083 GCF_035690525.1 Salinisphaera sp.
GGGCCCAGCTCGCCGATGCCGGTTTCGACCCCGACTATTTCGAGATCCGCGGCGCCGATCTGGGCCGCCCCAAGAGCGAGACCGTGGCGTTCCGGGTGCTGGCGGCCGGCTATCTCGGCCGAACGCGTCTGATCGACAACATGGGCGTAACGGTCTGACCGCCGATCCCGGCCCGGTCTCGCGCCAGGGTCGAACGCTGGCTGCGACAAGCGTTTTTAGCTAGGCTCGAACAATTCGAACCGGTGCGCGACGCGCATCGCCGCGTGCATTTCGTAACGTCTCACGACGCGCCGCAGGCGCAAAGGCTGGAACCGATGTCCGACCCCATCAATCAACCCAGTTGGAAAACGCTCGAGGCGCTGGCGGCGAAGAACGCGAACCAGCAGATGTTGGATTTGTTTGCCGCCGACGAGGCGCGCCCCGCGCGCTATAGCGTCGCCGCGACCGGCGTGACGCTGGATTACTCCAAGCAGCGGATCGACGACGACGTGCGCGCCGCGCTGCTCGCGCTGGCCGAGGAGCAGGGCGTGAGCCAGGCGCGCGAGGACATGTTCGCGGGCCGCGCGATCAACACCAGCGAGAACCGGGCCGCCTGGCACGTGGCGCTGCGCGCGCCGGACGCCGCGCCCATGGTCGACGAAGTCCACGAGGTCCGTCGCGCCATGGCCGAATTCGCCAACGAGGTACGCAGCGGGGCATGGCTCGGTTTCAGCGGGCGGCCGATCACCGACGTGCTCAACATCGGGATCGGCGGCTCGGACCTGGGGCCGCGCCTAATCTGCGAGGCGCTTTACGACGGCGACGGGCCGCGTCCCCACTTCGTGGCCAACGTCGATCCGGCCGATCTGGACGATACGCTGGCTGGGCTCGACCCGGCGAGCACGCTGGTGATCGTGACGTCGAAGTCTTTCGGTACCGCGGAAACGCTGGCCAACGCCCGCGTGGCGCGCCGGTGGCTGGTCGATGCGGGTGCGGCCGAGGCCGATATCGCCAAGCATTTCGTGGCCGTGTCGACCAATGCCGACGCGGTAGCGGAGTTCGGCATCGAGCGTATATTCGGCTTTTGGGACTGGGTCGGCGGTCGCTACTCGCTGTGGTCGGCGGTGGGCCTGTCGATCCTGCTCGCGCTCGGGCCGGAGCCGTTCGAGGCGCTGTTGGCCGGCGCGCATGCCATGGACGAGCATTTTCGCGCTGCGCCGCTGGCCGAGAATCTGCCCGCGCTGCTCGCGTTGGCCGGCGTCTGGAACAACAATTTTCTCGGTCTGAACAGCCACTGCGTGGTGCCGTATGCGCAGCGTCTGGCCTCGCTACCGGCATTTCTCCAGCAACTGGAAATGGAGTCCAATGGCAAGTCGGTAACCCGCGAAGGCAAGCCGGCGACGGTTTCCACCGTGCCGACCATCTGGGGCAGTGTGGGCACCAACGCCCAGCACGCCTATTTTCAGATGCTGCATCAGGGCGATCTGGCGGTGGATCTGGATTTCGTACTGCCGCTGTCGCCGCCCGAGGCCGCCGATGATGTGCGCGAGCGTGAGCGGGTGGCCAACTGCATCGCGCAGGCCGAAGCGCTCATGTGCGGTCGCGACAGCGCGGAGCTCGCCGCCGAGCTGGAGTCCGAGGGCCTGGCCGGCGAGGCCCTGGAACATCGGCTGGCCGCGCGCCGTTTCGATGGCAACCGGCCGAGCAATATGCTCGTGCTCGAAGCCTTGGATGCGCATCACGTGGGCGCGCTGATCGCGGCTTACGAACACAAAGTGTTCGTGCAGGGCATCATCTGGAATATCAACAGCTTCGATCAGTGGGGCGTGGAACTGGGCAAGACCATGGCCGGCCAAATCGGAAATGAATTAGCAACCGGCGAGGCCGCCGCGCACGATGGGTCGACCGCCGCGCTGGTGGCGCGGGTGCGTCACGCCTGGGGCCGCTGATCCGGATCGCGGACGGGCCATGGCCATGACCGAAACCAGCGACTACCTGCCGTATCTGATCTACGACGCCGCCCAGGTCGGCGCTCTGGATAAGCGCTTCGTCGAGGAATTCGGCGTCGATGGCTTCGAGTTGATGCAGCGCGCGGCGCGCGCCGCCTACGACGAACTCGCCCAACGCTGGCCCATGCCGGGCCGTCTGGTGGCGTTCTGCGGGCCCGGCAACAACGGCGGCGACGGCGCGCTGGTCGCGTGCCGCGCGATGCAGGCCGGCTGGGACGTGACCCTGATCGCGCCGCTGGATTTATCCAAGGCCTCGGGCGATGCCGCGCGCGCCTTCGATGTCTATCGCGAGGCCGGCGGCGAAGTCCGCGATTTCGTGGATGAACGGATCGACGCCGATTTGATCGTCGACGCATTGTTCGGCACCGGCCTGAACCGGGAAGTGTCCGGGCCGATGGCTGAGGCGATCGACCGTATCAATCAGGCATCGGAACGCGGTGTCGGCGTACTGGCGATCGATATCGCCTCGGGCGTGGATGCCAGCACCGGTCGGAACTGGGGCCGTGCGGTGATCGCCGATACCACGGTCTCTTTCATCGGTCTCAAGCTCGGGCTTTTGACCGGCGACGGCGCGGCCTACTGCGGTGAACTCGCCTTCGATGATCTCGGCGCGCCGGATGCGCTCTACGAGAATCAGCCCCATGTCGCGCGCCGCATCACCCATCGCGACCTGCGCCACGTATTGCCGGCGCGGCCCAAGGGCGCGCACAAAGGGCATAACGGACATGTGCTGTGTGTCGGCGGCGGTCGCGGCATGGGCGGCGCGATCCGGATGTCGGCGGAAGCCGCGCTGCGTGCCGGCGCCGGTCGGGTCAGCGTGGCCTGTCATGACGATCACGCCGGCGCGATGAGCCAGGCACGCCCGGAACTGATGTGTCAGGGGCTGCCCGCCGACCCGTCGGTCGGCGATGCCGCGGCCCAAGTGGATGCATTGATCGAGGCCGCTTCCGTGATCGCCGTGGGGCCCGGGCTGGGTAGCGGGGCGTGGGGCGATGCGCTGTGGCGGCGCGTGCTCGAATCGGATCGGCCGCTGGTGGTCGATGCCGACGCGCTCAACCGACTGGCCGCCTCGCCGGTCGATCGCGAGAACTGGATTCTCACCCCGCACCCCGGCGAGGCCGCGCGTCTGCTGGGCTGCTCGACGGCGGATATCGTCGCCGATCGGGTGCAGGCCGCGCGACGCCTGGCCGAGCGCTACCGCGCGGTGGTGACGATCAAGGGCGCCGGCACGCTGATCGCGACGCCGGATGAACTCTGGCTGTGCACGCAGGGCAATCCCGGCATGGCGGTCGGCGGCATGGGCGATCTGTTGACCGGCGTTATCGCCGGGTTCGCCGCCCAGGGCATGACACTGGCCGAAGCGGGCGTGTTCGGCGTCTATGCACACGCGCTCGCCGGCGATGAGGCGGCGACGGGCGACGGTGAACGCGGCTTGCTGCCGAGCGATCTGCTGCCCTGTATCCGGCGACAGGCCAACCCGCAGCGCACGTGAACATCACACTGGCGACGCCGGCGGCGACCGAAGCACTCGGCCGGGATTTGGCTCGTGTCCTGGAGCTGCGGGAAGACGGGGTGCTGATCACGCTGGCCGGTGAACTGGGCGCCGGCAAGACCGCGCTGGTGCGGGCGATCATTCAGGCGCTGGGTCATGCCGGGCCGGTGGTGTCGCCCAGCTATACCCTGGTCGAACCCTACGAATTCGGCGCGCGGCGCCTGTATCACCTGGATCTGTATCGGCTGGCCGACCCCGAAGAATTGGAATTCCTCGGCGTTCGCGAAATCTCGGCCGGCTCCCACCTCGTGTTCGTGGAGTGGGCCGAGCGTGGCGCCGGTTTTCTGCCGCCCGCGGATATGGCGATCACCTTGGAATACAACGGCGCCGGGCGATCCGCGCGTTTGGCGCCGTGTTCAGCCGCCGGTCGGGATCTGATCGCGAAGCTGCAGGACTTCAGATCGCGCACATAATTCAAGTGCTTGGCCAAGTCCTCTGTGCTAGGTGCTGTTTTTCCTGTTAAAAAGTTGCCTCGAACGATGCCGATCGATAATCTTTTCCGGAAGGCTCTCTCGCCGGACCTGTAAGGGGGATGGGTTATCCTATGACGCGGAGCGTGCAACGGCTGATTTTTTTCGGTTTGCTGGCGCTGCTGACGCTGCCTGCCTCGGCGCAGGTCGCCGCGCTGCATGACGCGCGGATGTCGGCGACGCCGGAAAAGACGCGCGTGGTTTTCGATCTGTCGGCCGATACCGAGCCCGATATCTTCATGATCGACGATCCGCTGCGGCTGGTGATCGATCTGCCGCACACCCGCGATCTCGGCCATGTCGCCGGTGACGCACCGCGCAGCGATCTGATCAAGGATTTGCGAACCGGCGTGCACAAGGGCACCGGGGTGCGCGTGGTGCTCGATCTGGAAAAAAAGGTTCGCGCCAAGAGTTTCATGCTCTCGCCGTCCGACGGGCACCGCTATCGACTGGTGCTCGATCTGTATCCGAAGGATCGGGCGTCCGCGCCGATGACGGCCCGCGCCGACACCTCGGGGAACGAGCTCGATGCCGGCGACGACAGTCAGACAACCGCCGATAAAACGGCGACCGCCATGGAGCAGGTCTCGGCTCCGGGCGTATCAAACGAGCGCAGCACGGCGAACGGCCGCGGCGATACGCCGGACGTGCCGCGACGCAGCGCGCCGGCGCGCGATATTATCGTGGCGATCGACGCGGGCCACGGCGGCAGGGATCCGGGCGCCCACAGCCCGGCCGGGCTGCTCGAGAAGAACGTCACCCTGTCCATCGCCCGCCGGCTCAAGCGTATGGTGGACGATCAGCCGCATATGCACGGCATGCTGACGCGCAAGCACGATAATTACGTCGGTCTGCGCGAGCGCATGGTGATCGCCCGGCATGACAAGGCCGATTTTTTCATCTCGATCCATTGCGATGCATCGCCGAACGGCGGTGGCGCGAGGGGCGCATCGGTTTATGCGCTGTCGCGCCACGGCGCGACCAGCGAGCACGCGCGCTGGCTGGAGCATCGCGAGAACGGCGCCGAGATGGTCAGCGGCATCACCCTCAAAAACAAGAAGCCGAACCTGGCTTCGTTCGTGCTGGATCTATCGCAGAGCGCGAGCATCCAGGCCAGCGCCGACGCCGGCGAGCGTGTGCTCGCCCAGCTCGACAAACTGGGTTCGCTGCACAAGGACCAGGTCCAGCAGGCGGGCTTTATGGTGTTGAAGTCGCCGGATATTCCTTCCATTTTGGTCGAGACGAACTTCATCTCGAATCCGGCCACCGCGCATAAACTCGCCAGCGCGAGCTATCAGAACGCGCTGGCGGCGGCGATGCTGCGCGGCATCAAGGGTTATTTCGCCAGCTATCGGCCGTCGACTTATATCGCGGCCGAGCAAGAGCATCGCGTGCGCTCGGGCGATACGCTGTCCGAGATCGCGCAGGTCTACGGCGTGAGCGTGTCGGCGTTGCGCCAGTACAACGAAATGAACGGGTCCGTGCTGCGCATCGGGCAGATGCTCAAGATTCCGCCGCCCAAGCCGCAGCAACTCGCCAGCCGGGGCTGACGATCATGATGCGTGCCCTTATGTCCGCCGGCTGAACGCCGGCGCACGCGCCAAGCCCTCGTATAACCGCGCATAAAAAAACGACGGCACGAATGTGCCGCCGCTTTGTCGTCGCGCTGGCGGGTGTCAGGCCGCTTTCTGCTTCTCGCGAACGCCCTGTTCGATACGCTCGCCGATCCTGGCGTCGACGTTCTTCCAGTACTGAAAGGCACGCTCGAGCACGGGCTCGGTCACGCCGTCGGAGAGATGGCCGACCGCGTTGGCGACTAGGCGATCGCGGGCTTCGTCATCCATAACCTTGTTGATCAGATCGTTGGGTTGATCGAAGTCGCTATCGTCTGGACGGAGCGTGTAGGCCGAACGCACCAGATTGCCGTCGGTTTCCCAGTTTTCGCCGTTGGCATGCGCCGCCGGGGAAGGCACCGGCCCGCCCTTGGTGTTCGGCGCATAAACGGGATCGTGGTTATTCATGTAGCGCATCCGCCCGCCTTTGGTATAGCTGTGCATCGGGCACTTCGGCGCATTCACCGGAATCTGATTGTAGTTCACACCGATGCGCGCACGCTGGGCGTCCGCATAGGAAATTGACCGTGCCAGCAGCATCTTGTCCGGCGAAATACCGGTGCCGGGCACCGTATTGCCCGGTGAAAACGCGGCCTGTTCGATTTCGGTGTGGAAATCGGTCGGGTTGGTATCCAGCGTCATCGTGCCGACCTTGTGCAACGGATAGTCGGCGTGCGGCCAGACCTTGGTCAGATCGAACGGATTCAGCCGATAGGTCTTGGCCTCTTGGTAGGGCATGATCTGAACGTACAGCGTCCAGGTCGGACAATCGCCGCGCGCGATCGCCTCGAACAAATCGCGCCGATGATAGTCGGCATCGGAGCCGGCCATTTCGTCGGCTTGTTCCTGGGTCAGACACTTGACGCCCTGGTCGGTCTTGAAGTGGTATTTGACCCAGAACAACTCGCCCGCCTCGTTGATCCAGGAGTAGGTGTGGCTGGAGTGCCCGTTCATGTGGCGCCAGGTGGCGGGGACGCCGTAATCGCCCATCACCCAGGTCACCTGATGGGCCGACTCCGGCGACTGGGTCCAGAAGTCCCACTGCATGTCGTTATCGCGCAAGCCGTTGTCGGCACGGCGCTTCTGTGAGTGGATGAAGTGCTGGAACTTCATCGGGTCGCGCATGAAAAAGATGGGCGTGTTATTGCCCACCATGTCGAAGTTGCCTTCCTCGGTGTAGAACTTCAGCGCAAAGCCTCTGGGGTCGCGCCAGGTGTCCGGGCTGCCGGACTCGCCGGCCACCGTGGAAAACCGGGCCACCATGTCGGTCTTCTTGCCCTTTTGCAGAAAGTTGGCCTTGGTGTACGCGCTGACGTCTTCCGTGACTTCAAAACGGCCGAACGCGCCGCCACCCTTGGCATGGGGCTGGCGATCCGGAACCATTTCCCGGTTGAACGCGGCCATCTGTTCCATGAGAAAGTGGTCGTGCAGAACAATGGGGCCGTCATTGCCGACTGTCAGCGAATGTTCCTGGCTCGGATACGGTTCGCCGCTGGTCGTGGTTTCGATGTTGCGGGTATCGTCTGTCAAGGTTTAATCCTCCCGATGGGTCCGTGTGCAACGCAGCCGAAATCGACCGTCGTCACTTTTCCGTTGATATGCCGGTTTATGTCGCCGCCTGCCGGGCCTTGGCCTGACAGGTTCGGCACAGACCCCAGAACACGACCTCTGCCTCGTCGATTTCGAAGCCGTGATCGTGTACCGGCTGCAGACAAGGCGCGGATTCGATATGGCAATCGCTATCCTCGATCTGTCCGCAGCCGCGACACACCAAATGATGGTGATTGTCGTGGGTACGCCGTTCGAACCGGGCCGGATGGCCGGCCGGCTTGATCTGCCGAACCAGATCGGCCGCCACGCACGCCGACAGAACGTCGTATACAGCCTGCTTCGAAATCGCACCGAGACGCGTGGAAACGCCCCGATGCACTTGCTCGGCGGTGGCATGCGGATGGCCGATCAGCCATTCGAGCACCGCGTGGCGCGGGGCGGTGACCCGCAGGCCGCGTTCACGCAGTTCGGCAACGATGGAAGTCTGGTGTCGACTCATGGCAGCCCGATCATTGAGCATTTTCTTGAACGAGTCAAGAAAGCGATTCGATCGATATTAGTCAACGCAGCGCTGCGAGCGGATACCGCGTTTTGCCAAACGAGGGTGACATACCCGACACTGAGCGCCGTTTCGGTCCCAGAAGCTGTCGGACTCAAGCGATCGTAGCGAGCAAGGTGGGAGGATGAGCGCAAATGAGCCGATTTTTGAGGCGAATAGTGGTTCTATTTAACGATAAAAACGGCTCATTTGAGCCATCATCCCGCCGGCGCAGTAGATTGGTCTTGAGTCCGACAGCTTCTTAGCGCGCGTCATGCTCATTCAACTGCTCGACGATCGACTGATCAGCCAGATCGCGGCCGGCGAGGTCGTCGAACGCCCGGCGTCCATCATCAAGGAACTGGTCGAGAACAGTCTGGATGCCGGCGCCACGCGCATCGCCGTGGATGTGGAAGAGGGCGGTCTGCGACGGATTCTGATCGAGGATGACGGCTGCGGGGTGAGCGCCGATCAACTGCCGCTCGCGGTCGCCCGTCATGCCACCAGCAAAATCGACAGCCTCGACGCGCTGGAAGCCGTGGCCAGCCTCGGTTTCCGCGGCGAGGCCCTGGCCAGCATCGCCTCGGTGGCCGAACTGACCTTGACCTCGCGTGTCGCCGGCGCCGATCGCGCCTATGCCGTTTCGCCGCATATCGACACCGAGGCGCGGCCGGCGGCCGGTGCGCCCGGCACGCGGGTGGAAGTGCGCGAACTGTTCGCTCGTATTCCCGCCCGGCGGAAATTCCTGCGCGCGCCGCCGACCGAGTTTAAACATATCCGTCGGGCGTTCAGCCAACTCGCGCTGTCGCGCTTCGATGTCGGCTTCATCCTGCGCCACGGCGCCGTCGAGTCGGCCGGGCTGAACGCTTGCGCGGAAGCCGACGCCCGGAAACAGCGCGTGGCGCATATCCTGGGCCGCGAATTCGATGACCATGCCGTGCCCGTGGACGAATCGGCGGCCGGCATGCGCTTGACCGGCTGGATTGCCACGCCGGGTTTTTCGCGCGGCCAGGCCGATCGCCAGTACAGCTTCGTCAACGGCCGCCCGATTCGCGACAAAGTCTTCAATCATGCGGTCCGCCTGGCCTATCGCGATCTACTGCACAATCAGCGTCACCCGGCCTACGTGCTGTATCTGACGCTTGACCCGCGTCAGGTCGATGTCAACGCGCATCCGGCCAAGGCCGAAGTGCGTTTTAGGCAGTCGCGGCTGGTCCACGATTTCGTCTGCCGCAGCGTCGCGCGCGCACTGGCCGCGGTTGAGGCGCGCCCGCACGAGGCAAGAACGCTGGCGCTGACGCCCGCGGCCGGGCCGCTCGACAAACCGGCGCAGCCACGGCCGATGACGCCGCGCGGGCTGGATTTCAATACGCGATCGGCCCGGCCCGGCGTCGCCGAGACGGCGGCGAGCTATCGTTTTCAGCAGCCGCGATCGGCGCCGGATACGGGGCGATCGGCGAGCGCGCCGACAGACGAGCGCCACGACACGCCGCCGCTCGGCTACGCCATCGGCCAGCTGCACGATATCTATATCCTGGCCCAGAACGCCGAAGGGCTGGTGCTGGTCGATATGCACGCCGCCCACGAGCGCGTGCTGTACGAACAGCTCAAGGCCGAGTTCTCAGCCGGCCGTGTTCAGTGCAAGCGCCTGCTCGTGGCCGAAACGCTGTCGCTGTCCGAAAGCGAGGCGGCCGTGGTGGAAAGCCAGGGCGAACGACTGGCCGAGGTCGGCTTCGAGCTCGGGCGCAGCGGGCCGACCCGCGCGCTGCTGCGCGGCGTGCCGGCGCTGCTCGCCGATCGGGATTATCTGGCGATGGCGCGCGACGTGATCGCGGAACTCGATGGCGGCCCGCGCGGCGCGGACGCGGTGCGCGATATTCTCGACGACGTGCTGGCGGACATGGGCTGCAAGGCCGCGGTGAAAGCCGGGCGGCGGCTCACGCTGGCCGAGATGAACGCGCTGTTGCGCGACATGGAACACACCGACCGGGCCGGGCATTGCAATCATGGCCGGCCGAGCTGGGTCGGCGTGGATCGCGCCGGCCTGGACCGGCTGTTCATGCGCGGGCAGTAGCGTGTCCGAAAAGCCGCCGGTTGTGTTCATTCTCGGGCCGACCGCGTCCGGCAAGACCGGGTTGGCCGTCGAGTTGGTCGAGTCGATGAATGCCGAGATCGTGTCGGTCGACTCGGCCATGGTCTATCGCGGCATGGATATCGGCACGGCCAAACCGGATGCCGCGACCCTGGCGCGGGCCCCGCATGCGCTGATCGATATCCGCGATCCGGCGGATGCTTACTCGGCGGCCGACTTCGTGCGCGACGCCGTAATCGAGATCGACCGCATTCACGCCGCCGGGCGGCTGCCGCTTCTGGTTGGCGGCACCTCGCTGTATTTCCGCGCCCTCGAGCACGGGCTGTCGGAGATGCCGGGCCGAGACGAAGCGCTGCGCGCCCGGCTGACCGCCGAGGCCGACGAGCTGGGCTGGGCGGCGCTGCACGCCCGGCTGGCGCATCTCGATCCGCTGACGGCGGCCCGTATCCATCCGAACGACGCACAGCGCATCCAGCGCATGCTGGAAATTCATGCGCTGACCGGCGAGACGCCCAGCGTGCTGTACGCGCGCGATGAAGCGGTCGATCCGCCGTGGTCGATCACCAAGTTGATCGTGGCGCCGGCCACGCGCGAACGGTTGCACCGCAATATCGCGGCGCGCTTCGGCGTGATGATGGCGGAGGGTTTTCTGGCGGAGGTTGAAAAGCTCCACGCCCGTCCCGATCTCGATCTTGGACAACCGGCGATACGAGCGGTCGGCTATCGCCAGCTGTGGCAGTCACTGGACGGGGCGTTCGGCCTGGAAGAGGCCGTGAACCGGGCGGTGATCGCGTCCCGTCAGCTGGCCAAGCGACAGCTTACCTGGCTGCGTTGTCTGGACGATGCCACGTGGCTCGTAAGCGATGATGAAACAATGACAAAGCGGGCGCGGCGGCTGGTCGAGAGGGCGTCCGGCGCGCTCTGAAATCGTGCTAATATTTCTTTGATATTTTCTTATCCCCCGACCTTGTGGAGTCTGTTCCATGGCAAAAGGCCAAACATTACAAGAACCATTCCTTAACGCCTTGCGCAAAGAGCGGGTGCCGGTGTCCATCTATCTGGTCAACGGCATCAAGCTGCAGGGGCAGATCGAATCTTTTGACCAGTTTGTGGTGTTGTTGCGTAACGCCGTGAACCAGATGGTGTACAAGCACGCGATTTCCACGATCGTGCCTTCGCGCAACGTTCGTGACGAAGTGCGCGACGAAATGTCGCAGGAGTCCGACGATAGTTAGATTTCCCAGGGTAATTACTAGGGTAATCCCCTATGTTTGAACGGCCGCCGAGCGGTCAGGCGGCCGTCATCGTCCATATCGCTTTCGGCATCGACGAGTACGCCGAGGCGGATCGGGAATTCCGCGAACTCGTGGAATCGGCGGGCGCCGATGTGATGTGTCATATCGGCGGCTCCCGTCGCGTGCCCGATCCGCGTTACTTCATTGGCGGCGGCAAGGCCGATGAAGTGGCTGCCGCGGTGGTGGAACACGGCGCGGAACTCGTGGTGTTCAACCACGATCTGTCGCCCAGCCAGGAGCGTAACCTGGAAAAGCGCATGAACGCGCGTGTGCTCGATCGCGCCGGGCTGATCCTCGATATCTTTGCCCGTCGGGCGCGTTCGCACGAGGGTAAGCTACAGGTCGAGCTCGCACAGCTCCAGCATCTGGCGACGCGCCTGGTGCGTGGTTGGTCGCATCTGGAGCGGCAAAAGGGCGGCATCGGTCTGCGCGGGCCGGGTGAGACCCAGCTCGAGACCGACCGCCGCCTGCTTGGCGACCGCATCAAGCTGTTGCGCTCGCGGCTCGACAAAGTGCTGGCGCGACGCGATCAGGGGCGCGCCTCGCGGCGCCGTGCGCGCACGCCCGTGGTCTCCCTGGTCGGCTATACCAACGCCGGCAAGTCGACGCTGTTCAACCGGCTCACCGGCGAGGATATCTATGCCGCCGATCAGCTGTTCGCCACGCTGGACCCGACCTTGCGCCGGATGGACGTGCCGGTGGGCGAGCCGTTGATCGTGGCCGATACCGTGGGCTTCATCCGCGATTTGCCGCATGAACTGGTGGCCGCCTTCCGGGCCACGCTCGAAGAGACCCGCGAAGCCGATGTGCTGGTGCACGTAATCGATGTCGCCGACAACGAGCGGCGCGCGCATGCGCGCGAGGTCAACGGCGTGCTCGCCGACATCGGCGCCGGCAACGTGCCCCAGCTGGAGGTGTTCAACAAGGTCGACCTGCTCGACGACGAGTCGCCGCGGGTGGAATACGATGCGCACGGCCGGCCGACGCGGGTCTATGTTTCGGCCATGACCGGCGCGGGTCTGGACGAACTGCGTCACGCGCTGGCCGCGTTCTGTTACCCGGATACGGTCACCGGCACGCTGCGGGTGCCGCCCGCCGCCGGCTGGCTGCGTTCGCGGCTCTACGACCTCGGCGTGGTCGGCGAGGAAAGTTATGCCGACAACGGCGACGCGCTGCTGTCGGTGACGGCTTCGCAGGCGGACCTGGAGCGCGTCGTGGCGCAGGCCGGGCTGGCCTTCGACGATGTCTTGATTGATCGCCGTCCGGTGCGCCCCGACGTCGAACGGCTCGCCGGCGCGCGTGCGACGATTCATTCCGCCTAAGAGGCAACAGCCCCTAGACGACCTTACGGCGTGTTCGACAGGGTTCCGGGCGGACTATAGACTTACGTGAAATCGCAGACGGTTCGTGCAACGGCATCGTCGGATCGGGCCGCACCGGTCCGCGCCGCGACTCCGTGCGCGAACGGTTACAGCAAGGAGAGCGGTTTGTTCACTTTGGGTTTGTTCGGGCGTGATCTGACGCGCGCGTGCGCGGATGCGGGCGAGCGCCGCGGTGCGGCGGCGCGACGTGAACACGTGCGGCAAGGGCCGTTGCCGGCCGTGCAATCGACGCGATCAGAGGCTTTCTAGCATGGCGTGGAACGAGCCCGGCAAGGGCAGGGATCCGTGGGGCGGTGGCAACCGCAACGGCGGCGGGGGGAACGGCGGCGGGCCGCCCGACCTCGACCAGATCTGGAAACGCCTGCGCGAGCGCTTCAACAAGCGCGGCGGCGGTAACAGCGGCGGCCCTGGCGGTGGTCGCGGTATCGGCGGCGGGTTGTTTCTCGTGCTGATCCCGATTGTCATCGCCATCTGGCTGGCTACCGGGCTGTATATCGTCCAGCCGGGCGAGAAAGGGGTGGTGCTACGGCTGGGCCGGTATACCCACACCGCCGGGCCGGGTTGGCATTGGCATCTGCCGTATCCGATCGGTCAGGTGCTCAAGGTCGATACCCAGCGGGTACGCCGGGCGAGCAACCGCGCCGTCATGCTGACCAAGGACGAGAACATTGTCGCCGTCGAGGTCTCGGTGCAGTACCGCATCTCCGACGCGATGAACTATCTGTTTCAACTTCAGAACCCGGAAAAAACGGTGCAGCAGGTGCTGCGCTCGGCGGTGCGTGAAGTTGTCGGCACGTCGACCATGAATCAGGTGATCCAGGAAGGCGTGCAGGTCAACCAGCTCGACAACAAGGCGCTGAACAACGTCGATATGAAGGAGAACTCCGGTCAGCCGAAGAAGCAGAACGGGCTCAAGGATATCGACCAAAAACTGGTCGGCCGGATCAAGAAGAAGCAGAACGAGTATCCGCAGATCAAGGTTCGATCGCGCGCGAAACTGCCCGATAACGTACGCCGGATCATGCAGTACACGCTCAATCAATATAACGCCGGTATCAAAGTGCTGGCCGTGAACGTGCAGTATGCGCAGCCGCCGGAGCCGGTGCAGGGCGCTTTCCAGGAAGCGATCAAGGCGCGCGAGGAGCAAGAGCGGTCCAAGAACATCGCCCGTGCCTATGCGCGTGACATCGTGGCCCGCGCCCAGGGCGAAAAGGCGCAAATGATCGCCCAGGCCAAAGCCTACAAGCAGCGCAAGATCAACCGTGCGGCCGGCCAGGCGGCGCGCTTCTCGGATCTGTTGGCGCAGTACGAGAACGCGCCCGAAGTCACGCGCGAGCGGTTGTATCTGGAAACGATGGGCGACGTGTTGTCGGCCTCGCATCTGGTGCTTGACGATGGTTCGGCGGGCACCATGACCTACCTGCCGTTGGGCAAGATCCTCGATAAGACGGCCTCGGGCGGTAAGCACGGGTCCGGCGGTGAGAACGGCGACACCGTGGGGCCGACGTTGCCCGACGAATCGGACATGAACGGCAGCGGTAACGGTTCGGGCTCGAACGGCGGCAGCGGTTCGAACCCGGACACCGGTAATCTTCGCAGCCGGAGCCGCAGCTCATGAGTGGTAAGCAGATTTTCGGCCTGATCGTCGTCGTCATCGCGATCTATATCGCCTACAACTCGATGTTCGTGGTCACGCCGCGCGAGCGCGTGCTGGTCGTACAAACGGGTGAAATCGTCGACGCCCATGTCCCGCCCGGCCTGCATTTCAAAATTCCGTTCGTGCAGACGGTGCACCGCTTCGAACGGCGCGTGATGACGTTTACCGGCGAAATCGACCGCGTGCTGACTTCGGAGAACAAAAACCTGTCGGTCAACTACTACGTCAAGTGGCAGATCGCCGACCCGGTCAAGTATTACCTGTCGACGCACGGCGAGGTCGAGCGCGCGCGGAGTCTGCTGACTGCGTCGGTCGAGAACGATTTGCTGGCCGAGTTCTCTAAACGCACGATCCGTCAGGCGATCGGGGGCGATCGTAACGAGATTGTGGCGGCGGTGCAGGTACAGGTGAACCAGGACGCCAAGCAGCTCGGTGTCACCGTTCAGGACGTGCGTATCATGAAGCTGGACCTGCCGGCCGAGGTGAGCGACACGGTCTATGCGCGCATGCGCTCCGAGCGCCAGGAAGTGATCCGTACGCTGCGGGCCCAGGGCGATGCCGCGGCCAAGGAAATCCGCTCCGACGCGGAGCGCGAGCGCACCGTCGTGTTGTCCAAGGCTTACAAGAAGGCCGAGTCGATCCGCGGCGAGGGCGACGCCCGGGCCGCCGAGATCTATGCCAATGCTTACAAGAAGAACCCGGACTTCTATAGCTTTTATCGCAGTCTGCAGCTTTATCGACAGAGCATCGGCGACGACGACATCCTGTTGCTCAAACCGGACGGCAAGTTGTTCAAGTATTTCAACCCCGCGCTCGCCGAGGCCGCGGGTAACGGCGGATAACCGCCTTCGCCGATGTGGGCCGATCTGCTGCGCGCGCTGGCGCTGGTGTGCGTGATCGAGGGGCTGATGCCTTTCATCGCGCCGGAACGCTGGCGCGAGACCGTGCTGCGACTGGCCGGCGCCGCGCCGCGCCAGTTGCGCATCTTCGGCGCGGTGATGATCGCGGTCGGGGTCGTCGCGCTGCAGTTTCTACACCAATTCTAGAGCCATGCAATCCACACGTTGGTTACTGCCGGAAGGCGTCCAGGAGACGGTCCCGCCCGAGTCGTGGCGGCTCGAGGCGGCGCGCCGCGCGTTGCTCGATCTCTATTGGCGCTGGGGCTACGAGCTGATCCGGCCGCCGCTGATCGAGTATCTCGATTCGCTGCTCACCGGCGCCGGCCATGAACTCGATCTGTATACCTTCAAGCTGACCGACCAACTCAACGGGCGCATGATGGGGGTCAGGTCCGATATGACCACCCAGACCGCGCGCATCGATGCGCATCGATTGGCGGCGACCGGCCCGGCGCGTTACTGCTATATCGGCAGCGTGCTGCGTACGCGCCCCGGCGAGCCGGGCGGCTCACGCTCGCCGTTGCAGGTGGGCGTGGAGAAATTCGGCGACGCGCATCTGCACAGCGATCTCGAGATCGTGTCGCTGATGCTTGAAACGCTGCGCATGATGGGCATCGAGCAGATCTATCTCGATCTCGGCCATGTCGTGATCTATCGGCGGCTGGTGGCGCTCGCCGACGTATCGAGCGAATTCGAGCCGGTATTGTTCGATGTGGTGCAGCGCAAGTCGCGGCCCGATCTGGATCGTCTGGCGGCCGACGGCCGGCTCGGGGCCACGCTGCACGACCGTCTGGCGACGCTGATCGGCCTCAGCGGACCGGCCGGCGTGCTGGATCGGGCCCGTGCCGTGCTCGGCGGCATCGACCCGCGTATCGATAGCGCGCTGGAGGAAACGGCCGACATGGTCGCGCTGATTGAAGCGCATTATCCGGAGCTGCCGCTGTTCATCGATCTGGCCGAATTGCGCGGCTATCGCTACAAGACCGGGCTGCTGTTCGCGGCTTTTGCCCCGGGGCTCGGCCGCGAGCTGGCGCGTGGCGGACGCTACGACGACGTCGGCTCGGCGTTCGGCCGGCCACGTCCGGCCACCGGTTTCTCGGCCGATCTGAATCTGCTGGCCGCGCTCGGCGGCTTTGCGGACGATCGGCCGGCCGGTGGCATCTTTGCGCCGTCCGGCCACGACGACGAATCGTTGCTCAGCGAAATCCGGCGCCTACGGGCGTCAGGCGAGCGCGTGGTGGTCGCCACGCCCGCCCATGCCGAAGCCCATATCGAAGTAGAGAGCTCGGGCTGCGACCGCATTCTGGAACAGATCGACGGAACATGGCGGGTCCGTCCACTATAGGATAGATATCATGGGTAAACGGGTCATCGTCATCGGCAGCCAGTGGGGCGATGAGGGCAAGGGCAAGATCGTGGATTTGCTCACCGATCGCACCCGGCACGTCGTGCGCTTTCAGGGCGGCCACAACGCCGGCCATACATTGGTCATCAACGGCGAGAAAACCATTCTGCGCCTGATTCCGTCGGGCATCCTGCACGACGGCGTGACCTGCTATATCGGCAACGGCGTGGTGCTTTCGCCCGAGGCGTTGCTAAAAGAAATGGGCGAGTTGGATGCGCGCGGCGTGGCCGTCCGGAACAAGCTCAAGATCAGCCCGGCCTGTCCGCTGATCCTTCCTTATCACGTGGCGCTGGACAAGGCCCGCGAGGCCGCCCGCGGCAAGACCGCGATCGGCACCACCGGCCGCGGCATCGGCCCGGCCTACGAGGACAAAGTCGCACGCCGCGCGGTGCGGGTCTCCGATCTGTTCCGGCGCGAACTCTTGGCTTCGAAGCTGGGCGAGGCGCTCGATTTACATAATTTCGTGCTCAAGAACTATTTTGGCCAGTCGCCGGTGGATTTCCAGGCCACGCTGGATGCTTGTATCGAGCACGCCGAGGAGATCGCGCCGATGGTGGCCGATGTCGGCGAGTTGCTGCGTCAGGCCTATGTCGCCGACGAGTCGATTCTATTCGAGGGCGCGCAGGGCGCGCTGCTGGACGTCGATCACGGCACCTATCCGTTCGTCACCTCGTCCAACACCACCGCGGGCGGGGCGGCCACCGGCTCCGGCGTCGGCCCGACCTATTTCGATTATGTGCTCGGCGTGGTCAAGGCTTACACCACGCGTGTCGGCTCCGGCCCATTCCCGACCGAACTCGACGACCGCTACGGTAAACACTTGGCCGACCGCGGCGCCGAATTCGGTGCGGTGACGGGCCGGCCGCGCCGCTGTGGGTGGTTCGATGCCGTCGGTCTGCGCCGTACAGCCTTCAACAACAGCCTGTCCGGGCTGTGCATCACCAAACTCGACGTGCTCGACGGGCTGGACGCAGTCCAGCTCTGTACCGGCTATCGCTGTAATGGCGAGACGCTAACCGTGCCTCCGACCGGCGCCGACGCGCTCGCCAACTGCGAGCCGGTCTACGAGGAAATGCCGGGCTGGCGCGAGAATACCTCGGGTTTACGCGATTATCATGCGCTGCCGCCCAACGCCCGGGGTTATCTCGATCGGCTGGCCGAAATCGTCGGCGTGCCGATCGACGTGATCTCGACCGGACCCGACCGGGCGGACACGATCATTCTTCGGCATCCGTTGGCTGACTAACGGCAATAGCCCTTATAGCCGTTCGACAACGGCCTGGGTAAAGCTATCGGTTGTACCCTCGCCATCCAGATCCGGCGTGATACGGTCACGCTCGGCGATCGCCGAGCGTACGGCCCGGCGAATACGATCCGCCTTGTCCTTGTCATTCAGATGATCGAATAGAAGCGCGGTGGCCAGCAGCACCGACGTCGGATTGGCGATGTTTTGGCCGGCGATATCGGGCGCGCTGCCGTGGACGGCTTCGAATACGGCACAGTCGTCGCCGATATTGGCCCCGGGCGCCAGGCCCATGCCGCCGACCAGGCCGGCGCACAGATCGGACAATATGTCGCCGAATAGATTGGGCGCGACGATCACGTCGAACTGATAGGGGTCCATCACGAGCTTCATCGCGCCGGCATCGACGATTACGTCGTCGTACTCCAGATCGTCGTATTCCTTGGCGATTTCGCCGCCGACCGAGAGGAACAGCCCGGAGGTCGTTTTCAGGATATTGGCCTTGTGCGCCAACGTGACTTTCTTGCGCCCACGCGCGCGCGCCAACTCGAAAGCGAAACGGATGATGCGTTCACTCTGGGAGCGCGTGATGACCGAGCAAGCCTCCCCGCGCTCGCCGTCGTCTGACAGGGTCTGGCCCTCGCCCGAGTACATGCCGTGTTCGTTCTCGCGCACGATGATGATGTCGAGATCGTCGTAAAGCGGTTTGGCTCCCGTCATGGATACCGCCGGACGCACGTTGGCGTATAGGTCAAAGCGCTTGCGTATCGCGACGTTGACCGAGCTATAGCCGCCGCCACTGGGGGTGGTGGTCGGGCCCTTGAGCGCCAGTCCCGTGCGTTCGATCGATTCGATCGCCGATTCCGGCAATGCCTCTTTTTCGCCATCGTCCAGAGCGGCCTGGCCGACCTTGACGTATTCGTAATCGAATTCCGCGTCGAGGGCATCGAGAACCTCTAGCGCGGCATCCACGATCGCGGGGCCGATACCGTCGCCCTTGATAACCGTTAGCGGTGTCCTGCTCATGGCAACCTTCCCGTATTCTGCATTCGTACAATGAAGACATTCGTCCGATAGGGTTTTAGCGTGCAAGCAGCTCTAAAACGCATTTGCCTATAAATGCGTCTGTGATTTGAAGCCGCCACATTATTGAATCGGCGGTTCGTATGCTTGACGCGGAGCCGCAAGGCGCCTGTCTTGGCTACGCGCGTAGGCCTCCGGACAGCGTACAGCTTTCTGTGCCATCAGTTTCCGATATACACCGATAACCGACTATTCGTGTAAATCCTGATGCTTAATCAGGCGTTCATATTCCGGCCGTACACGATATAAACACCTAATATTTTTTGAAAACGCTCAGTTTTTCACATGGTGTGACTGCGTCAGAAGCTTGAATTAGGGAGGCATGCCAAGAAAATACGGGGAAATTACGTATTTTAATTAAAATACTGAAATGTCATGGTGTATTGTGCATATATTCACTCACCTTGGCCTATACGACCGGGAGGAAAACCATGACGGACCAGCGTTGTCGACTGCCGGGTTGGCAGGATCGCCAGATGACGGCGCAAGAAGCAGCCGAATTGATCCAGGACGGCATGACGGTCGGCATGAGCGGTTTCACGCTGGCCGGCGAGGCCAAGGAGGTGCCGGTCGCGTTGGCACAGCGCGCCGCCGACGAGCCACTGTCCATTACGCTGATGACCGGGGCATCGCTGGGCAACGATATCGATGCGCGGCTTACCGATGCCGGTGTGATTGCCCGGCGTCTGCCGTTTCAGGTCGATGCCACCCTGCGCCAGGCGATCAACGAAGGACGGGTGATGTTCATCGACGAGCATTTGTCGGAAATCGTCGAGCGCCAGCGTCACGGCGATCTCGGCCCTATGGATGTGGCGATTATCGAAGCCTGTGCGATCACCGAGGAGGGCGGTATCGTGCCGACCACCTCGGTGGGCAACTCGGCGACTTTCGCCCATCTCGCCGACAAGGTGATCGTGGAACTCAATCAGGCCTCGCCTGAAGGGCTCGAGGGGCTGCACGATATCTATATTCCCGGTACCCGCCCGAAGCGCCAGCCGATTCCGATCGTGCAAGCCGCCAGCCGCATCGGCGATCACGCGATCCCGGTCGATATCGACAAGATCGCCGCGATCGTGCTTACAGAGGGCGAGGAAACGCCGGCCGAGATCAAGGCCCCCGATGAGGCCACCCAGCAAATCGTCGCGCATGTGAAAGATTTTCTAGAGGCGGAGGTCGAGGCTGGGCGGCTGACTTCCTCGCTGCTGCCATTGCAGGCCGGCCTCGGTTCCATGGCCAACGCGGCGCTCTGGGGTATCGCCGAAGGGCCGTTCGATCACCTGCAGATGTACTCGGAAGTGCTACAGGACTCGGCATTCGATCTGCTCGACTCCGGTCAGATGACGTTTGCCTCGGCGACTTCGATCACGCTCTCGGAAGAGCGCGGCCAGCAAGTAATGGACAATCTCGCGGCTTATCACGATCGCGTAGTGTTGCGCCCACAGGAACTGACCAATCATCCGGAAATCATCCGCCGGCTCGGCGTCATCGCCATCAATACGGCGCTGGAAGCCGATATCTACGGCAACGTCAATTCATCCCACATGGGCGGCACGCAGTTGGTCAACGCCATCGGCGGCTCGGGTGACTTCGCGCGCAACGCGCATCTGTCGATTTTTGTCACCAAATCATTGGCCAAGGACGGGGATGTCTCGGCGTTCGTGCCGTTCGTCAGCCATGTTGATCATACCGAGCACGATGTCGATGTCCTGGTTTCCGAACACGGCCTGGCCGATCTGCGCGGCCTGGCGCCGCGCGAACGCGCCCGCGAGATCATCGATCGTTGCGCCGATCCGCTGTATCGGGACGCCCTGAACGACTATTTCAACGAAGCCTGCAAGAAAGGCGGCCAAACGCCGCACTGCCTGGACAAGGCGTTCGCCTGGCACACCGCGCTCGAAACCGAGGGCTCGATGCGTTCCGTCAGCGGGTCCGCCGGCACCGGCACATGAACCTCGCGCCCATGCGGCATGAGCCGTAAAGAGCCACACGCATTTTCAGTCGCTATCGAGCGATAGCGCGTTTCGAGATGACGGAACGCATGGCATTTCTCAGCCACACGCCAGGAGACCACAATGACGGACGCATACAAACTCAGTAATCCACAGGACGACCAAAGCACCGATCTGCCGCTCGTCGAAGGCACTCTCGGCATTCCCGCGGTGGATGTGCGCGGGCTGCATACCCAGCAGGGCGTGTTCACCTACGACCCGGGCTATACCGCCACCTGTAGCTGCGATTCCAATATCACCTTTATCGACGGCGAGAACGGCAAGCTGCTGTATCGCGGCTACTCGATCGAGGAACTGGCCGAGCATTCGAATTTTCTCGAGGTGTGCCATCTGCTGCTCAACGGCGAGTTGCCGAACGAGACCGAGATGGCGAGCTTCCGAGAGACCATCACCCACCACACGATGCTCAATCAATCGCTGGTCAAGTTCTACGACGGCTTCCATTACGATGCCCATCCAATGGCGGTATTGCTCGGCGTGGTCGGCTCGTTGTCGGCCTTCTATCACGACACCACCGATATCAGTAATCCCGAGCATCGCGAGATCTTTGCCCAACGCATGATCGCCAAGATGCCGACCATCGCGGCCGCCGCATACAAGCACGCGATCGGTCAGCCCAAGATCTGGCCGCAGAACGATCTCGACTACACCTCGAACCTGCTGCGCATGATGTTCGCGGTGCCGGCCGAGGAATACGAAGTCGATCCGGTCGCCGCCCGGGCGTTGGATGTGCTGTTCATGCTGCACGCCGATCACGAGCAGAACGCCTCGGCCACCACGGTGCGCACGGTCGGTTCGACCGGCGCCAACCCCTATGCCGCCATCGCCGGCGGCATCGCCGCGCTCTGGGGCCCGGCCCACGGCGGTGCGAACGAGCGGGTGCTGAACATGCTCGACGAAATCGGCGATGTGTCCAACGTGTCCCAATATGTCGACAAAGCCAAGGACAAGGAAGATTCCTTCCGTCTGATGGGTTTCGGGCATCGGGTCTACAAGAATTTTGACCCCCGGGCGAAAGTCGTACGCAGCTACTGCCACGAGGTGCTCGAACATTACAACATGGAGGACGATCCGCTCTTCGAGATCGCGCTGGAACTGGAGAACAAGGCCCTGGAAGAGGACTATTTCATCGAGCGCGGGCTCTATCCGAACGTGGATTTCTATTCCGGCATCATTTATCGGGCGATCGGCATCCCGGTCAATATGCTCACGCCCATGTTCGCGATCGCGCGCACGGTCGGCTGGGCCGCGCACTGGATGGAAATGATGAACGATCCGCAGTTTCGCATCGTGCGCCCGCGCCAGATCTATCACGGCTACACGATGCGCGATTACGTCGCTATCGGCGATCGGGATTGAGGGCGCGCCATTCTCCCCGGTTATATCTAAAGGTAGCCGTACGATCGAAGGCAGCGCCGTATCTCAATATTTCGACATCGTTTTTGGAGCGCCCCATGCCCATGAAAGCCATCCAACTGACCGGCCACGGGCGCGACGGCGGCTACGCCGAATACACCGTCGTACCCTCGGACAACGCCTATCAGACCGACGCCGATATCAGCGACGCGGAACTGGCCACTTTCTGCTGCGCCTACATGACCGGGGAGCACATGCTCGACCGCGCCCATGTGGCAGAGGGCGAGCGGGTGCTGGTCACCGGTTCCTCCGGCGGCGTCGGCTCCGGCATCATTCAACTGGCCCGCGCTCGCGGCGCGATCCCGTTCGCGGTGACCAGCCGTAGCAAGGCCGATGAAATATTAGACATCGGCGCCGAGGCCACGGTACTGCGCGACGACGAGGGCGAATTGGTGGACAAGGTCGATGACGCCACCGACAGTCAGCCCATCGACGTGGTCGCCGATCTGGTCGCCGGGCCGATGTTCAACGACCTGTTGCGCGTGCTGCGCGCCGAAGGCCGCTATACCACCGCCGGGGCGATCGCCGGACCGGTGGTCGAACTCGACCTGCGCACGATGTATCTCAATCATCTGGAGCTCAATGGTTCGTCGCAGGGCACCCGGGATGCGTTCCGGCGGGTCAAGCGCTATGTCGAGAACGGCGAGATCAAGCCGCTGCTCGACCGCACCTACAAGCTCTCCGATTTTCACGACGCCCAACAAGCGTTCATCGACAAGAATCATGTCGGCAATCTGGTCGTCGTGCCGGATTCCAAATGGGACGAGTACGGAGCGCCTCATGCCGGATAAAAAACCCAGCCGCATGCGCTCGCTACAGATGATGGACCTGCAGTGCGGCGGCGATGTCAGCCGGATCGTTCTCAGCGGGGTGGAGGCGTTGCCCGGCGACACGGTGCATGCGCAACAGCGCTATCTGGAGGACAACGGCGACGGCCTGCGCCGGCTGCTGCTCTCCGAGCCCTACGGCGACCCGGCCATGTCGGTGAACCTGATCGTGCGGGCGTGTGAGCCCAAAGCGCAGGCGGGCTACATCATCATGGAAGCCATGGGCTACCCCATGTACTCCGGCTCCAACACGATCTGTACCGCGACGGCGCTGCTGCAAAGCGGTCATATTCCGATCGAAGAGAACGAGCAGACGGTGTTTTTGGAATCGCCCGCGGGCGTGGCGCGGGTTCAGACCCGATGCTCGGACGGCTTCGTGCAGATGGTCACGACCCAGGGCGAAGCCGCTTATCTGGCCGTGCCCGATCTCAAGGCCGATGTGCCGCGTTATGGCAAGGTGCGCTATGACGTGGTTTGGAGCGGCGGCTTTTATGCCATGATCGACGCCGAGGCCTTGGAGTTCGAGTTGGTGCGTGATGAAGAACCGGCACTGGCTGCCTTTGCCGACGCTTTCGTCAAAACCGTGCGCCCGGAGTTTATCGAAAACCATCCGGAGTTCGACGATGTCACGCCGTTGCCGTTCGTGCATTTCATGCGCGATGCCCACGCTGTCGACGACGGCTTTCGCGGCCGTAGCGCGACCTATGTCCATCCCGGCGTGATTTGCCGCAGCCCCACGGGCACCGGCACCTCCGCCCGTATTGCCCTAATGGCCGAACGCGGCGAGATCAAACAGAATCAATGGCTGGAAACCATGTCCCCGCGTGACAGCAGCTTTACCGGGACCCTGCTCGGCGAGGCCACGGTCGAAAACCGACGCGGTTGGGATACCCAGATCACCGGGCGCGCCTGGACCCTGACTCGGTCACGCGTCGAAATCGAACTCGACGATCCCCTGGTCGATACGACGGATCTGGAGAACGTCCTCACCGCGCCCGATTAGATCTACTGCCGCGGTTTGACCAAAAGCCGGACGTCGACATCGCCCTTTCAAGAGAACAAG
>NZ_DASSKM010000131.1:0-3749 GCF_035690525.1 Salinisphaera sp.
TGGTTCTATTCGCTGCATGCCATCGGCACGTTGGTCAAGGATTCGCCGGCCTACAAGAACGTCATCGTCAACGGTCTGCTGCTGGATGCCAACGGCGAGAAGATGTCCAAGTCCAAGGGCAATACGGTCGATCCCTTCGAAGCGCTCGACACCCACGGCGCGGACGTCATCCGCTGGTACATGCTGTCCAACAGCCCGCCCTGGGACAACACGAAGTATGCCGATCGCGGCCTGCGCGAAACGCGCACCAAAGTGTTCGGCACGCTGGAGAATGTCTATTCGTTTTTCGCCACCTACGCCAATATCGACGGCTTCACGGCGGATACACCGGCGCCGGTGGTAGCTGATCGGCCCGAGCTGGACCGCTGGATTCTGTCGCGCCTGCAATCCACGGCCGCCGAGGCCGCGGCGGCGCTGGACGCTTACAACCCGACCCGCGCGGCGCGCGGCCTCGAGCGCTTCATCGATGCGTTGTCGAATTGGTATATCCGCCGCTCGCGGGCGCGGTTTTGGGCCGGCGCGCGCGCCGACGCGAGCGACCATGCCGGCGACGACGCCGCGGCCGACAAGCGCGCGGCGTACCACACCACGCTGACCTGCCTTCGTGATACCGCGGCGATGATGGCGCCGATCGCGCCGTTCTTCGCCGACTGGCTGTACGGCCGGGTCACGGCCTCGACCGGCGCGCGGGGTTCGGTGCACTTGGCCGACTTTCCACTGGCCGATCCCGACATCACCGACGGCGATCTGGAACGGCGCATGGCGCTGGCGCGGACGATCGTGGCCAATGTGCTGGCATTGCGCAACGAGGCCGGTTTCAACGTGCGCCAGCCGCTGGCGCGTATTCTCGTGGTCGAGGAACCGGGCGTGGCCCGGGCCGATGTCGAGGCCGTGGCCGCGATCGTGCGCGACGAGGTCAATGTCGACACCATCGAATATGTCGCCGGCGAGGGCGAACTGGTCACACGCCGCGCCAAACCGAATTTCAAACAGCTCGGCAAGCGGCTGGGCAAAAAGATGAAGACGGTGGCCGCGGCCGTCGCCGAACTGGACGATGCCGTGATCGCGGCGTATCTGCGCGACAACACGCTCACCGTGGCCGCCGACGGCGAAGCGGTCGAACTCGGCGCAGGCGACCTGCTGATCGCGGCCGAAGGCGTGGCGGGCTGGCTGGTCGGGCGCGAGGATGGCGTAACGGTGGCACTTGATAGTACACTTACCGATTCGCTAATCCAGCGCGGGCTGGCGCGCGAGGTCGTCAACCGTATCCAGCGGCTGCGCAAGCAGGCACAGTTTCATGTTGCCGATCGGATCCGGATCGAGTATCGCACCGGAGATGAACGGCTGGCGGCGGCCATAGCCGCGCACGAGGGCTGGATCGCCCGCGAGACGCTGGCGCGCGAGATGGCGCCGGCCGAGGCGCCGGCCGGCGATGTCGAGGCTGATTTCGAACTCGGCGACGGTGCGCTCGCCATGGCATTGACGCGCGAGTGCCAACGGTGACGAGCCCGAATATTTTTATTAATTGCAGACGCGACGGTCAAAGATCATGAAACAGGACATTCATCCCCAGTACCGCCCGGTCGTGTTCAAGGACATGGGCAGCGATTTCGCTTTCCTGACCCGTTCGACCATCGACTCGAACGAGACCATCGAGTGGGAAGACGGCAACAGCTATCCGCTGATCAAGCTGGAAGTCACCAGCGATACGCACCCGTTCTACACCGGCAAACAGAACATCATGGACACGACCGGCAAGGTGGAGCGTTTCCGCCGCCGTTTCGGGGCGATGGGCAAGAAGTAAGCACGTTCGGGCGCGTCTCAGGCGGCCGTCCCCGATGGGCCGGCGCGCGCCGCGGCCAGAAATCCGGCGATCGGCGGTTCCTGCAGGCTGGCGCGCCGCACGCCCAGATGAATCTGTTTGGCGATCCCGGTCCGGCCGAGCTGGACCGGTGCGATCGCGAGTTCGGCGCTGTACTCATCGGCCAGCCAGCGCGGTAGCGCCGCCACGCCGCGGCCGGCGGCGACCAGTTGCAGCATGATGTCAGTGGATTCGAGCGTCTTGTGGCGTCGCGGCGCCACATGCGCCGGCCCGAGCAGTTCGGTGAAGATATCCAGCCGCGCCGGGTCCACCGGATAGGACAGCAACACTTCGCCGGCCAGCATCTCGGCCGTTACGTGGCCCGCCTGCGCCAGCCGATGGTCGCGGGCCACGACCAGCACCTGTTCGTAGTCGAACACCGGCTCGAAGAGCACGCCGCGCTTGGCCAGCGGATCGGGCGTGACCAGAATATCGATGTCGTGATTGAACAGCGCGGCCATGCCGCCGAAGCGAAACGCCTGGATCACGTCGATATCCACGCCCGGCCACTCGGCAAGATACGGTTCCACGATCTTCAGCAGCCAGCGATAGCAGGGATGGCATTCCATGCCGATGCGCAAGCTACCGTACTGGCCGGCGGCATAGTCGGCGAGCACGGCGTCGATGCGCTCCAACTGCGGCAGCAGGCGTTCGGCGGCGGCCAGCAGATAATCGCCGGCCGGGGTCAGCCGAATGCGCCGCCCCTCGCGGCGCCAAATCGCGGTGCCGGCCTGATCCTCGAGCTTGCGGATGGCATGGCTGAGCGCCGACTGCGTCAGGTGCAGCGACGTCGCCGCCGCCGTGAGGGTGCCGTCGCGTTCGATCTGGCGCAGGATGCGCAAATGGATGCGTTCGATCATCGGTTATGAGAGAAAATCATATATCGATGCAAATATACCAATATTAGTCATGGATCAGCCGCTCTAGACTCTTAATCGATCGCCAGCGGTGCTGGCGTGGATAATGCAGGACAGGAGCGACGATCCATGACCACATCCCATAATCTCGGATTTCCCCGTATCGGCGAGCGCCGTGAACTCAAGAAGGCCACCGAGGCTTACTGGACGGGCGATCTGGACCGGGCCGGGCTCGAGTCGGCGGGCGCCGATATCCGTCGTGCGAACTGGAAAAAACAGCGCGCTGCCGGCATCGACTTGATTCCGTCCAACGACTTCTCGTTCTACGATCAAGTGCTGGACATGGCCTGTCTGGTCGGCAATGTGCCCGCCCGCTTCGACTGGGACGGCGAGCACGCCGATCTGGATCTCGCCTTCGACATGGCGCGCGGCACGCGCGCCGCCATCGCCTGCGAGATGACCAAGTGGTTCGATACCAATTACCACTATCTCGTGCCCGAATTCACGCGGGACACGGCGTTCAAGCTGGCGGCAACCAAGATCTTCGACGAGTTCGCCGAGGCGAAGTCGCTTGGTATCGTCACCAAGCCGGTGCTTATCGGCCCCGCGACTTATCTGACGCTCGGCAAGGTCGCCGACGGTTCGAACCTCGACAAGTTCGAGCTCGCCGATCAACTGATTCCGGTCTATGTCGAAATCCTGGACCGGCTGGCCGCGGCCGGTGCCGAATGGGTGCAAATCGACGAGCCGATTTTCTCGCTCGATCTCACCGACGCCCAGCGCGAAGTGATCGCCAAGACCTACGAGACGCTGTCGCGCGTCGGCGATTTGAAAATCATGGTCGCCAACTACTTTGGCGAACTGCGCGACAATCTCGATCTGTTCGTGAACCTGCCGGTCGCCGCGCTGCATATCGACGGCCTGCGCGGGGCCAGCGAGATCGAGACCGTGGCCGCCCGGCTGGCCGGAGATACGAAGCTATCGATCGGCGCGGTCGACGGCCGCAATATCTGGAAGACCGATCTGGCCGC
>NZ_DASSKM010000132.1:0-8919 GCF_035690525.1 Salinisphaera sp.
CTCAACCAAAGGATGAAACCATCGAATACGATCGCTCGGCCAACTTCGCGGTACCGCGCCAAATCCGTTCTTGATTCACGGACACCGGCACATCGGCGTGTCCGGCGCCCGCGGTTTGTACAATACAACATGCTAATATCAACCTGATGTTCTTTCGATCCGGCAGGTGGGCTTGATGGCTCGCTCATCAATTCAATGAGTACAACCCGCTCGTCTCGCAGCGATTTCAATCTGACCGATCGACTCGTATCCGATATCTTTTCGGGTCGTTATCAGCCGGGCGATTTCATTCCCAAGGAAATGCAGATCTGCGAGCAGTTCGGCCTCAGCCGGACGGTGGTGCGCCGCCATCTCGCCCAACTGGTCGACGGCGGTATCATCGAGCGTATTTCGGGACATGGCTCGCGCGTTCGCGAATATTCCGAATGGCGCATTCTCGATCCGGTGGTGACCGAATGGATGACGCGTTTCGCGGCCCCCAACGAGGAAATTCAGCGCGAGGTGCTGTCCTTTCGCTTGAGCGTGGAACCGCACGTTGCCCGGCTGGCGGCGGAACAAGCCGCCGCACGCGACCTGGTCGCGATCGAGGAGGCGTTCGACGGCATGGCCCGCGACATGCAGAACGGCGGTTCGCAGGAGCGGCGCCGTCTGCACAGTGAGTCGGACGTGGCTTTTCATGTCGCCATCTTCCGAGCCACCCACAACATTGTCTGGGCCCAGCTGTCGCATATCCTGCGCCCGTCGATTCATCTGCTGGTCTACGAGTCCAACGTAAGCGCGGACGATCCGGAAGACAGCCTGGAGCGCCACCGGCGCTTGATGGAAGCCATCCGCATGCGTCAGCCGGACGTCGCTTTCAAGGCCGCGTACGCGGTGCTCGAAGGCACCAGCCGAGCGCTCGGCCTTGCGCATACGCCGATCGACGCCCAGGCCGAAATCGCCTCTCGCGGCGTCGGGCCGATGCCTACCCCCTGACCCGCTTCTCCCGCGGCTTGATTCACCGGCCGCGTTCTTCGCATTCCTCTCGCATCCGCGGCGTATAGCGCTGCGACTTGCCGTCGTGTACGACTAAAGCCGGGTATTCAGGTTTATGTTGACCATTTAGAAATATTGTTGAACCCGGCGTGACGTGTGTCGTTCAAAGCAGGCCGGGTTCGCTCGATAACGATAAACGACGGAGGAGAACATGATGTCGTCAGCAAGACTGCGAACGAAATGGCGATGGCCTTTAATCATGGTGTCGAGTGCCGCGCTGCTGTTATCGGCGGGCTGCGACTCGGACGACGACGTCGCCAATATTGGCGATAACGATGATTCAAACAACCAACCGACCACCCCGGTCTACCTCAACCCCGACTATTCGTTCGCCGAGCGCGGGGCCGCTCTCACGGCGGAACTGACGCCCGAAGAGCGGGTTTCCCAGATGATCAGCAGCCGGGCCGCGGCCATTCCGCGCCTGCGTATCCCGGCTTACTCCTGGTGGAACGAGGCGGTGCACGGCGTGGCTCGTGAAGGGCTTCAGGACAACGCGAACCCGGATATCCTGATCAACACCACCTCCTATCCGGTTTCGTTGTCGCTGGGCTCGACCTGGAACCCTGATCTGATGTATCGCGAAGCGAGCATGATCGGCAACGAGATGCGCGAAGTAGTACGCAACAACAAGCTCGATCTGAATATTTACTCGCCGACGGTCAATCTCGGCCGCGATCCACGCTGGGGGCGCAACGACGAAACCTTCAGCGAGGACCCGTTGCTGACCGCCGTCATGGGGGCAGCGTACGTCAACGGCATCGAAGGCAAGAACAGGAACGGGGAGCTGAGCGAGGCTTCGGGCGGCTATCTCAAGACATCGGCCACCATCAAGCACTTCGCCGCCAACAACAGCGAGTTCAATCGCCTGGACGGGTCGTCCAATATCAGTGAAGCCGAACTGCGCGATTACTACACCGCCCAGTTCCACGGCATTATCGACCGCGCCCAGCCGTCGTCGATCATGAGTTCGTACAACGAAGTGAACGGCGTCCCGGCCCCTGCCGACGTTAAACTGATCGACAAGTTGGCCCGCAAGACCTACGGCTTCAAGGGGTTCTTCACCTCCGACTGCGATGCGATCTATATAATCCAGGCCGGCCACCACTGGCAGCCGGACGGCTACGATCATCCGCTGGACAAGTTCGAACGCGCCGCCTTCGCGAATGCCGCGGGCGAAGACCTCGAGTGCCAGCAGGGCTACCACGACGACTACAACTACGCGAACTCCCTGCTGCCCGCGATCGACAAATCGATCAAGACCGGCGTCGATACCTTCAACCAGAACGATATCGACGTATCGGTCGCCCGCCTGATGACGGTCCGCATGGCGCTCGGCGAATTCGACCCGATAAGCGAGGTGCCCTGGATCGGCCAGGCACGGGATGCGTTGAACGGCAAGGTCTGGATCAATTCCAATGCCAACAACGCGATCACCGAAACGCCTGAACGTCTGGCCATGGCCCGCAAGGTCGCCACCCAGAGCCTGGTGCTGCTGAAAAACGAGCCCGTGGGCTCGTCCGGGCGCACACTGCTGCCGCTTCAGGTTCCGAAATCCGGCGCTTACTCGCTGGCCGTGATCGGGCCATTCGCCAACCCCGACGAGATGTTCCTCGGCGGTTATTCCAGCATTCAGAAAAGCGCCGGTGAAGCCAACGAGATCAACGGTTGCAACGGGCTGCGCGCCGCCGTCAAGGCGATCAACGGCAACGCGACGGTAGACTGCTACCCAGGCGTGACCGGCGACGACTTCAACACCGTGGATTCCGCTTCGGTGGCCGCGGCATCGACGCATGACGCGGTCGTGCTCTATGTCGGCACCAGCGACAAGACCGCCGCCGAAGCGGCCGACCGGCCGAACTTGGCGTTGCCGGGCGCCCAGCCGGATCTGATCCAGCAGGTCGCCGCACGCAATCCAAATACGGTCGTGTATATCGAAAGCATCGGTCCGGTAAACGTATCCACCATTCGCGACGAAGTACCGGCCCTGGTCTGGAGCTCGTACAACGGCATGCGCAAGGGTGCGGCGCTGGCCGACGTGCTGCTTGGCGACGTCAATCCGAGCGGTCATCTGCCCTTCACTTGGTATCGGGACGAATCCCAGCTGCCACCGATCGGCGACTACACCCTCGCCCCGCACGACAACGAGCCCGGCCGGACGTACCAATATTTCGAGGGCGAACCGAGCTATCCCTTCGGCTATGGCCTGAGCTATACGCAGTTCGAATATTCGAATGTGGCCGCGCAACGGGTCGATAACGACGGCATCCCCACCATCCGCGTGACCGGCACCGTAAAGAACACGGGCAGCCGCGACGGTGCGGACGTGGTCCAGGTGTATGCCGTACCGCCAAACGCCGGAACCGGCAATATCGCGCAACAGCGACTGGTCGGTTTCCAGCGGGTCGCTATCGGTGCCGGCGACACGGCGGACGTACGTATCGACTTCCCGGTCGACCGGCTGGCCCGCTACGACGCGGACGAAGGACACGAAACCGTCGCCACCGGCACGTATACCCTGCGCTTCGCGTCGTCGAGCAGCATGAATGCCGCCCATCAGCAGCAGGCCACGGTGAATATCAGCTCGACGCCCGAGCCACGGCTGGAGCACGTGACCGTACAACTGCAAGCCGCCGGCGATGCCGCCAACAACGATGTCGTGCGCCGGCTGATCTTCGCGCCCGATACCGTCGTGGCGCCGAAGGTGACGCTCGCCATGAGCAATCAGGCGCTGTATGGCTACATTGAGCCGGGCCAGAGCAAGCCGCTGCCGGACGGGGCCACCGTGTCCTACAGCAGCAATCGCGGCGACGTGCTGGCGACCGACGGCGATTCGGTACGCACCGTAGGTACCGGCGTGGCCACGCTGACCACGACCGTGAAATACGGCGCTCAGAAAGTGAGCGACAAGTCCGTCGTGGTCGTCAAGTAGACCGCGCGCGAAGAGCCGACCGGCCTTTCGCCGGTCGGCTTTTTTCAGCGCGGCCGGCCGGCCGCGCTGATCTTCTTACACACTTGCGACCAACGGCGAATAGCATGGTCGATAAATTTCACTTACTTTATGTTCAACATTTAATTTAAATCATTGACCATTAGGTCCGTGTTTCTATCGGGATTGTCTCGGACTGCCACGCGCTGTACACGACGCCGTCGACGATTTTCGTGACCGGACTCATCCGCGGTGTCCGCTGCCGCGAACCCGAAGATATGAGCTGCGACTGGCACCTGCGGGACCTTGTCGATTCGATACAACTAAAGTCCATGTTGAACAGGTATTTTCTAACATTGGACATTTAGAGAACTTTTAGAGGAGCGTTCATGAGCGACGACGACAAGTCGAAACGCCGGTCACAGGCCTGGTTCGGCGGCCATGACCGCGACGGCTTCCTGCACCGGAGCTGGATGAAGAACAGCGGCCTGCCGGACGACGCATTCGACGGGCGCCCGGTGATCGGCATATGCAACACGTTCTCCGAGTTCACGCCTTGCAACGCGCATTTTCGCGGCCTGGTCGAACACATCAAGCGCGGCGTGCTGGATGCCGGCGGAACGCCGCTGGAGTTCCCGGTGTTTTCCTGCGGCGAGACGCTGCTGCGCCCGACCGCGATGCTGTTCCGCAACCTGGCGGCGATGGATACGGAAGAAGCGATCCGCGCCAACCCGATGGACGGCGTGGTGCTGATGTGCGGCTGCGACAAAACGACGCCGTCGCTGATGATGGGCGCGGCGAGTTGCGATCTGCCCACGCTGGTCGTCTCCGGCGGGCCGATGCTCAGCGGTCGTTTCAAGGGCCAACAACTCGGCTCGGGTACCGATGTCTGGAAGTTTTCCGAGGACGTGCGCGCCGGCAAGATGAGTCTCGACGACTTTCTCGCCGCCGAGGCCGGCATGCATCGCTCGGCCGGCCACTGCATGACCATGGGCACGGCCTCGACCATGGCTTCGATGGCCGAATCGCTCGGCATGGCCCTGCCCGGCAACGCGGCCTTTCCCGCGGTCGACGCGCACCGCAACCGGCTCGGCCGCATGTCGGGCCGTCGTATCGTCGACATGGTCCAGGAAGACCTAAAGCCATCCAAAGTGCTCACCCGCAAGGCGTTCGAGAACGCGATCCGCGTCAACGGCGCGATCGGCGGCTCGACCAACGCGGTGATCCATCTGCTGGCGCTGGCGCGCCGGGTCGGCGTGGACATGAACCTGGCCGACTGGGACAAGCTCGGCCACGATGTGCCCTGCCTGGTCGATCTGATGCCGTCGGGCCGCTTCCTGATGGAGGATTTCTGCTACGCGGGCGGGTTGCCGGCGCTGATGAAACAGATCGAGGATCTGTTGCATACCGACGCGCTGACCGTGAACGGCCACACCGTCGGCGAAAATCTGGCCGGCGTCGAATGCTTCGATCATGAAGTGATCCGCAAGCGCGACAACCCGATCAACGAACGCGGCGGCATCGCGGTGCTCAAGGGCAACCTCGCTCCCGACGGCGCGGTGCTCAAGCCTTCGGCGGCCACCGCCAAACTCATGACCCACCGCGGCCGCGCCGTGGTGTTCGAATCGATCGAAGACTTCAAGGCCCGCGTCGACGATCCCGATCTGGATATCGACGAGACTTGCGTCATGGTGCTCAAGGGCGCCGGCCCCAAGGGTTATCCGGGCATGGCCGAAGTCGGCAACATGCCGCTGCCGACCAAGATTCTGGAAAAAGGCGTGCGCGACATGGTGCGCGTGTCCGATGCCCGCATGTCCGGCACCGCGTTCGGCACGGTCGTGCTGCATGTCTCGCCCGAGTCGGCCGCCGGCGGCCCGCTCGCCCTGGTCGAAAACGGCGACATGATCGAGCTCGACGTCGACGCCCGACGCCTGCATCTGGACGTGGACGAAGCCGAACTCGAACAGCGCCGTCGGCGCTGGCAGGCCCCGCCGCCGGCCATGGACAGCGGCTATCAGAAACTCTACTTCGATCACGTACAGCAGGCCGATCTCGGCGCCGACCTGGACTTCCTCGGCGGCTGCCGCGGCGCGGCCATCCCGCGGGAAAACCATTGACCGGCCGGGCCATGAATCAATCCGCGATCTATCCCAGCCTCGAAGGACGGACGGCGTTGGTCACGGGCGGCGGCAGCGGCATCGGCGCCGAACTGGTGTCCGCCCTCGCGCGCCAGAAGGCGAATGTACATTTCGTCGATATCGACGACCAGGCCAGCAATACATTGGTGGCGCGGCTTCAGGACGAGTCGAACGAACATCGCGTCGCGTTCACCCACTGCGACATCCGCGAGGTCGACGAGCTGCAGGCGACTATTCGCAATATCGAGAACGAGCACGGCGCCATCCGGGTACTAGTGAACAACGCCGCCAGCGACGACCGCCACGACTGGCGGTCGGTCACGCCCGACTACTGGGACGAGCGCATGGCGGTCAACCTGCGCCCGCAGTTCTTCGCGATTCAAGCCGCCGCCCCGGCGATGGCCCAGGCCGGCGGCGGCTCGATCATCAATTTCGGCTCGATCAGTTGGAAGGTCGCCCTCGGCGGCATGCCGGGCTATACCACCGCCAAGGCCGCCATTCACGGCTTGAGCCGCGGCATGGCGCGCGATCTCGGCGAATCCAATATCCGGGTCAACACCATCATTCCGGGCGCGATCATCACCGCGCGCCAGCTCGATAAATGGATCACGCCCGAGGACGAGGCCCGGATCCAGGCGAGCCAGTGCCTAAAGCAACGCCTGCTGCCCGAACACGTCGCGCCGACGGTGCTGTTTCTGGCCGCCGACGACAGCGCGGGCTGTACCGCCCACGAATACTTCATCGACGCCGGCTGGTGCTGACCATGGATCTGCTCGAACTTTCCGACTGCCTGCCCGAAGACATCGATCGCGCCATATTGATCGGCCGCGTCTGGCGTACGGCACCGGTCGACGGCCCGGCGCTGGTGGCCGTACGCGGCGGCGAGATCGTCGATATCAGCGCGCATGCACCGACCATGACCGACCTGCTCGATCGGGACGATCTGCTCGAAATCGCCGCGAAGGCGCCCGGCGAACGGCTCGGCAACGTGCACGACTGGCTGGCCCAGTCTCTAGAAACCGATTCCGGCGAGCGCCTGCTCGCGCCAATCGATCTCGCGGCGGTCAAGGCTTGTGGGGTGACATTCGCGGTCAGCCTGCTGGAACGCGTGATCGAGGAACAGGCCGGCGGCGACCCGGCCAAGGCGGCCGACGTACGCGCCCAGTTGCACGAACTGATCGGCCACGACCTGTCGCAGATCGTGCCCGGCTCCGAAGCCGCCATGGAATTGAAGGCGGCGCTGGTCGAACGCGGCGCCTGGTCGCAGTATCTGGAAGTCGGCATCGGACCGGATGCCGAAGTCTTTTCCAAGTGTCAGCCGATGGCGGCCGTGGGCTTCGGCGCCGATGTCGGCTTGCACCCGGATTCGGCCTGGAACAATCCCGAGCCGGAAATCGTGCTGGCGGTGGATTCGACCGGCCGCACCCGCGGCGCCACCCTCGGCAACGACGTCAACCTGCGCGATCTGGAAGGCCGCAGCGCCCTGCTGCTGTCGAAAGCCAAGGACAACAACGGCTCGGCCGCGCTCGGCCCGTTCATCCGCCTGTTCGACGACCATTTCGATATCGATCACGTCCGCGCCGCTCGCGTGCGCCTCGTGATCGAAGGCGCGGACGACGGCTTCCGGCTCGACGACGCCTCCGACATGCGCGAAATCAGCCGCGATCCGTTGGATCTCGTGTCCCAGGCCAGTGGTACCCATCATCAATACCCGGACGGCTTCGTGCTCTATCTGGGCACGATGTTCTCGCCGACGCTCGATCGCGACGGCCAAGGCCAGGGCTTTACCCATCACATGGGCGATCGCGTGACCATCGCCACGCCGACGCTCGGCGCGCTGGTCAATCGCGTGAACCGTAGCGACGCGATCCCGCCGTGGACGTTCGGCACCCGGCGCCTGCTTGAGCATCTCATGCGCGGCCGCGCATCCAACCATTCCGATCAAAACGCATTTTCGATTCAGGAGCCCCCCATGCCCGAGATCAACGGCCAACACTTCATCGGCGGCGCCCGCGTGGCGGCGGGAACGGCCACGCTGGCCAGCCATTCGGCCGAGGACAACACGCCCTACAAACAGGATTTCTTCGAAGCGACGGCCGACGAAGTCAGTGCGGCCGCCGCCGCGGCGCATGCCGCCTTCGATACCTTCTCGACCCTCGATGCCGAAACCCGCGCTCAATTTCTCGAAGCCTGTGCCGACGAGATCGAAGCCTTGGGCGAAACCGTGATCCACGAAGCCATGCGCGAGACCGCGCTGCCGGAAAAACGCCTGACCGGCGAAGTCGGGCGGACGACGGGCCAACTGCGCCTGTTCGCCAAAGTCCTGCGCCGCGGCGATTATCTGGGCGCACGGATCGACACCGCCACCGACGCCGCCCCGGATATCCGCCAGATCCAGCAGGCGATCGGCCCGGTGGCCGTGTTCGGCGCCTCCAACTTCCCATTCGCTTTTTCGGTCGCCGGCGGCGACACCGCCTCGGCGCTGGCCGCCGGTTGCCCGGTGGTGGTCAAGGCCCATCCGGGGCACATGGTCACCTCCGAAATGGTCGGCACCGCGATCGAGGCCGCGGTCAAGCAAACCGGCATGCCGGCCGGCACCTTCAACCTCATCTTCGGCGACAAGGTCGGCGCCCCATTGGTACAAGAACCGGCCATCAAAGCGGTCGGCTTCACCGGCTCGCAGACCGGCGGCCGGGCCCTGTTCGACCTGGCGGCGGCCCGCGCCGAGCCGATCCCGGTATACGCCGAGATGTCGAGCGTGAACCCGATGTTCATGCTGCCCGAGGCCATCGAAGCCCGCGGCGCCGACATCGCCGAAGG
>NZ_DASSKM010000133.1:0-21719 GCF_035690525.1 Salinisphaera sp.
CATGCATGGGTGGAATCGGCGTCAGCAATACATGTTGCACGTTGAACTTTGATTGCAGGCACTCACAAAGGTGGCCGAGACCTTCTCGCCATTGCTTTGACGAGGTGCCGCCCGTTACGTCATTGACGCCAACTGCCACAACGGCCACATCGAAATATTCTTGAGGTGCGGACTCGATACTGCTCAGTACGCTTTGAACGTCACGACCCGTCTTTGCGATAAGTCGCCACGACAAATGGAAGTGCTTTGCCAGCGTTGATGCGAGCTGTCCCGACAGCGCCGATGCCTGTGTTTCTGCACCTACACCAGCGGCTGACGAATCCCCGACTATGAGTAGACGCAATCGCTCACCGTCGCCGTCCGTACCGTGCCGCTCTCCAGTTGGCTCAGGAAGCTTCGGTGTCACGCGACGAACATAGCGGCCCTGTGCCAACAAAACCGGCGTAAGTCCGATTGCTGCAAATTTATAACTCATCGCTTTCCCTTATGCCCAACGCCGAAGCTCAGTTGCCGCCGGAGCAGGCGTAGCCTGCGGAGGGAACCCAAAGCGCGACAGCGCTTTGGGCGGTCAACTGCAGCGACCTGTTGGGTGACTGCATAACTTTGAAATGCCGCCGTTCGGTTGAACGAAGGCGACCAGGCCGACTGAACGAACCCCGCGTTTTGTAGCCGATAAATGCCCCCATGCCCCGAAGATAGCAAAGCTTGAACGAAACCGCTTGGCCGAAATCCGGCTCGGCGCATCAAACGAAGCCCGGTTTTATTCTTGAAGCGAAGGGGCCAGAACTCCTTGCGACTCGGCAGGCCGACGATGCCGCTCCGACCGCCGAGCTTGGAACGGAGTCAACGATGCTGGGCGTCCCAGATTATCTTGCTGAGCGGTCCGGAAGTATTGCGAAGCCGCTCTCGGTCGATGTTTGGCTTCCCACCGGAAGCGCAGACACAAAACATCCCAGTTACCCAACGCCAAGTATACGTCTGGAAGTAGGTATAGCACTTCACAGTATTTTCGTATAGTAATAGCAGTACGCGCTGCAGGCATTGCTACACGATGTTATAGTGGTGCTATACCGCTAACTGGTTATTATGAATGCCTAAATCGCCGCATCGATCCCCGAAGCTGCTCGATCAGGTCCGCGATCGCATACGGCTAAAGCATTACAGTATTCGTACGGAGACCACTTATCTTGCCTGGATTCGTCGTTTCATTCTCTTTCACGGCAAGCGGCATCCCAAAGACATGGGGAAGCCGGAAGTCGAGGCTTTTCTGACGCATCTTGCCGTAGACCGCCACGTCGCGGCGTCGACGCAGAATCAGGCGCTGAATGCGGTACTGTTCCTATACAAGGAGGTGCTGGGAACTGAGTTGCCGTGGATGGATGACGTGGTGAGGGTAAAACGCCCGGCGCGAATACCGGAGGTGTTGAGCGCGCCGGAGGTGGCACGTCTGCTGGCACAACTGGATGGCACCTATCGGCTAATGGCGTCTTTGCTTTATGGCTCCGGGTTGCGGCTTATGGAAGCCATTCGCCTCCGCGTGAAAGATGTCGATTTCGAGTACCGGCAAATCTTGGTTCGCGATGCCAAAGGCGCAAAAGACCGTGTGACGCCGCTTCCTACCTCGGTCACCGATGCGTTAAAGGTGCAAATCGATCGTGTCGCGGAGCAGCATTGGGCCGATGTCATTGCGGGCTACGGCTCCGTTGACTTGCCGACGGCACTGGCAAGGAAGTACCCCAATGCGCAGAGCGAACTTGCTTGGCAGTACGTCTTTCCGTCGTCCCGATTATCGACCGATCCGCGATCCGGCGAAACGCGGCGCCATCATCTCAGCGAGAAGGGATTGCAGCACGCGGTAAAGGGGGCGGTGAAGCGCGCGGGCATCAACAAGAAGGCGAGTTGTCACACTCTACGGCACTCGTTCGCGACGCATCTGTTGGAGCGCGGCAATGATATTCGCACGGTTCAGGAGCTACTCGGCCACAAAAGCGTGCAGACAACGATGATTTATACGCATGTGCTCAAGTTGGGCGGGCGCGGCGTGGTCAGTCCGCTCGATAGCTGATACCGCCCTATTTCCAGATACCGTCTACTCCCACTCGATCGTCCCAGGCGGCTTCCCGGTCACGTCGTAGACCACCCGCGAAATGCCGTCCACTTCGTTGACGATTCGCGACGACACCCGCCCCATCAGTTGGTACGGCAATTCGGCCCACCTCGCCGTCATGAAGTCGATGGTCTCGACAGCCCGCAGCGCGATGACGTGCTCATACCGGCGCCCGTCGCCCATGACACCGACGCTGGAGACCGGAAGATAGATGGCGAAGGCTTGGCTGACCTTGTCGTACCAGCCGGATTCGCGCAGTTCGTGTATGAAGATGGCGTCCGCCGCGCGGAGCTTGTCGGCGTATTCTTTTTTCACTTCGCCCAAGATGCGCACGCCAAGACCCGGGCCGGGAAACGGGTGGCGCATGAGCATATCGCGCGGCAGGCCGAGCGCCAGGCCGAGCTCGCGAACTTCGTCCTTGAACAGTTCGCGCAGCGGCTCGACGAGGCCGAGCTTCATGTCTTCCGGCAGCCCGCCGACGTTGTGGTGGCTCTTGATGACGTGGGCCTTGCCGGTGGCCGAGCCCGCGGATTCGATCACGTCCGGGTAGATCGTGCCTTGGGCGAGCCAGTCGATGTCGGTCAGTTCGCCGGCGTGGGCATCGAACACTTCGATGAAGGTGTTGCCGATGATCTTGCGCTTGGCCTCGGGATCGGCCTCGCCGGCCAGCGCGTTCATGAATTGGGCTTCGGCGTCGGCGCGGATGACGTTCAGGCCCATGTGCTGCCCGAACGTGGCCATGACTTCATCGCCTTCGTTCAGCCGCAGTAAGCCGTTGTCGACGAACACGCAGATGAGATTTTCGCCGATCGCTTCATGGACGAGCGCGGCGGTAACCGAGCTGTCCACCCCGCCCGACAGCCCCAGCAGCACGCGCTGATCGCCTACTTGCTCACGAATGCGGGCGACCAGATCGTCGATGATGTGCTCGGCGGTCCACAATTCGCCGCAGCCACAAATATCGTGCACGAAGCGCGAGAGGATGCGCTGTCCCTGCGGTGTATGGGTGACTTCCGGATGAAATTGAATGCCGTAGTAACCGCGCGCTTCGTCAGCCATGCCGGCCAGCGGCGCGCTGTCGGTGTTGGCGATGCGCTTGAAGCCTTCGGGCAGCGCCTTCACGCGGTCGCCGTGGCTCATCCAGACATCGAGCAGGCCGTGGCCTTCGTCGTTGACGTGATCCTGGATTTCGGCGAACAACCTGGAATGACCGCGGGCGCGGACTTGAGCGTAGCCGAATTCACGCACGGCGGAGGTTTCGACCTCGCCGCCGAGTTGGGCGGCCATGGTCTGCATGCCGTAGCAGATGCCGAGTACCGGCACGCCGAGTTCAAAGACGGCGGCAGGCGCGCGCGGGCCTTCTTCCACCGTCACCGATTCCGGGCCGCCGGACAGGATCACGCCATCGGGGTTGAAGCGCCGAACGTAATGATCGGCCACGTCCCACGCATAGATCTCGCAGTAGACATTGGCTTCGCGCACGCGCCGCGCGATCAGTTGGGTGTACTGACTGCCGAAGTCGAGAATGAGAATCTTCTCGGCGTGGATGTCCTGGGTCATCTTCGTTCCGGATTCGGTGGGTGTTCTTTTAAGACGGGTTATCCGCAGATTTCACAGATTGCGCAGATTTTGGCGGTTAGACGGGGTGCTGTTGATGGTTTTGGGGCGCGAATTAGTTCTGGTGTTACATTCTTTTAAGACATTAACCGCAGATCGACGCAGATCACGCAGATGGCGGTTGGGCTTTCGCGGCGTAGCCGGGCCGGGACGCTTCGGACAATGAGGCCGCAATCTATGTCGTCAAATGCGGTTGTTCTGCATCGTTCTCGCCCCCCCCCCCTTCTGCCTTCAATCTGTGTCATCTGCGGATAAACAAAAGAAGCATTCTCCGAAATAGATGGCATACTAGCCGACAATCTGTCTTTCGATCTGCGTGTATCTACGTCGATCTGCGGACAAGAAAGAGGTCTTCTCCAAAACAAGAAAAGCGCAGACTCGAGGAGACCTGCGCTTTTTCGCATTCGCTGAACGCCCCCACGCTCTAGTCGACGCGGTAGTTCGGCGCTTCCTTGGTGATATTTACATCGTGGACGTGTGATTCCTTCATGCCGGCGGACGTGATCTGTACGAACGTCGGCTTGGTGCGCATTTCGGTGATGTTGTGGCAGCCGGTGTAGCCCATGGCCGCGCGCAGACCGCCGATGAGTTGATGCACGATGCCGCCGAGCGGGCCCTTGTAGGGCACGCGGCCTTCGATGCCTTCCGGCACGAGCTTTTGGATTTCCTCGGACGGGTCCTGGAAATAGCGATCCGCGCTGCCCTGGCTGCCGCTCATGGCGCCCAGCGAGCCCATGCCGCGATAGGCCTTGAACGAGCGGCCCTGATAGAGCTCGATCTCGCCCGGGGCTTCCTCGGTACCGGCGAACATGCCGCCGATCATGGTCGCATGCGCGCCGGCGACTAGCGCCTTGGCCAGATCGCCCGAGAAACGGATACCGCCGTCAGCAATCACCGGTACGTCGGTGTCGGCCAACGCGGCAACGACGTTGGCCACGGCCGAGATCTGCGGCACGCCGATGCCGGCGACGATACGCGTGGTGCAGATCGAACCGGGGCCGATACCGACCTTGACCGCATCCGCGCCGGCCTCGGCCAGTGCTATCGCGCCCGCGGCCGTGCCTACGTTGCCGCCGATGATCTGCAGTTCGGGAAAACGCGTCTTCAGTTCGCGTATCGTGGCGAGCACGCCGGAGGAATGGCCGTGCGCGGTATCGACCACCACCACGTCCACCCCGGCGTTGACCAGCGCGGCGACGCGCTCGAAGGCATCCTGGCCGGGGCCGACCGCGGCGCCGACGCGCAAGCTGCCGGCGGCGTCCTTGCAGGCGTTGGGAAAATCGGTGGACTTCTGGATGTCCTTGACGGTGATCATGCCACGGAGCACGAAATCGCCGTTGACCACCAGCACCTTCTCGATGCGATGGGTATGAAACAGCGATAGAATCTCGTCGCGCGTCGCCCCCTCGTGAACCGTAACCAACTGGTCGCGCGGCGTCATCACCGAAGTTACCGGCGCATCGAACCGGGTCTCGAAACGCAGGTCGCGGCTGGTGACGATACCCACGGGCGCGCCGTCGTCGACCACCGGCACACCGGAAATCCCCTGTGCGCGGGTCAGATCGAGCACTTCACGTATGGTCGCGTTCGGACTGACGGTGATCGGATCGGAAATAACCCCGGATTCGTATTTCTTGACCGTGCGCACATGCCGCGCCTGCATCTCGGCCGACATCGACTTGTGGATGATGCCGATGCCGCCCTCCTGCGCCAGCGCGATCGCCAGAGAGGCTTCGGTGACCGTGTCCATGGCCGCGGACATCAGCGGAATATTGAGGGTGATGGCGCGCGTGAGACGGGTCGACAGATCGACCTGACGCGGCAGCACGTCGGAATAGGCGGGTTGCAGCAGAACGTCGTCGAACGTCAGCGCTTGCTCACTGATTCTCAGGGTCATAGGCTCGCCAGCGGTGAGCGGACCGTTTGCGCCGGGATGCGCGTCATGGCCGCCGCAAAGACCGCGGATTATACAAGCTCGCGCGGGATGGATCACTAAGAGCGTGCTCATGGCTCACACGACGCCGCTTACAGATAGGTAAAACCCGATCATGACCGCAGCCGATACCGGCCCCACCGTTTTCACCGTCAGCGAGCTCAACCGCGCGGCGCGCGATCTGCTCGAGCACAGTTTCGGCCTGCTCTGGGTCGAAGGCGAGATCTCCAATCTGGCCCGGCCGCGTTCGGGTCACGTGTATTTCTCGCTCAAGGACGGTGATGCCCAGGTGCGCTGCGCCCTGTTCCGCAACAAGGCGCGCCTGCTGCGCGTGGCGCTCGACGACGGCGCGCAAATCCGCGTGCGGGCGCGCGTGAGTCTTTATACCGCACGCGGCGATTATCAGCTCATCGTCGAACACGCGGAGGACGCCGGCGCGGGCGCGCTGCAACGCGCTTTCGAGCAACGCCGGGCCCGGCTCGACGCCGAAGGTCTGTTCGCCGTCGAGCGCAAGCGCGCCCTGCCCGCGTTGCCGGCGCGCATCGGTGTGATTACCTCGGCCACGGGCGCGGCGGTTCGCGATGTGCTATCGGTGGTGTCCCGGCGCTATCCGCTCGGGGCGCTGCGCCTTTATCCGGTTCCGGTTCAGGGCGAAGCCGCCCCACCGGCTATTGTTAAGGCGCTGATGCGGGCCGGCGCGCGCGCGGACTGCGACGTGATCCTGCTGGTGCGCGGCGGCGGCGCGCTCGAGGATCTCCAGGCGTTCAACGACGAAGACGTGGCCCGGGCGATCGTCGCCTGTCCGGTACCGGTGGTCTCCGGCGTGGGCCACGAAGTGGACGTGACGATCGCCGATCTGGCGGCCGACGTGCGGGCCGCGACGCCGTCCGCCGCGGCCGAACTGGTGTGCCCCGACATGGCCGCTCGGGCCGCTCTGCTGCCGCGCTCGAGCGCGCGGCTGGAACGGCGTATGCGCGCCCGGCTGGACGAGGCCCGTTTCCGGCTCACCGGCCTGGAACAACGGCTGGCCCGCCAACGCCCGCAGCGTCGATTGGAAATCGCGGCCCAGCGGATCGACGAAGCCGAACTGCGGCTACAGCGCAATGCGCGGTCACGCTTGGCCGCGCACCGCGGGCATCTGCAATGGATAGAAGCGCGCTTGTTCCGGGTCGCGCCGGCGCGCCGTCTGGCCATGGCCGAGGGCGAGCTGGCTGGTCTGTCGCAGCGCCTGCATCGCGCGGGCGCCGCTCGGGTCGTTGCGGCGCAGCGCCAACTCGGCTCGGCCGTACGTGCGCTGCACAGCGTAAGCCCCCTGCAGACGTTGGAACGCGGTTATGCTATAGCTCGTGACGCGCAGGGCGGTGTCCTGCGCGAGGCGTCGACCGTGGCCGTGGGCGAAACCGTCACGATCGATCTGGCACGGGGGCAACTGGATTGCGCGGTTCGAGCCCGCCACGAGCGAGCCGATCCGGAGCAATAAATACAACAATCGCGATCAATCGGCCGGTATGCTGCACCGGTCATTGCACGCACCTACCCTAAACGCATTTATTCAAGGGGGCCCGACACCGTTATGACGAATACGCCGCATCACGCTTTCTTGCGTCCTTCTTTGCGCCTGACATTCGCCGCGACCGCGCTGGTCGCCACGCTGGCCGCCACCGGCTGCATGAACGGCCCGAGGCTGGTCACGCCGGAGCCGCCACCGATTCCCGAACCCGCCGGCGACGTGCCGGCCGCGAACAAGGCGGTGCTCGAGCCCGGTACACAGGTCGTAGCCGACACCGCCGCGGGTCATATCAAGATCGAGGCCGGGCCCGGGCTGCGTCGCGTGTTCGACTGGGACGGCCTGCGCCGCGGCGCGATCGTCAAGCCGCGCGAGGAACTGTTCGCGGGCGAGTCGTCCAAGGGGCTGTACTTCGACGGCAAACCGACGGTCTGGAAGCCGGCCGACGGCATTACCAAGCTGCGCTACGAGGAAGGTTATCGCGACTTCGACAACATCGACGACGCGATGATCTGGATGCAGATCCGTCGCCTGTACTACACCTACAACGACAATGGACTGGCGATCGGCTGGCGGCGCAAGGGCGACACCCTCCAGGTCGAGCTCTGGCAATTCACCATCGACGGCGAGAAGCCGACATTCCTGCCCGATTCCAACAGCGATCATATCGCCAAAGGCCCGCTCAAGGCCGAGCCGCAGAAGATGTATCCGCATCTGGTGTTCGCGGACGGTCATACGGAGCCGTACAACACCAATACGGCGTCCGAATATTCCGGCGCTCACGCCGGTGGTACGACGAGCCACTGCAATTGGTTCAAGAACCTGTTCGGCCAATGCACGACGACTTCGGCCGATACGCTCGACAGCACGGCGGACAGCAATGCCGCGGCCGAGACTAGCGCAACCGCATCGACCGGTGCTGCGCCGGCCGACACGTCTTCGGCGAGCGGCCTCGCGACCAACGGCGAGGCAGCCAGTTCGGCGGCCGATGACAACACGCAGTCCGACGCGGACACCGGCGCGCCACGGGCCAAGATAGCGGGTGACGTCGTGAATATCCGCAGCCGCCCGACTACGCATTCCGACGTGCTTTTGCAGGTCAAAGCAGGCGATTCGGTCGCGATATTGAAAAAGGATCGCGGCTGGCGTTACGTAAAACTCGATGATGGCCGCAAAGGCTGGGTTGCCGACTTCTTGCTGAAACACCAGGAGTAAACTGTCCTAGCCAGCATTCGGCGGCGATATCATAGGTACCAACCGAAATATCGCCGCCACTATCTTTTGCGGCGGCCGCGCGCCTTTCCGGCGTAGGGGTTGTCGCTGTTCTTAAAGACCAGCTGGATCGGGGCGCCGAACAGATTGAAATGTTCGCGGAAACGGCGCACCAGATAGCGCTTGTATTCGGCGGACAGGCGCTGGGTCTGGTTGCCGTGGATCACGATCGTCGGCGGATTGCGTCCGCCCTGATGGGCGAAACGCAGCTTGATGCGCCGCCCGTGAACCGCCGGCGGCGCATGCGCGGCCACCGCGGCCTCCAACGCGCGGGATAGCCGCGAGGTCGACATCTCGGCGAACGACGCGGCATGGGACGCCTGCACCGCGTCCAGCAGTTCGCGCAGGCCCGAGCCATGCAGCGCCGAGACGAACAGCAGCGGCAAATAATCGAAGGCGCCCATGCGCTCGACCACGTCGGCGTGCAGTTTCGCGCGCTCGTCGCCCGACAGACCGTCCCATTTGTTGAGCGCGATTACCGCCGCGCGGCCGCGCTCGACCGCCAGATTGAGCAGACGGATGTCCTGAGCCGACAGCCCGGCCCGCGCATCCAGCATGAGAATGACCACATGCGCCTGCTCGGCGGCCTGCATTGCCTTGATTACGCTGATCTTCTCGATCGCGTCATCGACCTTCGCTCGGCGCCGCACGCCGGCTGTATCGACGATGACATAAGGCTTGTCGTCGAAGAAGAACTCGCTCGCGACCGCGTCGCGCGTCGTGCCCGGGGCGTCCTGGGTGAGCATGCGCTCGTTGCCGACGAGACGATTCACCAGCGTGGACTTGCCCGCGTTCGGCCGGCCCAACAGCGCCAGCTTGATCGCATCCGGCCGATGCGCGCGAACCGCCGCCCGCGGCTCCGGAAAATCGGCGAAGATATGCTCGAGTAACAGATTCACCCGGTCGCCGTGCTCGGCCGAGACCGCCCACGGCTCGCCGAGACCGAGCGCGTGAAATTCGGCGTTGGCGGTGGCGCCGGACTGGCCTTCGCTCTTGTTCACCACCACGAACACCGGCTGGCCGCCGCGCCGCAGCCGATCGGCGATCGCCGCGTCGCCGGCCATCAAGCCCTGGCGGTAGTCGACCATCAGCAACGCAACGTCGGCTTCGTCCAGCGCCGCCTCGGTCTGGGTCAGCGCACGGGCATCGATATCTTCGTCGTCCTGACCTATACCGCCGGTGTCGACCACGATGAAGCGCTGCCCGGCATGCTGGGCGTAGCCGTAATGACGATCACGCGTGACCCCCGGCCGGTCCGCGACCAACGCATCGCGCGAGGCCGTCAACCGATTGAACAACGTCGATTTGCCGACATTGGGCCGGCCGACGAGGGCGATGACCGGGAGTACCGCCCCGCTGTTCGCCATCGCGTTCAGCCGCGGCCGGGCGTGAAGCGCACCGCGGCCACTTCACCATCGGCGCCGAGCACGATAGCGCGATCGCCGACCACGACCGGCTGGGCGCGAATGGCTTCGCCGAACGGGTGGCCACGGCCGTCGATCGAGCCGTCGCTCGGCGACAGCCAGTGTAGATAACCTTCGTAGTCGCCCACCAGCACATGGCCGTCGACCACGGCCGGCGCCGAGAGTTTGCGATACTTCAGCGCGTCCTGCTTCCATACCGTATCGCCGGTGGCCCGCGATACGCCCCAGACCACGCTGTCCATATCGGTGGCGTAGACATTGGCCGAATCGACCGCGAGGTTGTTCTCGGAGGCGACCTCGTGCTTCCAGCGGATCTGGCCGCCGTTCTCGTTCATGGCCACCAGCGAGCCGCCGGCGCTGATGGCGTAGAGCACATTGCCGTCGATCAGCGGATTGGCATCGACATCGACGATACGGTCCAGTTCGGAGCGCCCTTCGGGCAGCGCCACGGTCTGCACCCAGCGCTGTTCGCCGGTAGCCAGATCCAGCGCCTGGACCTTGCCGCTGTCCATGCCGACATACACCGTGTCGCCTCGGATGACCGGGGACGCCGTGCCCCGCATGGTCAGGTTCGGCACGCTGCCTTCGATAGTCCAGAGATGGTCGCCGCTGGCCATGTCCAGCGCGGCGACGTGACCGTCGACGGTACGCGCGACCGCCACCTCGGCCGTGCCGGCCGGCGCCGCGATGACTTCACTCGACAGATCGGCGCTCCAGACTTTGCTGCCATCGTCGGCCGACAGCGCGATGATCTCGCCGTTGCGGGTGCCCACCAACAGCGTACCGTCGACCACGGCCGGGCCGGAAATGAGCTGCTCGTCGGTATCGACATCCCAGATACGATGTCCATTCGATAGATTGAGCGCCACGACTTCGCCGTCCAGATTGGCGACATACACCACGCCGCCGGCAACCGCGGGCACGAAGCCGCTATCGTATTTACCGCCGCCGCTACCGCCGTCGGCATGCCAGAGCACCTGCATTTTGAACCCCGGGTTCGGCAGTTCCGTCAGCGGCTTGGGTTGGGCGATGGACGAGCCACCGCCACAACCGGTCAAACCGACCGCGGCGGCCACGAGCAGCGGCGTCAGACAAGCGAGCGTGCGTCGATAATTGTTCATGAGTCGGACTTCTCGGAATCGGTCGTCATAGCGTTGGCGGCTTGGGCCGGCGTAGTCTGGTCGAGCTTTTGCTGAAGCATCGGCCTGGACGCCTCCGGCGGCAGCTTGGCGAGCGCTTTTTCGTAGGCGGCGCGCGCGGCGGCCCGGTCGCCCCGGGCGGCATGGATATCGCCGGCCACTTCGGCATAGAGCGAATCGAACGACGCCGGATGCGCCTGATCCAAGAGCTTGAGTGCGGCGTCGGACTTGTTCTGTGCCCAGAGCACGCGCGCCTTGCGCACGGTGGCAATCTGGCGTAAGCCCTTGCCGTCGGCGTTGTTCATCGCCCAGTCCAACTCCGCCGCGGCTTTGTCGAGCTTGTCCTGTTGCACGTAGTAGCCGGCCATGGCAAGCGCGGCGGCGCCGGCATAGGCCGTGCCGCTGTAACTGTTCTCGAGTTTATCGACCAGATTGTCGACGCCGCTGGTGACGTTGTCGGTGGCGATGCCGTGCTGGACTTTGGCATACATGTCGGCCGCCTGGGCGTCCTGACGATTGCCGTACCAGCCCCAGACATACCAGCCACCGATCACGAGTACGCCGATGAGCACGCCCACAATCGCGGCGGTCCCGTTCTTCGACCACCAGCGCATCAGGCTCGCCAGCTCTTCGTTGTTGTCGTAGTCCGCCATTCCCGTCCTTTTCGTGTCGTTTTATGGGCTGTCGCCCGTTCAGCCGGTGGCGTCGGCCAGCAGCGCGGCGATGCGTGCCGGCGCCTCGGCGATCGCCACCCTTTCCTGTGCCCGGTCGTCGGTCAGCGGCTTGATTTGAAGTGTATCGTCGGCGGCCTCGTCGTCACCGAACACCAGCGCCAGCCGCGCGCCGCTCTTGTCGGCCTTCTTGAACTGCGACTTGAAGCCGCCACCGCCGGCATGCACCCGCAGCCTGAGCCCGGGCAACGCGTCGCGCAGGCGCTCGGCCAACGCCGGCACGCGCGCGCCGGCGCTCGCGCCGGTGTAGACCAGGTACGCCTGGGGCGTCAGATCGTCGAGCGCTACACCCTGGGCGTCCATCAGCGCGACCACGCGCTCCACGCCCATGGCGAAACCGGTGGCCGGCGTATCGGAGCCTCCGAGCTGGGCCACCAGACCGTCGAAGCGCCCGCCCGAGCAGACCGCGTTCTGGGCGCCGAGATCGTCGGTGAGCCATTCGAATACGGTACGGGTGTAATAATCCAGGCCGCGCACCAGCCGCGGATTGATCGTGTAGTCGATGCCCAGCGCGGCGATACCGTCGCACAGACCTTGAAAATGCGCGGCCGATTCGGCGCCGAGATAATCGGTCAGCGACGGCGCGGCCGCGATCAGCGCCGCCATGTCCGGATTCTTGCTGTCCAGGATACGTAGCGGATTGCGATCCAGCCGGTGTTTGCTGTCGCCGTCCAGCGCGTCGTGGTGCGCACTGAAATAGGCGTGCAGCGCATCGCGATACGTCGCGCGCTCGGCCGGCGTGCCGAGCGTGTTGATCTCCAGCCGCAGGCCGTGGATGCCCAGGCGCTTGAACAGGCGCGCGGACAGGGCGATCTGCTCGATATCCACGTCCGGCCCCGGCTGCCCGAAGGCTTCGACGCCGAATTGATGAAACTGACGCTGGCGGCCTTTCTGTGGGCGCTCGTAGCGAAACATCGGGCCGACGTACCAGAGCCGCTGCGTGGCGTTGTGCAACAAACCGTGCTGGATACCCGCGCGCACCGCGCCGGCCGTGCCTTCGGGCCGCAGCGACATGGATTCGCCGCCGCGATCGTCGAAGGTATAGAGCTCTTTTTCGACGATGTCGGTCACTTCGCCCACGCCGCGTTCGAACAGCCCGGTCCGCTCCATGACCGGCAGCCGGATCTGCTCGTAGCCGTAGGCCGCGAACACTTCGGCCGCTGTGCGTTCCAGCGTGCGCCACAACGCGTTTTCCGCGGGCAGCACATCATGCATGCCGCGAATCGATTGAATACGCTGACTCATCGAAGCCGCAATCCTTCTATGCCGTGCTGTGCTAGCCGTCGTCGTTGTCGCCGCCGGCCGCATCGACCGTCAGATGGGCGACGCTGCCGCCGTTGGTTTGCCCGGCGATATCCACCGGCTGGCCGCCGATGGTCATCTTCACGCCGGGCGCGAAGCCGAGCGTGATCTTGTACGGCGGCTCGCCGTTAAATTTTTTCTCTTCGCCCGCCTCGAAGATGCGCGAAGCCATGCGATTGCCGTTGGCATCGGTCACGCGGACCCAGGAGCGCTTGCTGAACGTCAATACGAGGCGGTTCGGCGGCACCGCGGGCGCGCTCGGCCCGGCGGCGTCATTTCCGTCCTGTCCGGGCTCGGCGTTGGCCTGGTCCGAGGTCGGCGAAGCGAGACCCAGCGTCCGCTTCACGTTGCGCCCGCCCGCTTGCCTACCGGTCGGCGCTTGGCCGCCGTCGGCGCTCGCAGCGGTCACATCGGGCGTATCGGCCGCTTCGCTCGCGCCGGTATCCGATGCGGCGCCGGGCTCGGCGCCGGCCGCCGTGTTGTCATCGGCGCCGCTGTTGCTGTTGCTGAAAGAGTTGAACTCGTATGTTTGGGTGGCCGATGCGTCATAACCGCCGTTATCGCTGCCGGCATTGCCGCCGATGCCGATCGTATCCGGCTCGCTGTTCGACGGCAGCACGAACACGATCGCGCCGATCACCACCACAATAATAATCAGCAACAAAAACAGACGGCGGAAGCGAAACCCCCGGCTAGGCGTGACCTCACGGGGAATGACGCCGGCGCCGGCCGCGCCATGATCGATTCTCGGGCGCGGCGTTTCGCCTGCAATCGCGGTATAGGCGGCCATCAAGCGATCGACATCGAGATCGAGCACCTTGGCGCACTGGCGATAATAGCCGCGGGCGAACACCGGCTGCGACAGCGCGCCGAAGTCGTTGTCCTCGAGCGCTTCGACGGTACGCGCATTGAGTTTGGTCTGGGCGCATAAATCGTCGATGCTGTAGTCGTGCGACAGCCGTCCCTCGCGCAGGATCTCGCCCGGCGTCATGCCGTCGGCTTTGTTATGGACCAACCCGGCCGACGCCGTTTCTTCGTCGGCGTCGTGATTCAGCCCCAGGTCTTTCGGCTCGGATTGATAGTCGTGCTTGGCGTTCATTGACGCGATGACTCCAGTTGGCTCAGCGAGCGGCGCGCTGTCGGCTGGTTCGCATTATGGCGCTCGAGATAGGCCGCCGCGGCGGCCCGGTCGTTCAGCGCCAGTTCGATGCGCGCGGCCAGCAACAGCTGCTCCGCGTCGAGCTTGGTCACAGCGTCGGCGCGTTCGATAAACGCGCGCGCGCTCATATAATTTTGCGCATGGTATTCGATTGCGGCCAAATGCGTCAGGGCGGTGCGCTGCTTGGGATTGGCCGCCAGCGCCTGCCGGAAATCCTCGGCGGCCTCATCCACGCGGTGGGCGCGGTACAGGCATAGGCCGGCATTGGCCAGACTGTCCGCGCGATCGCCCGCGCTACCGGTCTCGAGCGCGCGCTTGAAGTTGGCCACACCGGCATCGGTATCGCCCTGCTCGCAAAGAAAAGCGGCGTAGCTGTTGTACACGGCCGGCGCGGACCGGATGGACAGCGCCTTTTCGAAATAACGGCGCGCCGCCGCCGGCTGATCGAGCCGTTCGTTGACAACCGCCATGCCCCAATTGGCCGTGAAGTTGTTCTCGTCGTAGCCGAGCGCTTCTTCGAACGCCTGCTGGGCCCGACCGTTCTGCCCCTTGTGCAGATAATCGGCGCCGATGTTGGCGTTGGCCGCCGCCGCGTCCTCGCGGTTGATGCCGCCGTCCGTCGCACAGCCGGCAATCAGCAGCGCGCAAAACGCCACCCCGAGAAACCGCGCGATCGCCCATCGGCTCATACGCGCGGCGCCGGTCGGGATTCGACGCGGATCGGTACGTCGCGCAAATGACGCTTCTGCTTACTGCGCACACGGCCCACGAGCTGCCCGCAGGCCGCATCGATATCGTCACCGCGCGTGCGCCGCACCGTCGTGCGCAGCCCGCGCGCGTGCAATGCATCCTGAAACGCGCGGATATCGGCTGGCGCCGGACGCCGATAGCCGGAGCCGTCGAACGGATTGAACGGAATCAGGTTTATCTTGGCCGGCCGGTTGCCGAGCAGCTTGACCAGCGCGCGGGCGTGCTGCGGCTGATCGTTGATGCCGGCGAGCAATACGTATTCATAGACCACGTGCGCTCTACGCTCCTTGCCCGCGACATAACGATCGCAAGCCGCCATCAACTCGTCGAGCGGGTACTTGCGGTTGATCGGCACCAGTTCGTCGCGCAGCTCGTCGGTCGGCGCATGCAGCGAAACCGCCAGTGCGACATCCACTTCGGCGCGCAGACGATCCATGAACGGCACCAGGCCCGACGTCGATACCGTCACCCGTCGCTTGGACAGCCCGAAGCCGTAGTCGTCAAGCAGGATGCGAATCGCCGGCACCAGCGCGCGATAGTTGGCCAGCGGCTCGCCCATGCCCATGAACACGATGTTGGTGATCGCGCGCTCGCCGCGAAATTCACCGCGGGCACGCAGATCGTGCTCGGCCATCCAGACTTGGCCGACGATCTCGGCCGCGCTCAGGTTACGGTTCAAACCCTGCTTGCCGGTGGCGCAGAACGAGCAGTCCAGCGCACAGCCGATCTGCGAGGAGATACACAGCGTCGCGCGTTCCGTCTCGGGGATATAGACCGCCTCGATGGCGTTGTCGGGATCCAGATCCTCGGTCACCGCCAGAAGCCATTTGCGGGTGCCGTCGGCGCTGGCCTGCTCGCGAATACGCGCCGGCGGCCGGATCTCGGCGATCTCGGGCAGACGCTCGCGCAGCTTTTTGGACAGGTCGGTCATGGCCGAGAAATCGGTCACGCCGCGGGCGTAGATCCACTGCATGACCTGCTTGGCCCGGAACGCCGACTCGCCATGACCTTTGAAGAACGCCGCCATGGCCTCGCGGTCCAGGCCGAACAGATTCACACGCTTGCCGCTGGCGGTCGCACTGCTGGCGACCGGCTCGGCCTCGGCGGATTGGATGGGGGCGTCACGCATGGCGAGTCGGCGTTGGTTTTAGCGTTTATCTACGTCACTTACCTGGGGCAAAGACCGCCCTGGCCAAAGAAGAAGTCGATCTCGGCGGCCGCGGTGTCCGCACCATCGGAACCGTGCACCGCGTTCGCATCGATCGAATCGGCGAGATCGCCGCGGATCGTGCCGGCTTCCGCTTCCTTGGGGTTGGTCGCGCCCATCAAGTCGCGGTTTTTGGCGATGGCGTTCTCGCCTTCCAGCACCTGCACCATGACCGGGCCGGAAATCATGAACCCGACCAAATCGTTGAAGAACGGACGCTCGGAATGCACGGCATAAAACTGCTCGGCGTCTTGGCGCGAGAGCTGAATCATGCGCGCACCGATGATGCGCAGGTCGGCATTCTCGAAACGACGATAGATCTCGCCGATCACGTTCTTGGCAACGGCATCCGGCTTGATAATCGACAAGGTGCGTTCGACGGCCATGGATTCTCCTAAAAAACAATACGATGGTTGATACCCGACGCACGCACACGGTGTATGCGCGCGGATAACCCCATATTGTATCGTGGACCGCCGCCGCGTGTCAGCGTATTGAACGCGCCGCTGATTCTAGACCATGAACGATTCGCCGCAGCCGCAGGCGTTCTTGGCCCGCGGGTTATCGAACCGGAACATGCGATTCAGGCCTTCCGAACGGAAGTCCACGACGGTGCCGGCCAGAATCGGCATATGCTTGTGCGCCACGACCACCGCGGCGCCATGGCCATGAAAGACATCATCGTCTTCGCCGATCTCGTCGGCGTAGTCCATGGTGTACATATAGCCGCTGCAGCCGGACTTGCGCACGCCCACCCGCAGGCCAAGGCCGTGACCGCGTTTGTCGAGCTGATACTTGATGCGCTCGGCGGCTGCCTCGGTGAGCACCAGATCTTCGGTTTGCAGTGTCGTTTCGCTCATAACGCTATTGTTTCAGATGGATCACCGCATTGGCCAATGCATCGATCGCGACCAAACCAGCGTAGCGCTGGGTCGGGGTCAGCGCCAACGCCTTTTCGACATCGGCCAACGTCGGGGTGTGTAAAAATTCGACCGTTTGGCCGGTCGCGTGTTCGCAGACCCAATCTGCGGCGGCGATCACCGCCGGCGGCCCGAACGCCGCGAAGCCGGCCTGCAGGCGCCCGGCATCGTCCGCTGCGAGAAAGACGCGGCAGCGCGCATCCTCACCCGGGGTGTCGGCTGCCCCGCTGGCCGCCCAGCGGCCGCGCCCGTCGGCGTCGACCGAGTACGCCGGGCGCAGAAACCGCGCCATGACCGGGTCCGTTTCGCGCATGCGCTCAGGCGGCCGCGGCCAATGCACGCAGCCGCGCCACCTCATCGACGAAACGTTGCGCGGCGACATCGACAGCCGCGTCGTCTAGCCCCGGGCCGAGCGAAAAACGAACCGTGGCCGCCGCTTCGCGCGGTGAGCGGCCCATCGCGCGCACCACATGGGAGGACTCGCCCTTGGCCGCGCTACAGGCCGCACCGGCGGAGACCGCCAGCGCCGGCTCGCCTTCGCCAAGCCCGGCGATGAGTGCCGCGCCGTGCAAACCGGCGACGCTCACGCTGAGAAACGGCGCTGCCGTGTTTTCGGCCCGGCCGTTGCGAATCAGACCGCCGGCCGGTTCGATCGCCCGCCACAGCCGTTCGCGCAGGCGCGCCCACCCGGCCTGGGCCGGCAGACTGCCGCGCGCCGCATAGCGCGCCGCGGCGCCGAAACCCGCGATCTGGTGGGTCGGCAACGTCCCGGCGCGCAGGCCGCGCTGTTGGCCCCCGCCGACGATCTGGGCGGCCAACCCGACGCGCGGCGCGCGCCGTCGCACGTACAGCGCGCCGATGCCTTTCGGCCCGCCCATCTTGTGCGCCGACAACGACATCAGCGCGATCGGCGTCGTCGCCACGTCGATCGCCAGCCGGCCGAGGCTCTGGGCGGCGTCCACGTGCAGCGCCACGCCGGCGGACGCGCATTGTTCGGCGATCGCCGGAATATCGTGGATTACCCCGGTCTCGTTGTTGACCTGCATGATCGAAACCAGGTCCGGCCCTTCGGCCAGCGCGGCCGCCAGGTCGTCGAGATCGATCGCGCCGTGCTCATCGACCGTCAGCCAGTCCACGGTCACGCCTTTTTTGGCCAGTGCGGCCAGCGTGTCCCGGGTCGCGGGGTGCTCGGTGACCACGGACACGATGCGCGCGCCCTCGCCGACGAATCCGGCCACGCCGCGCAACGCGAGATTCGACGATTCGGTCGCGCCGGAGGTCCATACGAGTTCGCGCGGCTGCGCGCCGATCAAGCCGGCGAGCGCCGCGGCGGCCTCGTCCACCCGCGCGCGGGCGCGTCGGCCCGCCCGGTGCTGCGACGACGGATTGCCGGGGGCATCGGTCAGGGCGTCGTACATGGCCTTGGCCACGCCCGGCGCAAGCGGCGTCGTGGCCGCATGATCGAGATAGATCGGCTCGCTCATGTCAGGCGCGATCGGTTTCCGGCCGATCCTCGTTCAGGCGCGCGCTCAGACGCTTGGTCAGATTTTCGAGTTCGTCCTGGCGTCGCTCGAGCGCGTCGATATGGTCGAGCATGGCGTCGATGCCGCGCGCGACCGGGTCCGGCATGTCCTGGGTCACGCCGTAGGTGGAAAAACCGATGCGGTCGGCGGTTTCCTTGCGCCGGTCCTCGGGGGTGCCGTCCTTGCACTTGACAAGTTTGGCCGGTACGCCGACCGCCGTGCAGCCGGGCGGCACCTCTCTGACGACCACGGCGTTCGAGCCGATAAGCGCGCCCTGGCCGACCGTGAACGGACCGAGCACCTTGGCGCCGGCGCCCACGACCACGTCGTCCTCGAGCGTGGGGTGGCGCTTGCCGGGATTCCAACTGGTTCCGCCCAGGGTGACGCCCTGATAGATCGTGCAATCGTCGCCGATCACGGTGGTCTCGCCGATGGTCACGCCAAAGCCGTGATCGATAAAGAACCGGCGGCCGATGACGGCGCCGGGATGAATCTCGATCCCGGTGACCCAGCGCGACAGATGCGAGATGAAGCGCGCGATCCATTTCATGCCGTGGGTCCAGCACCAGTGCGCGGCGCGATGCCACCAGATGGCGTGCAGACCCGGATAGCTGAAGATGGCTTCCCAGACGCTACGGGCCGCCGGGTCACGTTCGAATATAACGTGTAGATCTTCCTTGAGACGAGCAAACATCGGCTGTTCCCAAACGTGACGCCGCGGGTATGGGCGGCGCGGCCTGTCGCCGGCGCACGCCATCGCGCGCGATCGATATCGTTGTCGACTATTTCGGGCCGAAAACGCCAGGATCAAGTTTACGCAATGCCCGGCACAGCGGCCATTTCGGTAAACGGGTCAATCGTCGGTGTCGTCGGACCGCGTCACACGCGGCTTTGCCGGCCGGCGATTGGGCAGCCGGCGCGGGTCGAGCGCACGCAGCGCCCCGCGCAGGATGTTGGTCTCGATACGATCCGGTGCCGCGCGGTTGAACAACCGCCGCAGCCGGCGCATCAGAATCCGCGGCTCCGCCGGATCGAGGAAACCGGCGGCCACCAGCACGTCGTGCCAGTGCTGAAACAGCCCTTCCATATCGGCGGCCGGGACCGGCCGATGCGCGTCGTCCGCCGCGATGCAGTGTCCGCTGGCCATACGCAATTCGTAAGCCACGACTTGCACGGCGGCGGCCAGATTCAGCGAGCTGTACTCCGGGTTGGTCGGTACCTGCAGATGTAGCTGACAGCGATCGAGCTCGGCGTTGTCGAGCCCGGAGCGTTCCCGCCCGAACACCAGGGCAACCGGACCGCCCGCGGCCGCCGCGACCGCGCGCTCGGCGGCCTGGCGCGCATCGATCAGCGGCCACTGCGTGCGACGGGTACGCGCGCTGGTGCCGATGCTGAGCACGCAGTCGGCCAGCGCCGCGTCCAGCGTGTCGTGCACGCACGCCGCCGTCAGCACATCGTCGGCGCCCGAGGCACGCGCTGTGGCCTCCGGGTCGGGATAGCGCTCGGGCGCGACCAGCGCCAGATCGGATAATCCCATCACCTTCATCGCACGCGCCGCCGCGCCGATATTGCCCGGATGCTGAGCGCCGACGAGCACGACGCGCAAGCGCGACAGCACAGCGGCGTCGGGTTCGGCGGCGGGCGGCTGGGATTCGTTCATCGATAAACCGAAAACACGGGAATGACGACCGCCAATGTTACGCTAGCGCCTTTTAAGGTGCCGGCTCATGCAACCCCTGACCAATATCGCAGTCACCGCCGCGCGGCGTGCCGGCGACGTTATCCTGTCTTATTACCGCCGCGGCGATACCGGCCAAGTGACGCAAAAGGCCGAGAACGACTTCGTGACCGAGGCGGATCAATACGCCGAAACCGCGATCATCGACACCGTTCGGCGCAAGTATCCGGAACATGCGTTCCTGGCCGAGGAGTCGGGCGACATCGGCGAATCCGACACCGTCTGGATCATCGACCCGATCGACGGCACGATGAATTTCATGCGCGGCATCCCGCATTTCTGCGTGTCGATCGCCTGCCGCATCAACGGCGTGGTCGAGCACGGCGTGATCTACGATCCGGTCAAGGACGAGCTGTTCGTCGCCGACCGCGGCGCCGGCGCCACCGTCGACGGCCGTCGGATGCGGGTCTCCGGCACGCTGCGCCTGCGCGAATCGATGCTGTCGACCGGCTTCGCCTATCGCCGCCGGGACGATATCGCCACCTATCTGCCGCTGTACAACCGCATGCTCTCGGCCTGCGGGCATATGCGCCATTCGGGCTCGGCGGCGCTGGATCTGGCCTATGTCGCGGCCGGCCGGCTGGACGGCTATTGGGAGATCGGGCTGTCGCCCTGGGATCTGGCCGCCGGCATGCTCATGGTGCGCTCGGCCGGCGGCATCGCCAGCGATGCCCACGACAACGATGCCGATCCGCTGGATACCGGCAATATTCTCGCCACCAACCCGAAGCTGTATCCGCAGCTGCTCGACAAGATCGTGAAAACGCCGCGCGGCGGGCGCTGATACGGCCAAGCGCTGGATCGGCGAATCAGTTTCGAGAACGGCTGAACCGAGAATAACGCGGCAGATCGTCGTCGAGGCCAAGCCACGGCAGGGCCTGGTCGACGAACGCGTGATATTCCGGTTGAAAGCGCTCGGGCGCCGCCATTACGCCGAGATAAAAATACAGTTCATGTGCCAACCGGGCGTCCCGATAACCGATCGGGGTGCCGCAATCGCGACAGAACAGTCGTGCCGCGCCGGGACGATGCGAGTATTCGGCCGGCACAGCTTCCTCGAATTGCACTTGGCGGGCCTGATAGCCCACGAATGTCGTCAGCGCCGCGCCGGTTGCCTGCCGGCAATCGTCGCAGTGGCAATGCGACACCGAAAACGGGGCGCCACTCGTGTACCAGCGGATGGCTCCGCAACGGCATCGGCCATGCGCGGTCGCGGGCTGACGCATCGATCGGCTGTCGTCAGCGCGTGATCTTGGAAGCCTTCTCCGCATCCTCTTCCTTGGGCGGGAAGAGATCGTGCGCCGTGAGCTTGAGCGCCAGCGCGATCGGGCTCGCGATGAAGATCGAAGAGTAAGTGCCGACGAGGATGCCGACGATCAGCGTGACCGAG
>NZ_DASSKM010000134.1:0-2395 GCF_035690525.1 Salinisphaera sp.
GGTCTGGTCGCCGTTGGTGAGATAAGCGCGCAGGGTCACCGGCGTGGTGTCGCGCGAGGTCGGCATCCAGTCGAACACGGCGCGGTAGCCGTTGATCGGCTTCATCGCGTGGGTCGAGGTGTAGCTGATCCGGCCGTTCGAGGCCGAGACGTTGACGCCCACGTCGGCGTCGTCCGGCAGGTCGTCCAGCGGCGGGCCGACGAAATCGACGGCGAAGCGGCGCGCGTATTGGTCCGGCGACTTATTGCCCGGAATCCAGCCTTCCTGCACGTTGCCCATGCCCGACCAGGTCTTGTCCACGATGGCCAGCGACGGCGAAACGGGCGGTTCGGGCCACCAGTAGAGCCTGTAGTCGTAGTTCAGGTGACGGCCCGCGGTGACCGGCTTCTCCGGAATCCAGAAGGCCACGATGTTGTCCACGGTTTCGCCGACCGTGGGCATTTCCATGAGCGCGATCTGGCCCTTGCCCCACTTGTTCTTGGGCGTGAGCCAGAGACTCGGCCGGCGGTTGTACCAGGTCACGGGATCGCGGTAGTCGTCGAAATCGTGATCTCGCTGGACCAGCCCGAAGCCGCGCGGATTCTCGTCCAGGAACGTATTGAACTGGATCGTCGGCGGGTTGTAGAGCGGACGGCAAATCCATTCGCCGTTGCCGCGCCACATCGCGAGCCGGTCGGAGTCGTGCATCAGCGGATAGATCGTGTCGCGCGCGCTTTCCTGCGCGGTGCCCTTGAGGTACATGCTGGTCATCGGCGCGATGCCGAGGCGCTTGATCGGCTTGCGCGTATAGACGTGCGCCGAGATATCCATGATCACGCCCCGGGCATTGCCGGCATCGATATCGAAGCGATAGGCGCCGGTCGCGCTTGGCGAATCCAGTAGCGCATAGACCGTGACCCGTTCGGAGCCGTCCTTGGGGCGCACGAACCAGAACTGTGTGAAATCCGGGAATTCCTCGCCCTCGGGCACGTCGGTATTGATCGCCAGGCCGCGCGCCGACAGGCCGTACTGCTTGTTCTTGTCGATGGCGCGGAAATAGCTGGCGCCCAGAAAGGAGGCCACCTCGTGAACATAGGCGCCCCACGGCTTCACCGCCAGCCGCCAGCCGGCAAAGCCCAGGTTGTACCCTTGTAGCTGCTGCGGGTCGATGCCGCTGTCGTCATAGTCGAACAATTCCGGCTTGAAGGGAATCGGATGCGACATGCCGGTATCCGGGTCGACGGCGTGCATGCGCACCGGCGTGTTGAAGTGCATGCCGACATGGAAGAAATGCACCCGCAGATCGACGTCCGGATCCGACGACCACAGCGCGTCGCGCCAGTCGTAGACGATTTTCTGATAATCCAGCGGCGCCAGATTGGCCAGCGCGTCGGGCAGGTCCTCCGCCGGGGAGCGGTATTCGGAGCGCGCCATCTTCTGCGCCTTGTCCTTCAATCCGTCGAAGGAGAAGGGCTGGCCGCCGCCGCTCGCGATTGGCGTCTTGGCCAAAGCCGGAATGGCCGGCAGGCCGAGGGATGTCAGCGCCAGAGACGCTTTGATCAGAGTGCGTCGTTGCATGAACTCGCCTTGTCAGTGCAGGTCGTGACGAATCGCCGGTCGCCCGGCCGGGTCAGTCGTCGCGGGCATGGGGTTCCATTTCGTGCAGGAAGTCGGCCGCCTCGTCCTGCATCCGCTGGCGCAGGTCGATCATCTTGCGGGCGTAATCGTTGAGGCGGCGGGCCTGTGGCGTATCCGGGGTAAAGGTCGGCACCGTCGTCGGCCGGCCTTCGCCGTCGACCGCCACGAACACCAGAATACAGTGCGTGGTGAAGCGCGCGTCGGCCGACTTCGGGTCGCGCGCGTACACGCTCACCGAGATATGCATGCTGGAGTTGCCGGTATGCATCAGCTCGGCCTTGAGTTCGACCAGGTCGCCCACGCGGATCGGCTTGAGAAAGCGAATGCCGCCGACATAGGCGGTCACGCAGTAGCTGTGCGACCAGTTCGCCGCGCAGGTATAGCCCGCGTGGTCGATCCATTTCATGACGCTGCCGCCGAAAACGTTGCCGCCGAAATTTACGTCGGAAGGTTCGGCAAGAAAACGTAGCGTGATCTCTTGTTGGGACATGCGGCCGGAACATTTTGGAGCTGGACCCGAGTTTAGGGCCTGTTGCCGTTTCATACGACACCGCGCCGGCGGCCATTTTGACGCAAGACAAGGCGCAGCGGGCGTACGGTAGTCATTCTACCGTAGCGCGCTGCAACGCTGGATTGTGCCAAAATGGCCCCGGCCCATCGAAATTTATTGGGGGTTGCGGCCCCAAATCGCGCCATCCGGCGTTGCAGAGCTTGACCGCAGAATGACTGCGGTCGGCGCTCTGCGTCTTGGCTGACACGATTTGGGGTCGCAACGCGG
>NZ_DASSKM010000135.1:0-70930 GCF_035690525.1 Salinisphaera sp.
TCAGGTCGGTACCCAATCCACGTATATCAGAGTGATCTACCGTCGCATCAGCCGTCCGTGTTCTGTTCCAAGGGCATGCTGCAGCACACAAATCATGAATCAGTCACAAGTCGTAGTTGACAGGTCAATCCATATCAGGCGTTTTCGGGGTGCTAGAGACAAAGAATAAAACCTGTTGTCTTGGCGTAAAGGAGTAAGCCCATGAACAAACAGCTGGACTTTTCCGACCCGATACTGGCGAATCTCCACGACCTGCTCCCGGACCTGGAAAAGCTCTATACCAATATACACGCGCACCCGGAGCTGTCCATGCAGGAAACCCGGACCGCCGATCTGGCGGCCGAGCGGCTGCGCGCGGCCGGTTATGAGGTGACCACCAGCATCGGCAAGACCGGCGTCGTCGGCCTGCTGCGTAACGGCGACGGGCCGACGGTCATGCTGCGCGCCGACATGGATGCGCTGCCGGTCCGGGAGGCGACCGGCGTCGCCTATGCCAGCGAAGTCACGGCCACCGACGGCGAGGGCAACACCGTGCCGGTCATGCACGCCTGCGGCCATGACATGCACGTGGCGTGGCTGGTCGGGGCGGCCACGCTGTTCGCGCAGGCTCGCGATGCCTGGCAGGGCACCGTCATGGCCGTCTTCCAGCCGGCCGAGGAAACCGCGGAAGGCGCCCAGGCCATGATCGACGATGGCTTGTTCGACCGCTTTCTCCAGCCCGATGTCGTGCTGGGCCAGCACGTGATGGTCGGCCCGGCGGGCGCCATCGGCGGCCGTACCGGGGTGATTACCGCGGCCGCCGACAGCCTGGAGATTCGGCTGTTCGGGCGCGGCGGCCACGGCTCGATGCCCCAGGCCAGTATCGATCCCGTGGTCATGGCGGCGGCCACGGTGCTGCGGCTGCAGACCATCGTCTCCCGCGAGGTCGCGGCCGTCGAATCGGCCGTGGTGACCGTCGGCGCGCTGACCGCCGGTAGCAAGGAAAACGTCATCCCCGACGAGGCCGTCATCAAGCTCAATGTGCGCACCTTCGACGAGGCCGTGCGCAAGCGCGTGCTCGCCGCCATCGAGCGGATCGTCAACGCCGAGGCCGCGGCCTCGGGCGCGCCCAGGGCCCCGGAGATCACGCCGCTGGATCGTTACAATCTGGTGGTTAACGACGAAGAGGCGAGCCAGCGCGTGGTGGAGTCGTTTCGTGCGCATTTTTCCGCCGATCGCGTCCATGAGACGGGGCCGGCGCCGGCGAGCGAAGACTTCGGGTCGTTCGGCGCCGAGTGGCACGTACCCGCCGTATTCTGGTTTGTCGGCGGCACCGACCCCGACATTTATGAGAAAGCCAGAGCGGAAGATCGCATCAATGAAATTCCAACCAATCACAACGCGGGTTTCCTGCCGGTGATCCACCCGACATTGGAAGCCGGGGTCGAGGCGATGGTGGTCGCCACGCGGCCCTGGCTGGCGGCGTACAGCGTGCGGCTATAGTGGGCTGAATCGCGTCAGAATAGGAAAAAGATTCGCCCGATACAGGCGCGGGATTCCGAGGATGATATAGGGTGGATTTATTGTTGCTGCTGCTTGATCTCGGAGGCACGTTCGTGTTCGCGATCAGCGGGGCGATCGCCGCGGTCAAGCATCGGCTCGATATCTTCGGTGTGCTGGTGCTGTCGTTTGCCGCGGGTAACGTCGGCGGTATCACGCGTGATCTGCTGATCGGCGCGGTACCGCCGGCGGCTATCGCGCACTGGCCCTATCTCGGCGTTTCAGTGCTGGCCGGATCGATCACTTATGTGTGGTACCGGATCGTCGACCGGTTCAGCTACCCGGTGATGTGGTTCGATGCCGCAGGTTTAGCGTTCTTCGCGGTCTCGGGCGCCGAAAAAGCGCTGGTCTATGGCCTCAACCCGCTGATGGCGGCATTGCTCGGCATGTTGACCGGGGTCGGCGGCGGCATGCTGCGCGACCTGCTGACGATCCAGATACCGAATGTATTGCGCGCCGATATCTATGCCTTGGCCGGACTGGCCGGCGCGGCCGTGGTGGTGATCGGCCATGTGCTCGGTATTCCGGCGTTGATCACCACGATTGTCGGCGGGTTGCTGTGCTTTGCCTTACGGGTGATGGCTTTCCGTTACGGCTGGCATTTACCCACGGCGCGGCCGCCGGACACGTGAGTCGTGGGATCGGTCATGCCGAATGATTAACGCAGCAATAAATGCGACGGCCTTGATCCGGCTCTAACCTGTCCAACATCAGGACATCGTAAGGAAAGCCGTCATGATCGAACTACAAGAGTCCGTTAAGATGCCGAGCGCCAAACGTGATAACCAGCGCTGGCAGGCGGTCACGGCAAACGATGCCGCCGCCGACGGCGATTTCTTCTACGCAGTCAAAACGACCGGCGTGTATTGCCGGCCGAGCTGCTCCTCCCGCGCGCCTAAGCGCGAGAACGTCGCGTTTTACGCAACGCGCGAGGCCGCCGAGCGCGCCGGCCGTGTTCCTGTTCGGCGGCTGGAGGCGCGGTGATCGGCCGCTACGCATCCCGATCACCCACGGCGATGTCGTGGTCTGGGGCGGCCCGGCGCGCCTGCGTTATCACGGCATCGCGCCGCTCAAAGCGGCGGATCACGCCTTCGCCGGATCGCATCGCATCAACCTGACACTGCGCAAGGCCGGGCCTTAGGGCTTGTCCGAGGCGGTGCGCGAAAGGCGCGCGGCGACGGATGCTGGGCGGCAAGCCTTGCATTAGGCGATTTCGGACTCGTAAAAGATTCTGGGCGTGTGGTTTCACTGGCTTGTGCATGCCCAGCGAGGGACAGGGTTCATCCGTATTGTTCACGATGAAATTCGCTTGAGTAAGGTGGTTTCATCTGCTCATTCTCGATAGGAAGAATGTGAACAACCTGCCCAAGAGGAAATTTTCATCATGAATCAGCCGCAACGGGTATTGATCACGGCGGCGGCCTCGGGCATCGGGCACGCCATTGCTGAAGCGTTTCATGCTGCAGGCGCGCAGGTTTTTATCTGCGATATCGATATGGAGGCGCTCGCGCGAGTACGCGACGAGTTGCCCGGTGTCCATATCGCCGAGTGCGACATGTCTCAGCCGGAGGCCATCGCCGGCATGATCCAGGCCGGCACCGAGGCATTGGGCGGTTTGGATGTGCTGGTCAACAACGCCGGCATATCCGGCCCGACCCTGGCCGCCGAAGACCTCCCGCTCGAGCAATGGGAACAGGTGGTCCAAATTAACCTCAACGGCACGTTCTACACGACGCAGCGGGCTATTCCCCATCTCAAGCAATCCGCTGCGGGCGTCATCATCAATATGTCGTCGGCCGCCGGGCGTTTTGGCTATCCCAATCGCAGCCCGTACTGCGCGACCAAGTGGGGCCTGCTGGGTCTGACCAAGACGCTGGCCATGGAGCTGGGCGAGTATGACATTCGCGTCAACGCAATTGCGCCGGGCGCGGTCAAAGGTGAACGCATACACCACGTGCTTGAAGGCCGCGCCGAGCAGGCACACGAGACACTGGAACAAGCGACCGAGGACGCGTTGGCCAAGCAGTCGCTCAAGCACTTCGTCGATCCGGCGAATATCGGCGCGCTGGCGGTGTTTCTCGCCTCCGACGCGGCTCAATCGATTTCCGGCCAAATACTGCCCATCGATGGCGATCTACAGAGCAACTAAAACCCTTGGCCGGGCAATTCGCTCCCTGTCGCAATTCTTGCTATTTCCAATCGAACAGGCAGAAGGCCATGAGTAAAAACGCTTCGCGAGCAGTTGATCGGCGCCTGGAAACTGGCGTCGTACGTTGAGAAACCGGTCGATGGTTCTCCGACCACCTATCCGCTGGGCGAAAATCCCAAGGGACTGATTCTTTACACGCCCGACGGTTACATGTCGGCCCAGTTGATGGCGCCCGATAGGGCCCCGTTCGCCTCCGGCGACTGGTTCGATGGCACGACCGACGAATATCGGCAAGAAGCATCGACCTACATCGCCTATTCCGGCGCCTACTATGTCGACGAGGACAAACAGGCACTGTTCCATTCCATGCATGTCTCGCTGTTTCCGAACTGGACGGGGCAGACGCAGCAGCGCATCGTGTCGCTCGAAGGCAACGTGCTCCACCTGAGCAGCGCAGAATCGATTATGTCAGGCGGACAAGAGGTGATGTCTTATCTGGAATGGCGCCGCGCCAAGGCAAGTAGTTGACGATCGCCCGCTGGATGTCCGACAAGGAGACGAGACCCTACACGTCTTTATTTTTCAATCGCATTAACGGCCATTAACGCGCCGCTGGGGCGCTGCTAGAATGGCGCTATGAAAAGCTATCCCACACTCCAGAACTTCGTCGGCAACACCCCGCTGACCCGCCTGCAGCGCATGCCGGGCGAGACCGACAACGTCGTGCTCGCCAAGCTCGAAGGCAACAATCCGGCCGGTTCGGTCAAGGACCGCCCGGCGTATTCCATGATCCGGCGCGCCGCTGAGCGCGGCGAGATCAGGCCGGGCGATACCCTGATCGAAGCCACCAGCGGCAACACCGGCATCGCGCTGGCGATGGTCGCGGCCATGGAAGGCTACCGGATGCGCCTGCTCATGCCCGAGAACATGAGCGAGGAACGCCGGGCCTCGATGCGCGCCTACGGCGCCGAGATCGTCCCGATATCCGAAGCCGAGGGCATGGAAGGCGCGCGCGATCGGGCCCGGCAGATGCACGACGACGGCGAAGGCTATCTGCTCGACCAGTTCGCCAATCCGGACAATCCGCGTGCGCACTACGAAACCACCGGGCCGGAAATCTGGGACGCCACCAACGGCCGGATCACCCATTTCGTGGCCACCATGGGCACCACCGGTACGATCATGGGCTGCTCGCGCTACCTCAAGGAAGTCAATCCCGATATTCAGATCATCGGCGTGCAGCCGGCCGGCGAGTCCAAGATTCCCGGTATTCGGCGCTGGCCGCAAGCGTATCTGCCGGAAATCTATGAGCCCCGGCGCGTGGATCGTATTATCGATGTCGAGCAGGCCGACGCCGAGACCACGATGAAACGGCTGGCGCGCGAGGAAGGCATCTTCGCCGGCCCGTCGTCGGGCGGTAGTGTGTTCGCCGCGCTCACGGTCGCCGCCGAGGTGGAGCACGCCACTATCGCCATGATCATCTGTGATCGCGGCGATCGTTACCTCTCGACCGGCGTTTACGACAAGCCGTGACGACCGCCACGGTCGTTCTGGTCGCGCATACCGTACTGGATGCGGCCGCCGCGCGCCGGCTGGCCGATTACGGTGAGCTGGACGATGCCGGCGTGGCCCGGGCGCTCGGACAGGTTCATATGCAGCGCTGGGGCCGGGCCGATCTGCCCGGCCATCTGCGCTGCATCGACGCGTTGGCCGCCGTGATCGACGACGGGGCTGCCGGGCCGCGTCTGGTCGGCCCGGCGGCGGCGACCGAGCCCGAACGGCTGGAGGCGCTGTTCGCGGCTTGGCCGGCCGGCGCGGTCGATTTGGTCGATTGGGACGGTGCCGCACGCGCGCTGTTGGCTGCCCGGGCGCTGGCGCACGCGCGCGTTTTGCCTGCGGCGTTTGCCGCGGCGCGCGCCCGCGCTCTGGCCGAGCGCGCCGCGCCCGCGCCCGCCGGCCATCCGGCGCCGGCCGACGAAGTCGAATTGGCGTGTCTGCAACTGATGGCCGGGCTGGATACGACCCGGGGCGCGCCGGATACGGTCGCACGCGCGATCGCGCGCTATCGGCTCTGGCTGCGCTGGCAGTACGTGACCGGTTGCATCGATGCCGGCGAGCGCGCCAAGCGCGAGGCGCGGCTGTCCGAAATCCGGTTCGAGAACAGCGCATGAGCCGTCGGCTTAAGCGCAAAAAGCCACCCGAGCGCGGCGTCGTCGATATCACCGATCTGGCCAGTAACGGCCGCGGCGTCGGGCACGTCCAGGGCAAGGCCATCTTCGTCGCCGACACGCTGCCCGGCGAACAGGCGCTTTACCGGCCGGTCAAGGTCAAGCGCGACTACGAACAGGCCGAGATGGCCACGCTGTTCTCGGCCTCGGCCGATCGGACGACGCCGCGCTGCGCTCATTTCGGTATTTGCGGCGGCTGTGTCCTGCAGCATGCCTCGCCCGCGGCACAGGTGGAATTCAAGCAGCGTCAGCTCGTACAAACGCTCGAACGGGTGGGCGGCGTCGCCCCGGAGCGCATGCTCGAGCCGCTGACCGGCGCGCGCTGGGGCTATCGCCGCCGGGCGCGGCTCGGGGTGAAGCACGTGCCGAAAAAAGGCGGCACGCTGGTCGGATTTCGCGAACGCGGCGCGCCGTTTATCGCCCAATTGTCGCGCTGTGAGGTGCTGGTGGCCGACGTCGGCGACCGGCTGACCGAACTCGGGCGCCTGATCGACGACCTGTCGATCCGCAGCGCGATCCCGCAGATCGAGGTCGCGGCCGGCGACAATCACGTGGCGCTCGTCTTTCGTGTGCTCGATCAGCCGAGCCCGGCCGATCGCGAGCGGCTGGCCGAATACGCTCGCGCGACCGGTTTCGTGCTTTATCTTCAGCCCGGCAACGAAACCACCATCACGCCGCTGACCGGCGCCCCCGAGCCGCTGTACTATGATTTGCCGGCCTTTGGGGCGCGCCTGTACTTCGAACCGAACGATTTCGTGCAGATCCACGGCGAGATCAACCGCAAGATGGTCGATGTCGCGCTCGCGCATCTGGATCTGCAGCCCGGGGAGACGGTGCTGGAGTTGTTTTCGGGGCTGGGCAATTTCTCCGTGCCGCTGGCGCGCACCGCCGGCGAGGTCGTCACGGTCGAAGGCGAGGCCGGGCTGGTTCAGCGCGCGCGGGAGAACGCGGCGCGCAACGGCGCGACCAACGTGAGCGCCCACGTCGACAATCTGTTCGAGCCGGCGCCGCGCCCGGCCTGGCAGCCGGACAAGGCCGACAAGGTACTGCTCGACCCGCCGCGCTCGGGCGCGGCCGAAGTTCTCGGCCATGTGGCCGCCACCGGCGCGTCGCGTATCGTCTACTGTTCCTGTCACCCGGCGACCCTGGCGCGCGACGCGGCCACGCTGGTCGGACGGCACGGTTATCGTCTGGCCGCGGCCGGCGTGATGGATATGTTCCCGCATACCGCGCACATCGAATCGATGGCGGTTTTCGAAAAACCGAGCCGAGGCTCCTGATGGCACTTGAGATCGAACGCAAGTTCCTCGTCGACGACGACGGTTGGCGCGGGGCGGCCCATGCCAGCCGGCATTTCGCGCAGGGCTATCTCAACGAATCGGGCCGCGCCTCGGTGCGCGTGCGCATCGAAGGCGACGCCGCGAATCTCAACATCAAGGCCGCCCAGGTGGGTACGTCGCGCGCCGAGTACGAATACGCGATCCCGATGGCCGAGGCGCGCGAGATTCTGGACCGTCTTACCCTCACGCCGCCGGTCGAGAAGGTTCGCCACTGGTTGGATCATGCCGGGCACACCTGGGAAATCGATGAATTCGCCGGCGCCAACGCGCCGCTGGTGGTCGCCGAAATCGAGCTCGACGACCCGGCGGCCCGCTTCGAGCGGCCCGCCTGGCTCGGCGACGAGATCACCGACGACGTGCGCTACTACAACCACGCGTTGGCGTTTTCTCCGTACAGCCGGTGGGGCGACGATCGATGAGCGCGGCCGCGGCGCCCGGCCCGTTGCTGATCGATGTCGAGGGCAAGTCGCTGACCGACGACGATTGCCGCCTGCTGGCCGATCCGGCCGTCGGCGGCGCGATCCTGTTCACGCGCAACTACACGGACCGACGGCAGCTGGGCGCTCTGACGGCGGCGATGCGCGCGGTGCGCCCCAACTTGCTGATCGTCGCCGATTACGAGGGCGGCCGGGTACAGCGTTTCCGAGACGGTTTTACCCCGATCCCGCCGATGCGGGCGCTTGGCCGCGCGTATCTTGAAGACCCGGAGGCTGCGCGCGCGGCGGCCCGCGAACTGGCCTGGCTGGCGGCCTCGGAGCTGCGCTCGGCCGGCGTCGACATGCCGCTGGCGCCGGTCGCCGACCTCGACTACGGCGTATCGGATGTCATCGGCAGCCGTGCGCTCGCCGAAACCGCGGACGCGGTCGCCGACTTGGCCGCAATTTATGCGCGGGGGCTCGCCGAGGCGGGCAGTGCGGCCACGGCCAAGCATTTTCCCGGCCACGGCTATGTCGCCGCCGATTCCCACGCCGAACTGCCGGTCGACGACCGGCCGCGAGGCGAACTCGAGCGCGACTGGGCGCCGTTCGCCGCATTGATCGATCAGGGCATCGCCTCGGTGATGATGGCGCACGTGCGGTTCACCGCGGTCGACGAGCGCCCGGCCAGCCTCTCGTCGCGCTGGATCGATGGGATTTTACGCGGCGAACTCGGCTTCGACGGCTGTGTGTTCTGCGACGACCTGAGCATGGGCGGCGCGGCCGCGCTCGGCGATTATGCCCAGCGCACGCGCGGCGCGCTGGCCGCCGGTTGCGACTACCTGCCGGTATGCAACGATCGGGAGGCGGCCCTGGTGGCCCGCCGCATCGTGGCCGACGGCGCGCCGGATGCAGGCCGTGAACGCCGAGCGGCGCTGGGCGATCGGCTTGATCGGTCGCGCCGTCATGCTGAGCCCGACCCGGCCGAGTCCGACCCTGGGCGTCTGCGCGCCGCGCGCGAGATCGCCGCGCAGCTGATGAGCGCCGCATGATGGTTCGAGTCGAACAGGAAGGCCGACAACGATGAGGCATGGCGATGGATCGATGTCGAAAAGGTACAATCCGATGCGTAACACGACATCGCCAACGATCAAGGCCAAGTAGGCCCGGACGACGCCGGTGAACAACAAATCAGGGGAGATCATGAGCGGTTTCGACCGACAGCGCTACGAAGAAGCCAAGGCCGTCTATGCAGGCGCCGATTGCCTAATCAGCAAGGCCGAAATCGACGCCGCCTACGACCGGATGGCCGCCGAGGTCACCGCCGATCTGGCCGCGCTCGACCCGGTGGTGGTGTGCGTCATGCTGGGCGGACTGCAGGCCACGGCCGAACTCGGCAAACGGCTGGCCTTTCCCTTCGAACTCGACTATCTGCATGCCACGCGCTATCGCGGTGAAACCGCCGGCGGCGCGTTGGTGTGGAAGGTCAGCCCGGGTCTGCGGCTGGCCGACCGGCATGTGCTGATCGTGGACGACATCATCGACGAGGGGCACACGCTGGCCGCGATTCTCGACTCGATCCGCGGCCAGGGGGCGGCGTCCGTGCGCACGGCGATGCTGCTGCTCAAGGACCACGACCGCCGTGCGCCCGGGCTCAAGGCCGACTACGTGGGCTGCACCGTCGAGGATCGCTATGTCTTCGGCTCGGGCATGGACTATAAGGGCTATTTCCGGCAACTGCCCGGGGTCTGGGCGATCGGCCGCGAACACGAATCGACGTGACGGCGCCGATCGGCATCATCGGCGGCACAGCGCTGGCCGAACTGGCCGGCGTCACCCAACAGGACGAGCCGGCGTGGCCGGAGACGGCCTACGGCGCACCCTCGGGCCCGCTGGTGCGCGGCCGTTTCGCCGGACGCGAAGTCTGCTTCGTGATGCGGCACGGCCGCGACCACCGGATCTCACCGCATGCGATCAACTATCGCGCCAATATCCGCGCGCTGGCCGATGCCGGTTGCCGGCAAGTGATCGCGATCGCCGCGGTCGGCGGCATCAGCGAGACGATGACGCCGGGGCGTATCGTGATCCCGCATCAGGTCGTCGACTATAGCTGGGGGCGGGCGCATACCTTCTACGACGATCCGGAGGGCGGCGAACTCGATCACATCGACTTCACCGATCCGTATACGCCCGCGCTTCGACAGGCGTTGATCGACGCGGCGACCGCTCTGGATTTCGAACCGGCCGACGCGGCGGTGCACGGCGTAACCCAGGGCCCGCGACTGGAAACCGCGGCCGAAATCGACCGCATGGAACGCGACGGCTGCGACATCGTCGGCATGACTGGCATGCCGGAAGCCGCGTTGGCCCGCGAAGCCGGCCTGTCCTACGCCTGTGCGGCGGTGGTCGTGAACAAGGCCGCCGGCCGCACCGGCGGAATCGCGATCCACGCCGAAATCAAGGCGACACTGACCCGCGGCATGATCGATATCGAGCGATTGCTGGAATCGGTCGTTCCGACGATCTGACTTTCGGGAAACACCAAGGCATATAAAAAGAAAATCGCCCGCAAATCAAATATCTTTCGACCGCGCGGTATGAAACCGTGCAGTCGACCAAATGGGAGAGCTAATACCAACCCTCATAAAGATTGATCGATCTTCATGAAGCCAGAATTCGTCCGCAAATGAACGCTAATAAACGCGAATGCAAGCGAGGAAAGCGCATAAGCGCGTCTTATTCGCGCGCATTTGCGTTTATTTGCGGACTGTTTTGGCCGGTAGGTCATTGCTTTTGCAGGTTGGTATAACAACCATTTGACGACGACGCTCGCATCGATCGTGTAGCTCAATCGCGCATCGCGTCGCGGATTCGACGGATGTCCTCGTCACTCGCCGATGGTCGCAGATGCCGTCTTGCCGTCAGCGCTTCGAAGGCGTCCCGGGCGCGTGCCTTGCGGTTCGCGCGGTCGATCGCCTCTCGCATCGGATCCGCAACGATCGCACTCTTGTTCTGGCCTTCGAACGTACGGTTAAAGGCTTCCTTGACATCCTCGGGCACCGAGAAATTGACCGTGCTCACGACTGACTCCGGCATTGTTGAATATTTCAACAATAGTATCGATCGCGGCAGCCGGCAAGATCTCAGCCGGTAATGGCCTCTGTCGCGTCGTCAATCGGCGGCGCACCCAATTTCTCCAGCAGTTCGGCTACGCGCTCGATACGGGTCGCGATATCCGGCATATCGCGGAAGAACACGAGCCTGGAATCGCCCTCCAGCCGATAGGCTTGGGCATCGGCCTGGACCAGCGCGATCAGCGTGGCCGGGTCGATCTTGCTCGACTTGCCGAAATGCAGTCGTCCGACATCCGGTCCGGCTTCGAGCTTGGCCAATGTCAGCGGCGCGGCCTGCAGCTTGAGGCCGGTGACCGCGAACAGATTCTCGGCCGGCCCGGGCAGCAGACCGAAACGGTCGATGAGTTCGACCTTGAGCGCACGCAACGCCTTGCCGCTTCTCGCCGCGCTGATGCGCTTGTAGAGCACCAGCCGCATGTGCACGTCGGGGATGTAATTCTCGGGCAGAAGGGCGGCCACGCCGAGTTCCACCTCGGTAGCGCCCATCAACTCGTCGGCATCGGCGTCCGGCACTTCGCCGCGCTTGTAGGCGGCCACGGCGCGATCGAGCATCTGACGGTACAGATCGAAGCCGATCTCGGAAATCTGGCCGGACTGGCCTTCGCCGAGCAGTTCGCCGGCGCCGCGGATCTCCAGATCGTGAGTGGCCAGCGCGAAGCCGGCGCCCAGATCGTGCAGCGAGGCCAGGGCGTCGAGCCGCTTTTCGGCGTCCCTCGTCATCACGGCCGAATCCTCGGGCGTGAGCAGGTAGGCATAGGCCCGATGATGTGAGCGCCCGACGCGGCCTCTAAGCTGATGCAGCTGGGCCAAACCGAAGGTGTCGGCGCGGTCGATGATGATGGTGTTCGCGCTCGGCACGTCGATGCCCGATTCCACAATCGTGGTGCAGAGCAGGATATCGAAGCGGCGATGATAGAAATCGAGCATCACCTGTTCGAGTTCGCGCTCGTGCATCTGCCCGTGGGCGATCCGGATGCGGGCCTCGGGCAGCAATTCGGCCAAATCGCGCGCCTTGCGGTCGATGTCGGCGACCTTGTTGTGCACGTAATAGATTTGGCCGCCGCGGCGCATCTCACGGCGCGCGGCTTCCTGGATCATGACGCCGTCGTATTTCGACACGAACGTCTCGATCGCCAGCCGCGATTCGGGCGGGGTGGCGATGATCGACAGATCGCGCAGGCCGGACAGGCTCATATTGAGCGTGCGCGGGATCGGTGTGGCGGTCAGCGTGAGCAGATCGACCTGGGCGCGCAGGCTCTTGATCCGCTCCTTGTGGCGTACGCCGAAGCGATGCTCCTCGTCGACGATCAACAGGCCGAGCTTCTTGAAGCGGATGTCGCGGGCCAGCAGTCGATGCGTGCCGATCACGATATCCAGCGAGCCCGCGGCCATTTCGGTGAGCAGCGTGTCGCGCTGCTTGGCCGTGCGCATGCGCGACAGCGCGCCGATTCTGACCGGCCAGTCGGCAAAGCGGTCGGCGAAGCTCTGATAATGTTGCTGGGCGAGCAGAGTGGTCGGCACCAGCACGGCCACCTGATACCCGGACGACACGGCCACGAACGCGGATCTGAGCGCGACCTCGGTCTTGCCGAAGCCGACGTCGCCGCAGACCACCCGGTCCATCGGCGTCGCGCGTGACAGATCGGCCATGACCTCGTTAATGGCGCGCTGCTGATCGGGCGTTTCCTCGAACGGGAAGGCGGCCGAGAACTTCGCGTAATCGGCCTCGTCCGGTTGCATCGCCACGCCTTGGGCGGATTCACGCTTGGCCTGGATTTCGAGCAGATCGGCGGCGGTATCGCGCGCTTGCTGCGCGGCTTTCTTGCGCGCCTTGGACCAGCGATCGTTGCCGAGCCGATGCAACGGCGCGGTCTCGGCATCGCCGCCGGTGAAGCGATGCACCAAATGTAGCGAGGCCACCGGCACGTACAGCAGATCGCCGCCAGCGTATTCGATGGTGACGAATTCGTTCTCGATGCCGCCGGCCGCAAGCTTGATCAAGCCCTGATAGCGGCCGACGCCGTTGTCTTGATGCACCACCGGCGCGCCGGGCGCCAGATCGGTCAGCTCGCGGATCGCGGTTTCGGGATCGCGCACCGGCGCTCGCCGGCGCGTCTTGGCCGGCGGTCGTGCGCCGGTGAGTTGGCTCTCGGCGATGATCGCCAAATGATCGGCCGTCAGCAGACAACCGGCTTCCAGCGTCGCGGCGGTGACCGCGATGCGCTTGTTGCCATCGGCGAACTCGCGCCAGCCCGCGGCCCGCGCGGGCGCCAGCCCGAGCTGGGTCAGCCAGTCGCGCAGCGCCTCGCGACGGCCGGCCGAGTCGCCGGTGATCAGGATGCGCCCATCGAAGGAATCGAAGAATTCGCGCAACGCCCGCCCGGTGGCGGCGACATCCGCGCCGGCGAGCGGCGGCGCCGGCGCCGCGGCAAACACCGCGCCGCCCGTATCGCCGGTATAGCTATCGACGATGCGCGCGCCGGTGAGGCCGTCGAAGGCCGATTTCAGCGTCTGCCGCGTCACGAACGCTTCGTCGGGCGCCAGGATCGGGCGCTCGGGATTCACCCCGCGCTGCTCATAACGATCCACGATCGCGCCCCAGGCGGTGTTCAGCGCGCTGTGCACGTCGCCGAGCTCGACCAGCGCCGCGTCGGCGGGCAGATAGTCGGTCAGCGCGGCGATCTCGTCGAAGAACAACGCCAGATAAGATTCGATGCCACCCGGCGGCACACCTCTGGAGACATCGCGATAAATGAGGCTGGCGCCCGGGTCGCCGTCGAAGCGTTGGCGATAGCGCTGCCGGAACGACTTGATCGCCTCGGCGTCGAGCGGGAATTCGCGGGCCGGCAACAGCCGGATCGAGTCGATTTTCTCGGTCGAGCGCTGGGTTTCGGGATCGAAAGCGCGGATGGTCTCGATCTCGTCGTCGAACAAATCGAGCCGGTAGGGCCGATCGGAACCGGTCGGGTACAAATCCATGACCGCGCCGCGAATCGCGAATTCGCCGTGCGTGCGCACTTCCGAAACCGCGGCATAACCGGCGGCCTGCAGACGCTCGCGCAGAGCGTGGAAATCCAGGCGCTCGCCGAGCGTGAACGCCATTGCCCGCCCATCGACGAAAGCGTGCGGCGGCAGCGGCTGGAGCAGCGTGTCCGCGGCGACGATCAGGATACCGCGCCCCATCGACGGCAGCCGCAGCAATAGCAACAGCCGCTGCGAGATGATATCCGCATGCGGCGAGAATACGTCGTAGGGCAGCGTTTCCCAGTCGGGGAAATGATGAACCGGCAGATCGTCCGGCGCGAAGAACTGCAGTTCCTCTTCGAGCCGATAGGCGCGGTGCTCGTCGGCGACCACGGCCACGGTCAGCCCGTCGCGCGCGGCCGCGGCCGAAACCAACGCGAGCGCGGTGGCCGCGCCGGCCAGGCCGGTCCAGCGCGCGGCGCTACCGGGCACGAGCGGCGGCGGGGCGAGGGGACTCGGAGCGGTGATGTGGGGCGTGCTGACTGCCATGAGAGGGCGCGGATTATTGCACAGAGAGCCGGCGGCGACGAGCCGGTTCAGTCGCGAAAACGCCGCGTCAGTTCGCCGAACGCATCGATCCGCCGATCGCGGAAGAACGGCCAGATACGCCGCAGGGTCTCGCTGCGATGCAGATCGAGTTCGGCGGTGACAAGCGCGCCGTCCGTGCCGGCCTCGGCCAGCGTTTCGCCTTGCGGCCCGAACACGAAGCTGTGGCCCCAGAACCGGATTTCGGCGTTTGGGCCGCCCTCGACGCCAACCCGGTTCGAGGTGACGACCGGCAGGTGATTGGCGATCGCATGCCCGCGCTGTACGCCCTGCCAGGCGGCCAACTGGCGCGCCTGTTCGGCGTCGTCGTCGGCATCGTCCCAGCCAATGGCGGATGGGTAGATCAGCAGCTCGGCGCCGGCCAGCGCCATCAAGCGCGCGGCCTCGGGATACCACTGATCCCAGCACACCAGCACGCCCAGCCGCCCGACCTGCGTATCGATCGGCGTGAAGCCGAGGTCGCCGGGCGTGAAATAGTATTTTTCGTAGTACGCCGGGTCGTCCGGAATATGCATTTTGCGATAGCGCCCGGCGAGACTTCCGTCGCTGTCGAGCACGACCGCGGTGTTGTGATAAATGCCGGCCGCGCGCCGCTCGAACAGCGAGGCCACGACCACCACGCCGGCGTTTTTCGCCGCGGCCGCCAGCCGCCGGCTCGACGGGCCGGGGACGGGCTCCGCGTAGTCGAACATCGCCGGGTCCTCACGCCGGCAAAAATAAGGCGTGTTGTGCAGCTCCGGCAGCAGCACGAGGCGCGCGCCGGCCGCGCCGGCCTCGGCGATATAGCGCTCGGCGGTGGCCAGATTGGTTTCGGCGTTGTCGGCGCAGGCGTACTGGGCGACGGCGATGGTAAGAATAGAGGTATCAGTCATGGGGCCGGTCATGAGGAATTTGCATCGCCGCACAATGCAGCCCGCCGTGCTGGCGGATCAATGCGCGGCTGTCGATGGAAATGATTTCGCGATCGGGAAAACAGCGGCCGATGATCGCGGCGGCCTCGGCGTCCGCCGGATCGTCGAACGCCGGCACCAGCACACAGCCGTTGGCGATCAGGAAGTTGGCATAGCCGGCCGGCAGTCGGTGGCCGTCGTGCCGATCGTATTGCGGTGCGGCCAGCGGCAGTTGAATCAGCTTGTAGGGCGCGCCGTAGGCATCGCGCAGCGCGGCCAGCTCGCCGGCCATGGCCGCCAGTTCGCCGTGGTGCGCGTCGCGCGGGTCGCTGCAGCCCTGGTAAGCGATGGTGTCGGGGGCGACGAAGCGCGCGAGCGTATCGATATGGCCGTCGGTGTCGTCGCCGATGAGATCGCCGCGGGTGAGCCAGTGCACGATGTTCGCGCCGAGCGTGTCGGCCAGCAGCGTCTCGGCGTGGCCACGCTCGAAACCCGGGTTGCGCCGGCCGGCGCCGATCAGACAGCGCTCGGTGGTCAAGAGCGCGCCTTGGCCGTTGGATTCGATGCTGCCGGCTTCCAGTACCGTCGCGCTGCGCCGGTAGTCGCCCGCGCCCAGCCGGCCGGTTTCGTACAGGGCCAAGGTGAGCGCGTCGTCGGCGGCCGCGTCGAAGCGGCCGCCCCAGCCGTCGAAGCGAAAATCCACGAACACGCGACGGCCCGCTTCTTGCATCGTGATTGGGCCGGTATCCCGTGCCCAGATATCGTCGGCGGGCAGTTGAAGTGTCTCCAACCGCGTGCCCGGCAGAGTTTCGGCCCGCTGACGTGTCGCGATGTCGGTGGCGGCTTCGTCGTCCGGGGCGACCACGAGCACGCGCTGAAACCGGGCCAGCGCGGCGGCCATGGCCTGAACGCTATCGCGTGCCGCGGTCAGCCCCTCGCCCCAGTCGCCGTCGGCCCGCGGCCAGACCAGCAGGGTAGCGCTCTGACGCGCCCATTCGGGCGGCAGACAGCGCTCGCTCATGGGCGGGTTCGGTCGAGGTCATCGACGTGATAAAGCGGTTCCGGATCGGCCGGCACGACGGTGTGAACCACGCGATCGCCTTCGAAATAAACATGGTAGCGATCGTAATTCCAGCGCGTGATCGGCGGCTGGCCGACCGGGCCGCGGGTCGAGCGCGGCGCGCCGTAGCGGGCGCGTACCACGGCCATGGTCTCGCCCCGATGCGGTCCGGCGTCGATGCTTGGGGTTATCGGCGTGCGCGTAACCGGCGGTTTCGCCGGTGCGGCCGATCGCGCGCTGGCATCCGGTATGTTCGTGGCGCCGTAGCTTCCGCTGGCATAGTCGGCGGCGTGGAGCGTTCCGGCGCCCGCGGCGTTGACCACGAACAAGAGCGCGGCGCCGTGAACCAATCGTGTTTGATGCGCTCTTAGCCGCATATTCATATCTCGCTTAGAGGGTGTTTGCAAAACTACTGCGCTTGCCATTTCGAGCCCGTCCGGTGCTCGAAATGCTCACGTATTATTTATACGCTGCGCTTCCTGCGCTCCGGGCGTGCTCGAACTGACTGCGCTCGCTACGTTTTGTAAACACCCTCCTGTTACTACTGGAGCACGCGATGCGTTGCTGTGCCGATCGTCGTCTGTGTGATTTAATGCGCGGCCATGTTTAGACCGCTCGAACTGGCGCTCGGCCTGCGCTACACGCGCGCCAAGCGGCGCAATCATTTTATATCGTTCATCTCGTCGATATCGATGGGCGGGATCGCGCTGGCCGTGATGCTGCTGATCACGGTGCTGTCGGTGATGAACGGGTTCCAATCGGAACTGCGCAATCGCATCCTGGGCATGGCGGCGCACGTCGAGATTCAGGCGACCGACGGCGCGTTGCAAGGCTGGCAGGATCTGCGCAAGCAGGTCGACCGGAAGATACCGCAGGTGATGGCCTCGGCGCCCTATGTCTCCGGCCAGGGCATGGTGCGCAGCGGCCGCGCGATTTCGGGCGTGTTGCTGCGCGGCGTGGTACCGGCGCGCGAGAAGCATGTATCGGACGTGGCCAGCCATATGGTCGCGGGTTCGTTCGATTCGCTGCAGGGCGGCACGTACAACATGGTGCTGGGCGTGGATCTGGCGCGCCGGCTCGGTGTCGGCATCGGCGACGACGTCGATCTGCTGATCCCCGAGGCCAATGTCACGCCGGCGGGCATCGTGCCGCGCTTCCGGCGTTTTCATGTGTCGGGCATCTTCTCCGTCGGCATGTACGAGTACGACAACGGCATGGTCCTGATCTCGATGCAGGACGCCGAGACGCTCTATCACATGGGCGACGGCGTGACCGGACTGCGGCTACGGCTCAAAAACTTGTTCAAGGCGCCGCAGGTCTCGTATCAGCTGTCGCAGTCGCTGCCTTATCGTTACCGCGTGACCGACTGGACCGAGCAGAACGCGAACTTTTTCCACGCGATCGCCACCGAGAAGACGATGATGTTCATCATCTTGAGTCTGATCATCGCGGTGGCGGCGTTCAATATCGTGTCCATGCTGGTGATGGTGGTCACCGACAAGCTGGGCGATATCGCGATCCTGCGCACGCTGGGCATGAAGCCGAAGTCGGTGATGGCGATCTTCATGATCCAAGGCATGCTGATCGGCGTGATCGGCACGGTGATCGGCGTGATCCTCGGCGTGCTGCTTTCGATCAATATGGAAAACATCGTGCCGTTCGTGGAAAAGGTGCTGCATACCGATCTGCTGTCGGCCGATGTCTACTACATCAGCCAGCTCAAGGGCGAGCTGCACGAGGCCGACGTGATCCGCATCTCGGGGCTGTCGCTGTTGCTGTCGTTCCTGTCGACGCTGTACCCGGCCTGGCGCGCGGCGCGCGTGCAGCCGGCGGAGGCCCTGCGCTATGAGTGATGAGCCAACGGAACTGGTGCTGTCGTCGAAGCGGCTGACCAAGACATTTACCGAGGTCCGGGAACCGGTCACGGTGCTCGAAGACGTCGATCTGGATGTGCCGAGCGGGGCGCGAATCGCGGTGATCGGGGCTTCGGGCTCCGGCAAATCCACCCTACTGCATTTGCTCGGCGGGTTGGATATGCCCAGCAAAGGCACGGTGCATATCGCCGGCCAGGACATGACCCACCTATCGGACGCCGCCCGCGGCCGGCTGCGTAACGAAAAGCTCGGTTTCATCTATCAGTTCCATCATCTGTTGCCCGAGCTGACCACGATCGAAAACGTGGCCATGCCGCTGCTGATTCGGCGCGGTCCCAACGGCCCGGCGCTGAAGCGCGCCCGCGAACTGCTGGAAAAGGTCGGCCTCGGCGCGCGGCTCGAACACAAGCCGACGGAACTGTCCGGCGGCGAGCGCCAGCGCGCGGCGGTGGCCCGGGCGCTGGTCACGCGGCCGGCCTGCATTCTGGCCGACGAGCCGACCGGCAATCTCGATCATCGCACCGCGGCGAGCGTGTTCGATCTCATGCTCGGGTTGAACGCCGATTTGGGCACCAGCCTGGTAATGGTCACCCACGATCGCCAGCTCGCACAGCGCATGGACCAAATCTGGAGCCTGACCGACGGCCGGCTCGCGCCGGCGGCGCTCACCGATCTGACCTGACTCCCGAGTCCGGGCGCGCGGTGGCGCAAAACCTCGCCAAGCTCTAGTCTCTGATTCGGGGAGAGCGGCCGCCCGATCGGCCGCGGCTTGGGGGGAAATGATGGGCCATCGGTCGGCCGGCGCGATGCCGGCGTTCGCGGTGCTCGACGATATCCGGCTGATCGCGGCCGTCGCGGTGGCGGCCGTGGCCGCGGTCTATCAATGCCCCAGCCTGCCGAGCCCCGCTTGGCTGCTCGCCCCGCTTGCGCTTTGTCTGCTGCGCTTCCCGGGTCGCGCGCTATTGGCGTTGACGTGCATGCTGACGGCTTGGAGCCTGATTCAGGCGCGGCATCAGATGGCCGATCGGCTGCCGGCGGCGGCCGACGGCGAGATCGTGTCGCTGACCGGTCACGTGGTCGGTTTGTCGGAGGTCGGCCGCTATCGCACGCGGTTCCAGGTACAGACCGACCCGATGCAAACCATTGAGCCGGCGCGCCGGTTGCGGCTGTCCTGGTATAGCGATGCGCCGCGGCTTGTGCCCGGCGACTGTCTGCACATCAAGGCCAAGCTCTCGACGCCGCACGGCTCGGCCAACCCCGGGGGCTTCGACTATACCGCCTGGCTCTGGCGCCAGGGCATCGACGCCACCGGCTACGTACGCGATTCCAGCCCCTGCCGTGCGCCGCCGCGCTGGAGCGTCGACCGGCTGCGTTACCAGGCGATGCAGCGTCTGGCGCCGATACTCGACCAGCGGCCGATGCGCGGTCTGATCGAGGCGTTGTCGCTGGGCGTGCGCCAACACATCACCGATGCGCAGTGGTCGACGCTGCGCGCCACCGGCACCACGCATCTGGTGGCGATCTCCGGCCTGCACATCGGCCTGATCGCCGGATTGTTGTTCGCGATCGCAAAGTGGCTGGCGCTGCGTTCGCCCTGGGCGCGCAACGCCCGGCGGATTGCCGCCGTGGCGGCCATGGCGGGCGCGCTGGCCTACGCCGCGCTCGCCGGCTGGGCGGTGCCGACCCAGCGCGCGGTGATCATGGCCGCGGCGTTTTTTATCGCGATCGTCGTCGAACGGGAAATCGGCGCCGGACGCGCCCTGGCCTGGGCGGCGTTGGCGGTGGTCGCCTGGCATCCGGCGGCGGTGATTGCGCCCGGGTTCTGGCTGTCGTTCACGGCCGTGGGCTGGCTGATCTGGATCGCCACGCTGGCGCGCGGGCCGTGGTGGATGAAGGCGCTGTATTTTCAGATCGGGCTGGTGATCGTTCTCATGCCGCTCACGCTCTGGTTCTTCGGCCAGGCCTCGCTGGCCGCGCCGCTGATCAATGCGCTGCTCATTCCGGCGGCCGGTGTCGTCGTGCCGGCGGTGCTGTTCGGCGTGGTCGCCGCGATCATCGCGCCGAGCGGCGCCGGCGGCTGGTTGCTCGGTCATATTACGGCGCTGCTCGGCGCGGCCTGGCCCGGCCTGGAATGGGCCGCGCGTTGGCCGCTGGCCGCGTTTCATCATGTGCTGCCGGGGCCAATCGCTCTGCTGCTGGCGGTCGCCGGTCTTGGGCTCGCCGCGCTGCCGATGCCATGGCGTATTCGTGCGCTCGGAGCGATGCTGGTCCTGCCCGCGTTGATCGGCTGGCGGCCGCCGGGGCAGGTTATTGCCCCCGGGCGCTTCCGGCTGACCGTGCTCGATGTCGGCCAAGGCCTGGCGAGCGTGGTGCGCACCGCGCATCACACGCTGGTGTTCGACGCCGGGCCGGCCTACCGCACGGGATTCGACGCCGGCGCCATGATCGTGGTGCCGTATCTGCGCGCAGTCGGGCGCACCCGCGTCGACCGACTCCTGATCAGCCACGGCGATATGGACCATATCGGTGGCGCCGCCGCCATCATGGACAAGGCCGACGTGGTTCATCGGCAAGGCGCCCGGAGTGACGATCCATGCCGCGCCGGTCAGCATTGGCGCTGGGACGGCGTGACTTTCGATCTGGTGTATCCCACGGCCAAACGGGCCGCCACGGCAACCGAGAGCAACCAACATTCATGCGTGCTGCGTATTCATTCTGCGCGCGCCAGCGCGCTGCTCACCGGCGACATCGAGGCGCCGGGCGAACGCGAGCTGGTGGCACGCATGGGCGCGGCGTTGGCCAGCGATGTGCTCGTGGTGCCACATCACGGCAGCGCCACCTCGTCGTCGGCGGCGCTGCTCGATACGGTGGCGCCCCGAGTCGCGCTGGTGTCGGCGGGATGGCACAACCGCTGGAACTTTCCGCGCCCGGTGGTCGTCGAGCGCTACCGCGCGCGCGGGATTGCGCTGTTCGACACCGCGACCGGAGGCGCGCTGCAGGTCGCCTGGCCATCGCCGCACGATCCACGCGTGGTGCGCTGGCGTTACCGGTACCGTCGCTTCTGGCAACAGCCGCGGCCGGGTAGCGGGTAGCCGCGGATCAGACGCATGATTATCATGCGCGTTGGTCATGGCGAGCAGTTCGACAAAATCGCTCGCCCGAGCCAGCCGGCCGCCGTGGGCGCCGGCGTCAGGGAGCAATCCAGTTGGTGCGCAAGAAGATCCATACCGACATGCCGATGGGGGAAATCTACCCCCGGCTGCTGCGCTATAGCTGGCGCTACAAACAATGGTTGGGCTTCGCGGCGATCGGCATGGCGATCTATGCCGGTACCGACACCGCGCTGATCTATATCCTCAAGCCGCTGCTCGACGGCAGCATCGTCGATCGCGACCCGTGGATGATCCACTGGATCCCGATTTTCATGCTGGGCCTGTTCATCATGCGCGGCATCGCGGGCTTCGTGTCGAACTACGGTATGGCCTGGGTGGCCAACCGCGTGGTCTACAACGTGCGCTCGGACGTGTTCGAGAAGTTCCTGCATCTGCCGGCGAGCTTCTTCGACCGCAACACGACCGGCCGCACGACCGCCATGCTGACCTACTACACGAGCCAGATCTCGGGTGCGGCGACCAGCGCGATTACCATCGTGATCCAGGATTCGCTGCGTATCGTCGGCTTCACGCTGCTGATGTTCTGGATCAACTGGTCGCTGGCCCTGATCACGCTGGCCGTCGGGCCGATCATCGCGCTGATCGTGAGCCACGTATCCAAGCGGTTCCGGCGCTACAGCGCGAGCATCCAGCAGTCGATGGGGGACATCACGCATATCAGCGAAGAAGTGCTGACCGGCCAGCGCGTGGTCAAGGTGTTCGGCGGCGAGGCGTACGAACGCGGCGCCTTCGAGCGCGTGAACGAGCGCAACCAGCGCATCGCCATGCGTAAAGCGACCACGAGTGCGGCCAGCGTGCCGGTGATTCAGTTCATCGCCGCCATTGCCATCGCGTTTGTGGTGTCGGTGGCGGTGCGCAACACCGGCGGCGGCGTGATGACGCCGGGCGATCTGGCGACGTTTTTCGGCGCCATGATGGGCATGATGGGCCCGATCAAGCGGTTGACCGGCGTCAATGCCACCATCCAGGCCGGCATGGCCGCGGCCGGGGCGATCTTCGAGCTGATCGACGAGCCGGGCGAGCCGGATCGCGGCAGGCGCGCGATCGAGCGGGCCGCGGGGCGGATCGAGGTCGAGGGCGTGTCGTTCCGCTACCCGGGCAGCGAGCACGATGTACTGCGGGATATCAGCTTCAACGTTGAGCCGGGCCGGACGATCGCTTTTGTCGGCCGCTCGGGCAGCGGCAAGTCGACGCTGCTTTCGCTGCTGCCGCGCTTCTACGACGCGCAGCACGGGCGAATCGCGCTCGACGGGGTATCGGTTTTCGATTATCGGCTGGCCGACTTGCGGCGCCAGATCAGTTTGGTCGACCAGAACGTCGTGCTGTTTAACGACACCATCGCCGGCAATATCGCCTACGGCGCGCTGGGCGGCGTCGATCGGGCCACGATCGAGGAGGCCGCCAAGCGCGCCTACGCCGCCGAATTCATCGAATCGTTGCCGAGGGGCTACGACACGTTGGTGGGCCAGAACGGGCTGATGCTCTCCGGCGGGCAGCGCCAGCGCATAGCGATCGCCCGGGCCCTGCTCAAGGATGCGCCGATTCTGATCCTCGACGAGGCGACATCGGCGCTGGACACCGAATCCGAAAAGGCGATTCAGCAAGGCTTGGACAACCTGATGCGCGACCGGACGACGCTGGTGATCGCGCACCGGCTGTCGACCGTTCAGGACGCCGATCGCATCGTGGTGATGCACGATGGACGGCTGGTCGAGCAGGGCAGCCACGCCGAACTGATGGCGCACCGTGGGCATTATCGCAGCCTGCACGAGATCCAGTTCGCGCATCCGGACAACGTGTGAGCGGGTCGGCGCTTTCGAGGGCCATCCAGCGCCGCTGGTACGGCCAGCGCTCGATCGCGGCGTTCATTCCCCTGGCCGCGATTTACGGCGCGATTGTCGCGCTGCGCCGGACCGCTTATCGCCGGGGTTGGCTGCGCGCGCAGCACGTCGCACGGCCGCTGATCGTGATCGGCAATCTCGGCGTGGGTGGCAGCGGCAAGACACCTCTCACGCTCGCGGTGGTCGAACGCGCGCGCGCGCTCGGCTTGCGGCCCGGCGTGATCGCCCGCGGTTACGGCGGCCGGTCGGCGTGTTATCCGTTGTCGGTAGCGGCCGATACGCCCGCCGCCGAAGCCGGCGACGAGCCGGTGCTGATCGCGCGGCGCGCGGCGGTGCCGGTCGTGGTGGACCCCGATCGGGTGGCGGCGGCACGCCATCTGTTGGCGCGCGCCGATGTCGATCTGATCATCGCCGACGATGGTTTGCAGCACTACCGGCTGGCGCGCGACGCCGAAATCGCCGTGGTGGATGCGCGCCGCGGCTATGGTAACGGCTGGCTGCTGCCGGCCGGGCCGCTGCGCGAACCGCGCACGCGTCTGGCGGCGGTGAATATGGAATGTGTGCACGGCGTGCGGCGCGATTTTTGGCTCGAGGCGGGCGCGGCCTATGGTCTCGCCGACGAGCGCACGCGCCGGCTCGACGACTTCCGTGGTGCCGCGGTCCATGCGATAGCCGGAATCGGCGAGCCGGCGCGCTTTTTCGACATGCTGGAGCAAGCGGGCCTGAGCCTGATCCGGCATCCCGTGCCCGATCATCATCGCTATCGTCCCGAGGATCTGGACTTCGGCGACGATCGCCCGGTGCTCATGACCGAAAAGGATGCCGTAAAATGCGCCGCTTTCGCGCGTACGCACTGGTGGGCGGTGCCGGTGATCACGCGGCTGTCCGTTTCCTGCGAGCGTGCGCTGGATGCGCTGCTTGCGCGCTTTGCCGGTAAGAGTTCATGAATTTCCACGTCGTCATCCCGGCCCGGCTCGCCAGTACGCGTCTGCCGGGCAAAGTCCTGCGCGAGATCGCGGGCGTGCCGATGATCGAGCACGTGTGCCGGGCCGCGGCCGCGAGTTCGGCCGCTTCGGTGATCGTGGCCACGGATTCGGCGCAGATCGCGGCCGTGGCCGAGGGCGCCGGCGCGCGCGCGCTGATGACGCGCGCCGATCACGGCTGTGGCAGCGACCGCATAGCCGAGGTGGTGGCCGGCCGGGCCTGGGCCGACGACGCGATCGTGGTCAATGTTCAGGCCGACGAGCCGATGATGCCGCCGGCGTTGATCGATCAAGTCGCCGGGGCGCTGGTCGACGACCCGGGCGCCGCCATCGCCACCGCCGCCACGCCGATCGAAACGGCCGAGGACTTCATCAACCCGAATATCGTGAAAGTGATCGCCGCCGCGGGTCGGGCGCTGTATTTCAGTCGCGCGCCGATTCCGTTTCAACGCGATGGCGACAACACCGACTTGGCCGGCATGGCGCGCCGTCATCTGGGCATCTACGCCTATCGTGTGGCCGCCCTGCGCGCGTTTGCCGCGGCGCCGCCGGGGCGGTTGGAGCGCTGCGAATCGCTGGAACAGCTCCGGGCCTTCGAGATCGGCCTGCCGATCGCTCTGGTCGACGCGGTCGCCCTGCCGGGCCCGGGGGTGGATACCGAAGCCGATCTCGCCCTCGTCGAACGCAAAATGCAACGCACATGACCAACCCAAGCGCCGAAATCCGTGTCCTGTTCGTGTGTCTTGGCAATATTTGTCGTTCGCCGACCGCCGAAGCCATCATGCGCCAACGTCTGCAAGCCGCCGGGCTCGCCGACCGCGTGCGGGTGGACTCGGCCGGAACCGGGCCTTGGCACGTGGGCGATCCGCCGGATCGGCGGGCCAGGGACGCGGCGGCCGGGCGGGGCTACGATATGAGCGCGTTACGCGGACGTCAGGTCGCGCCGGCCGATCTCGCCGCCTTCGATTACCTGATCGCGATGGATGAGGGTAATCGGGCCGATCTTTGCGCACTGGCCGGCGGGCGCGGCGAGTTGCTCGAGCGCATCGCGCTGCTCGGCGACTTCAGCCCCATACACGCGGGGCAGCCGGTGGGCGACCCCTACTACGGCGGCCCGAACGGTTTCGAACGCGTGCTCGACATGATCGAAACCTGCGTCGAGGGCCTGATCGCCGATATCCGCGCGCGCCTCGACACAGCGTAATACCAACCCTCATAAAGATTGATCGATCTTCATGAAGCCAGAATTCGTCCGCAAATGAACGCTAATAAACGCGAATGAAAGCGAGGAAAGCGCATAAGCGCGTCTTATTCGCGTTTATTAGCGGACTGTTTTTTGGCCGGTAGGTCATTGCTTTTGCAGGTTGGTATAACGCCGGCGCCCGGCCGAACCGGGCGTTGGCGCTGAGCCGGGATCAGCTCGATTTGCCGTGCTCGGCCGCGGGTTTATCGGCCGCGGCTTGCGTAGCGGCTTCGGTATCCTTGTTGTGGTCCGGGCTTTCTTCGGCGTCGTTTGCGGTGGCGCCGCGGGTTTCGATCTGCTTGAGCTTGCGCTCGGCCTTTTTTGGCGCCTGATCATCGACCACGCTCGCCGCTTTGGCGCGCGGCTCGGCTTCGGCCATCGGCTCGTCGTCCGCGGCCCGTACCGTGGTATCGGCGGTGTCGTCGATCGCGGTGTCGTCGACATCGGTCTGCGATTTAGCCGCGTCCGCCGTCGTTTCGACCTGCTTTAGCTTCGCGGTCGAGGGCCGGCTGGCCTGGGCGTTTGGCGGCGCCGCGTCCGCGTTCTTGTCGGCGTCGTGTTCGCCGGGCGCTTGCGGGGACGGCTTGGCCGCCGGCTCGCGGCCGGTCCCGGACTCGACTTTAGCCTGGTCTTTCGCATTGGCTTCGGCATTCTCGGCGCCCGTAGCCGCCGCGGGCGTTTCGACTGCCGCCGCTTGGTCCTGGTCCTGGCTTTGGTTGTCCTTGGCGTCGTCGACGGCCGAGTCCTTGCGCTTCGACCGGCTGCGCTTGGGCCGGGTCTTTTGCGGCTTGTTTTCGTCCTCGGTCTCTGGCTTTTGTTCGGCCTGTGCGCCGGAACGGGTGACGGCGTCGTCGTCGCGCATTGCCGCGTCGCCGTGGCGGCTGCTGGCGCTGCGCGCGTTTTCGCTGGCGGTCACCGCGGACCAGGGCTTTTCCTCGACTTCGGGCAACTCGGCGCCGGACTTGCGCTTCGGTTCGCTGTTCTCGCTCCCGCGCTTGTCGGCCTTAGTCTTGTCTTCGGTCTGGTCTTTGGTCTCGGACGCCGTTTCACCGTTGTCGGGTCGCTCGTCGGTCGACGGGGAAGTCTCGCGCCGAGGCTGTTTTTGTTGCCCGGCGTTGTCGGCCGCGGCCTTTTTGTCCGACGGGGACGACGGCTTGTCTTCGCGCTTTTCGTTTTCCGCCGAGCCGGTGTCGTCGGGCCCGGCGCGCTCGGCCGTATCGTCGCCGCCGGCCTGATTCTGGTTGTCGGTATCGCTCGCGTCGGTGTTGTTGCGCTTGCGCCCGCCTCGGCGGCCGCGCCCGCCCCGGCGGCGTCGGCGGCCGCGCTTGGCCTCGCCCGAGTTGCTGTCCTGGTGGCTTTCGTCCGACTGGGCGCGATTCGCGGCCTCGGATGTATCGGCGCGGTCGTCGCTCTTGCGCTGATCGCGGCTGTTTGTTTGGCCGCCGCCGCGCTGATCGTTTTCGTTGCGCTTGGCCTGCGTGTTGTCGTCCTTGTTCGGTTGGTCGTTCTTCTGCGATTGCCCGGCGCCGCGTTTCGCCTCGGTCGGGTTGCCGCTGTTCTTCCGGCTGCCTGCGGCGGCCGGCTTTTCGGTTTGCTTCGCGGTGTCGTTCGCGGGCTTGTCCGACCCTTGGGCGGCGTTTTCGCCGTTGCGGCTACGGTTGCGTCCGCCGCGACGGCGCGTGCGGCCACGGCCGTTACCGGTGCCGCGGGCTTCATTATCATCGCCCGTCTTGTCGCCGCGCGCGCCGGCGTTCGCGCCGCCGGCGCGCGAGGGCGGGCGCGCCGGTGCGGCGTCTTCGTTACGTTTGTCGGCGGTGGTCTTTCGAGTCGTTGCCCCGCGGCCGGTCGGTCCGGATTCGGGCAGGCCGTCGGTTTCGCCGCCGAAGATACGGCGCAGCGCATCCCAGAGCTGTTGCCAGGCCGTCATGGTGACAGCCGGAGGATGCATCGCGGGTGGCTCGTTGCTGCCGCCACGCTCGATTACCGGCGCTTCGGGGCGCACTACGCGCTTGACCGCGGGCTCTTCGCGCGCCGTGCTCGCGCCGTTGTGATGTTCCGGCTCGGCCGGTTTTTCGATATCGACCTGGGTGTCGATTTTGTAGCTGGCGGCGTTGTTGTCTTCCTCGGCGAGCTGATCGCCGCGGACCCGTTTGATCTCGTAGTGCGGGGTCTCGAGTTCGGTGTTCGGCACGAGCGTGATACGCGTCCCGGCGCGGCTCTCGACATCGGCCAGATCGCCGCGTTTCTCGTTGAGCAGGAAGCCGGCGACCGGGATCGGCAACTGCACGATCACGCGGCCGGTGCCGGGCTTCATCGCTTCTTCTTCGAGCAGGCGGAGGATCGACAGCGACAGCGATTCCACGCTGCGGATCGAGCCGCGGCCCAGGCAGCGCGGGCACACTTGGCTGGAATATTCGGACAACGACGGCTTCAAGCGCTGGCGCGACATTTCGAGCAGGCCGAAGCGCGAGATACGTCCGATTTGCACCCGCGCGCGATCGACCTTGGCCGCCTGCTTGAGTCGGTTCTCGACCTCGCGCTGATTCTTGGCGCTCTCCATGTCGATGAAGTCGATCACCACCAGCCCGCCGAGATCGCGGATGCGCAGCTGGCGGGCGATCTCCTCGGCGGCCTCGACGTTGGTATTGAACGCGGTTTCCTCGATCCCCGCGCCCTTGGTCGCGCGTGCCGAGTTGATGTCGACCGAGGTCATGGCCTCGGTATGGTCGATCACGATCGAGCCGCCGGAGGGCAGGGTGACCTCGCGTTCGAAAGCGGACTCGATCTGCGACTCGACCTGGAAACGCGAGAACAGGGGCGTTTCGTCGGTGTATTTTTTGAGCTTGCCCAGCGCATGCGGCATGACCTGCTGCATGAATTCGCGGCCGGTCTCATAGACATCCGGCTGATCGATAAGCACTTCGCCGATGTCGTCGCGCAGATAGTCGCGCAGCGCGCGGATGATGACGTTGGATTCCTGATAGATCAGGAACGGCGCCTTGCGCTCGGCGGCGGCCTCGTTGATCGCTTTCCAGACCTGGGCCAGATAATCCAGGTCCCACTGCAGTTCCTCGGCGCAGCGGCCGACGCCGGCGGTGCGCACGATCACGCCCATGCCGTTCGGCACCTGTACTTCGTTGAGCGCCTCGCGCAGTTCGTCGCGTTCCTCGCCTTCGATGCGGCGCGACACGCCCCCGGCTCGCGGGTTATTGGGCATGAGCACGAGATAGCGCCCGGCGAGGCTGATATAGGTGGTCAGCGCCGCACCCTTGTTGCCGCGCTCTTCCTTTTCGACCTGAACGATGACTTCCTGGCCTTCCTGTAGGCTGGACTTGCCGTTGTTTTGGCCGTTGTTTTGGCCGCCATCGGCCTTGCCGAAATAGGATTTGGCGACTTCTTTAAGCGGCAGGAAGCCGTGGCGGTTGCCGCCGTAATCGATGAACGCGGCTTCGAGGCTCGGTTCGACCCGGGTTACGCGACCTTTGTAGACGTTGGCTTTGCGCTGTTCTCTGGAGCCGACCTCGATGTCGAGGTCATGCAGTTTCTGTCCATCGACGATGGCCACACGCAGTTCTTCCGACTGGGTGGCGTTGACCAAAATACGTTTCATTGAATGGAATCCGGTGGCGCGCTCGACTGGCGACGCGGGCCGCGCGCGTATGGACGCGCGGCCACGCAATCGACCGCAACGTATTCCGCGCGCGCTCGCCGCCCATCGCGGCGAGCAGAAGGGGGATTACGAAGGTCAGACAGGAGCGCATTAGATGAATGGATGACTCGATACTCGGGAACCGCCGTGCCGGCAAGCCGTGGTAGGCTTTACGCGCTTAAGCACCGGCGTGTTCGAAATGACTGTCGGTCGGCGCTCGCTGGCAACATCAACTTTTGACGTACCGCGTATGCGCGACCTTGGGAGTGTAATCTGACATCGCAGCGGCCTCAAGTACGACACGTTCGCGTGCATGCCGACGATACCGGCATGCGGCTGGATAATTTTTTGCTGCGCGTGTTCAAAAACGTGCCCAAGTCGCGCGTTTACAAAATCATCCGCAGCGGCGAAGTGCGCGTGAACAAGGGCCGCGCCAAGCCCGGCACGCGTCTTGCCGAGTCCGATGATGTGCGCATCCCGCCGGTCCGCCAGCCGATCAAGGCGAGCCCGGGGCGTCCGCCCGACGCCTTGATGCACAAGGTCCGGTCCGCGATCGTGGCCGAGACCGCGGATTATCTTCTGTTCGCCAAGCCGGCGGGCCTGGCTGTGCACGCCGGCAGCGGCCTGCGTTTCGGGTTGATCGAAGTGCTGCGTGCGGCCCGCCCGGGCGAATACTTCGAACTCGTGCATCGGCTCGACCGCCAGACCAGCGGCTGTCTGCTGATCGCGCGTTCGCGCGCCGCGCTCGACGATCTGCGCGCCGGGCTCAACGACGCAGCGGCGAATAAGCGCTATGTGGCGCTGGTCGAGGGGCGCTGGCCGCACGGCGCGATCGAGGTGGATGCGCCGTTGTCGCGCGACATCGAGCGCGCCGGCGAGCGCGTGGTGACCGTCGATCGCGTCGGCGGGCGGGCCAGCCTGTCGTATTTCCGGCCGGTGGCGTTCTATCGCGACGCCACGCGCATGGACGTGGCGATCCGCACCGGCCGCACGCATCAGATTCGCGTGCACGCCGCGCACTGTGGGCATCCGGTCGCCGCCGACGATAAATACGGCCCCAACGCCCGGGCCTCGGTATGGCGCGAGCGCGGTCTGAACCGGTTGGCGCTGCATGCGGCTTCGGTGACACTGGATTTTCGCGGCGTGCGGCATTGCTTTAATGCGCCGCTGGCGGACGATCTCGTCGCGGTCATCGACCGGCTGAGCGGTGTGGGATGAAACGCGATTACGAGCTCATCATCTTCGACTGGGACGGCACGTTGATGGACTCGGCCGGCGAACTCGTGGGCACGCTACAACAGGCGATCCAGGACACGGGGTTGCCCGAGCGCACACCCGCGCAAATGCGCGAACTGGTCGGGCTCGGCATTCAGGACGTGCTGGCCCGCCTGTTCCCCGAGCTGGACCCGGCGCGCGTACGCGATCGAATCAGCCGCTACCGCCGGCGCTATGGCTGGCCACGTGCCGGGCCGCGCCTGTTCGAGGGCGCGCGCGATGCGCTCGAAGAACTGAGCGTGCGGGGCTTCGAGCTGGCCGTGGCCACCGGCAAGAACCGGCGCGGGCTGGACCGGGCGATGCAGGCCACCGGATCGCGGCCCCTGTTCCGGATCACCCGCTGCGCAGACGAATCGGTGCCCAAGCCCGCACCCAACATGATCGCCGACATCCTGTTGCGCACCGCAACCGAACCCGAAGCCGCGTTGATGGTCGGCGACACCGAATACGACATGGTGATGGCGCGGGCCGCCGGTATCGACGCGCTGGCCGTACGCTGCGGCGTGCACGACGAGATTCGGCTGCGTCGCGCCGGCGCGATCGACGTGATCGACGATATACGGGCATTGCCGGTCTGGCTCGCCGGGTAGAGCGCCCAGGCAGCGCCTCAGGGCAAGGCGATGCCGGCCTCGGCGAGCAGGGCGCGTAGCCCGATCAACGGCAGCCCGACCAATGCGCTCGGATCGTTGGATTCGATCGCCGCCACCAGCGTGATGCCGAGCCCCTCGGATTTCAGGCTGCCGGCGGTGGCGGTGACATCCTCGGCGGCGACATAGCGAGCGATCTCGGCTTCGTCGAGATCGCGAAAACGGGTGGTCACCGTTTCCAGATGCAACCGGGGCTCGGCAAGGTTCGGCGCATAGACGCACAAACCGGTATGAAAAATCACGGTCTTGCCCGATTGCATCTTCAATTGTTCGCGCGCGCGGGCGGCGGTACCCGGTTTGCCGAGAATTCGCCCCTCGACATCCGCGACCTGATCGCAGCCGATGACCACCGCGTCCGGCCGGACGGCCGCCACTTTTCCGGCCTTGCCGCGGGCAAGACGGCAGGCCAGCGCGTCGCTGGCCTCGCCGGCGCGGGCCGTTTCGTCGATATCGGGCGATATAGTCTCGAACTGTAGGCCGATCCGGTGCAGCAGCTGTCGGCGCCAGACGGAGCTAGAGGCCAGGATCACGGCAGGTTGGCGAGTGGGCATAAGAGCTTTGGGCGAAGAAAAAGATGCGGGCGAGCATAAAACAAGCCGCCCGCCGGCCCAACGTCGCGCATCGATCGGGCGAAATGCTTTGACTTGCGCCGCCGCCGTGCCTATTATCGCGCGCCATGTCGTCAGGGCAGCCATTGACGCGGCAGATCGATTATCGCCGGCGGGCGCTGGACGAGGTGCTTCTGGAAGGGTATCTGACGCTCTCGGAACTGCCTCGCACGCGGGAAGTCGTGGTCGCCGATTCGGGCGCGCCGGTCGACGTGAGGTTGGTGTTTAACGAAGATGCCCAGCGTCGGGTCGTGCTCACCGGCCGGGTACAGACAACGCTGGTGCTGGCTTGCCAACGTTGTCTGCAGCCGACCGAAAAAGCGATCGATGCCGATGTGGCCGGGATCGTTGTCGCCGGCGACGAGGCGGCCGCGGCGGTGCCGCGTGCATGGGAGCCGATTCTGGCCGAAGGCGATATGCTCGATGTGCATGCGCTGGTCGATGACGAACTGCTGTTGGCGCTGCCGATGACCGTGCAGTGCGACCGCCCGCAATGCCGGGCGGCCTACGACAACGACACCGAACAGGAAACGCCGGAGGACAGGCCGGCGCGCGAAAAACCGAATCCGTTCGCGGCGTTGGCATCGCTCAAGCGCGATGACGACCGGTCGCGATAAGACCGAACTGGACAACCGAAGGCAGTGCTATGGCCGTTCAAAAGAACCGTAAATCCCGCTCCAAGCGCGACAAGCGCCGCAACACGCATGCGCGCATGAATCGTCCGACGCTGGCGATCGACCAGACGACCGGCGAAACCCACCGGCGTCACCATGTCACGCGCGACGGTTTTTATCGTGGCCGGCGCGTGGTCGAGACCAACGACGACATTTAATCGTTCAAGCGACCGATATCGTCGTATCAAGCCGGTAGTGCAGCGTCCAGGCAACGGGCGTTGCGCGCTTTTGCGTCCGGCAAAAGGCGGGGGGATGAAGCGGGTGCAGCGATTTTTCAGACCGGCGTGCCCGGCATGATCCGGATCGCCGTAGACGCCATGAGCGGCGATCACGGCAGCGCCGTGACGGTCGACGCCGCGATCGAGAGCCTGGGCCGGCACGACGACATCGCGCTCCGGCTGGTCGGCGATTCGGCTGCGCTGGAAGCCCTGGTTGCCGAGCGCCGCGGCCGGAGCAAGACCGCGGCGCTGTTCGATCGTCTGGATATCGTGCATGCCGGCGAGGTCGTCGATATGGACGAGTCGCCGGCGCGGGCGCTGCGTCAGAAGAAAGATTCCTCCATGCGGGTGGCGGTCAATCTGGTGCAGGCCGACGAAGCCGATGCCTGTGTGTCCGCGGGCAACACCGGTGCGTTGATGGCCACCGCGCGCTTCGTGCTCAAGACGCTGTCCGGCATCGACCGCCCCGCGATCATCTCGCCGATCCCCTCGCGTCAGGGGCATACGCTGATGCTCGATCTCGGCGCCAGCGCCGAAAGCACCCCCGAGCAGTTGTTCCAGTTCGCGGTCATGGGCGCGGTGCTGGCCAGCGCGGTGCACGGCGTCGAGCAGCCGCGCGTGGGCCTGCTCAATATCGGCGCCGAAGAGATCAAGGGCAATCAGCAGATCAAGGACGCGGGCCGGTTGCTTTCGGCCAGCGGCTTGAACTACATCGGCTTCGTCGAGGGCGACGATATTTTTATCGGCGATGTCGACGTGGTGGTTTGCGACGGCTTCGTCGGCAACGTGGCCCTCAAGACTAGCGAGGGCCTGGGTAAGCTGATCGCCCAGTATCTACGCGAGGAATTTACGCGCAATTGGCTGACCAAGGCGTCGGCCGTGCTGGCCATGCCGGTGCTCAACGCGTTTCGCAATCGCGTCGACCCGCGCCAGTATAACGGCGCTACCCTGGTCGGCCTGCAGGGCACGGTCGTGAAGTCGCACGGCGATGCGGACGCCACCGCGTTCGCCAGCGCGATCGGGGTGGCGCGGCTCGAGGTCGCCCAGAGCGTACCGCGCCGTATCCGTCAGCAATTGGCGCACAACCTCGGCGAATAGGCCGCCTATCGTCTGGTTCGATCTCGTTCGGCGAATCGGGCCGGCAACGATTGATTCGCCACTTTTCCGACCTTATATCTGTAGCCGTTGATGGTTACGGATCGCATAATCGGGTCGATGACGGCCTGCACGGCCGGCGCTTGTGGCGCCGGGTTCGTGCGGCTGTACCGCCGTATTTATCTCTTCATTCAATCGGCGGGTGCCGCCCGTGCGTCGAATTTCGCGCCGGACGAGTACCAGGAATCGACATGACTGACACCGACAAACCGAAGATCGGGCACGACAGCGGTACCGCGGTCGCGCCCGACAAGCCGAAGACCAAGAAGCCGCCGCTATACAAGGTCGTCATGCACAACGACGATTACACGCCGATGGAATTCGTGGTCGAAATGCTGATGACCTATTTCACGCACGACCGCGATAAAGCGGTACAGATCATGCTGACCGTTCACACACGGGGCAGGGCCGTGGCCGGCACCTATACCGCGCAGATCGCGGAGACCAAAGTGCAGATGGTCAACGACCACGCCCGCGCACACCAGCACCCGCTGTTGTGTACTATGGAAGAGGCCTGACAGGCGCTGTGGATTCGCCTCGCAGGTTTAAATCGAACGCCAAGTTCGGGGACGCAAAATGCTCAGCCAAGAACTGCAGACTGCACTCGACGCCGCCTTCATGGTCGCGCGCCGTCAGCATCACGAAATGCTCACCGTCGAGCATTTGTTGATGTCGTTGCTGGACAACCCGGCAGTGATCGAGGTGCTCGAGGCCGTGAACACGGATATTCAACGTCTCGAGCGCGAGCTCAAGAACTACATCGATACGCACGTACCGGTTGTGCCGGCGGGCGAGGATCATGAGGTCCAGCCGACGCTGGGCTTTCAGCGCGTGTTGCAGCGCGCGGTCTATCATGTCCAGTCCTCCGGCAAGAAAGAAGTGACCGCGGTCAACGTGCTGATCGCGATCTTTTCCGAGCAGGAGTCGCATGCCGTCTACTTGCTCGGCGAACAGGACGTGACCAGGCTGGATGTCGTCAACTTCGTCTCGCACGGCGTGAACAAGTCGGGCGAGGAGTCGGGCGACGCCGGCGGCGCCGGCCAGGCCCAGACCGACGACAGCGGCGAATCCAACGCATCGCCGCTGGAACAGTACGCGACCAATCTCAACCGCCGGGCCGCCGAAGGCGACGTGGATCCGTTGATCGGTCGCGAGCACGAGATCGAGCGGGTGATTCAGACCCTGTGCCGCCGACGCAAGAACAATCCGTTGCTGGTCGGCGAGGCGGGCGTCGGCAAGACCGCGATCGCCGAAGGCCTGGCCAACATGATCGTGGAAGGCCGCGTCCCGGATATTCTGTCGAAAAGCGTGATCTACGCGCTGGATCTCGGCGCGCTGATCGCCGGCACCAAATACCGCGGCGATTTCGAGAAGCGCCTCAAGGGTGTGCTCGCGGAACTCGGCAAACAGAAGGGCGCGGTGCTGTTCATCGACGAGATCCATACCGTGATCGGCGCGGGTGCGGCCTCGGGCGGCGTCATGGACGCGTCCAACCTGCTCAAGCCGAAGCTGGCCTCGGGCGAGTTGCGCTGCATGGGTGCGACCACCTATCAGGAATTCCGCAACATTTTCGAAAAGGATCGCGCGCTGGCGCGCCGGTTCCAGAAGGTGGACGTGCCGGAGCCGAGCGTGGCCGACACGGTGCAGATCCTCAAGGGGTTGAAGAACCACTTCGAGGAACATCATCAGGTGCGTTTCACGCAGCCGGCGCTGGAGGCGGCGGCCGAATTGGCGGCGCGTCACATCAACGACCGGCACCTGCCGGACAAGGCGATCGACCTGATCGACGAGGCGGGCGCGCGCCTGCGCCTGCGCCCGTCGACCAAGCGGCGCAAGACGGTGCAGGTACGCGATATCGAGGAAATGGTCTCGCGCATCGCGCGGATTCCGTCCAAGACGGTTTCCCGGGACGATCGCGCGGTGCTCGGCACGCTGGACCGCGATCTCAAGCTGGTCATCTTCGGTCAGGATCAAGCGGTCGACTCGCTGGCCAGCGCGATCAAAATGTCCAGATCCGGCCTGGATAACCGCGATAAGCCGATTGGCTCCTTCCTGTTCGCCGGCCCGACGGGTGTAGGCAAGACTGAGGTCACGCGCCAGTTGGCGCTGCATCTCGGGGTCGATCTGATCCGCTTCGATATGTCCGAATATATGGAGCGGCATACGGTGTCGCGCCTGATCGGCGCGCCGCCCGGCTATGTCGGCTACGACCAGGGCGGCCTGCTCACCGAGGCGGTCACCAAGCAGCCGCACTCGGTGGTGCTGCTCGACGAGATCGAGAAGGCGCATCCGGATATCTACAACCTGCTGTTGCAGGTCATGGATCACGGCACCCTGACCGACAACAACGGCCGGCAGGCCGATTTCCGCAACGTGATTCTCGTGATGACGACCAACGCCGGCGCCGAGGCGATGGCGAGCCGCGGTATCGGCTTCAATCCGAGCGACAACAGCTCGGACGGCCTGGAAGCGATCCGCCGCGGTTTCACGCCGGAGTTTCGTAACCGGCTGGATTCGATCATCCAGTTCGCGGCGCTCAAGGGCGAGGTGGTCGAGCGCGTGGTCGACAAGTTCGTCCTGCAACTCGAAGCACAGCTCGAGGAGCGCAACGTGGAGTTGGTGGTCGAGCCGGAAGCCCGGGCTTGGGTGGCCGAACGCGGTTACGACGAGCAGATGGGCGCGCGCCCGATGGGCCGCGTGATCCAGGAAAACATCAAGAAGCCGCTCGCCGAGGAGTTGTTGTTCGGCGAACTGGCCAACGGCGGGCGCGTCGTGGTCCGCGTGGTCGACGGCGAACTCGATCTGGACGTGTCGTCGAACGAGAAGATGCCCGAGCAAGCCTGAACGACACGGATTTGAAGGAAAAAGAAGCCGGTACGACGAGCGCGTACCGGCTTCGGGCCGGGTGTGGAATCAACCCGGGCGGGTTTCCGCCCGGGCTTTTTAGGGCTATTCCACCGTTACGCGGTTGAGTTCGGCCAGGCTGATGATGCCGGCGCGCACCTTGTTGAGCCCGGCCTGGCGCAGCGTGAGCACGCCTTCGCTTTCGGCCTGGCGCTCGATATTGTCGGCGTTGCCGCCCGACATGATGATCTGGCCGATGGCGTCGGTGACCGGCATGACCTGGTAGACGCCGATGCGCCCGCGGTGGCCGCCGGTGCAATGATCGCAGCCTTTGGGATTGGCTTCGTAGACCGTGAGTTGATCGAGTTCGTCGGCGGCAAAGCCTTCCTCAACCAGCGCGTCCGGCGGAATCTCGGCCGCGGTCTTGCACTGCGGACACAAACGGCGCGCCAGCCGCTGCGCGATGATCAGAGTGACCGAGGCGGCGATGTTATAGGCCGGAACGCCCATGTTGATCAAGCGGGTGAGCGTCTGCGGCGCGTCGTTGGTATGCACCGTCGACAGCACCATATGCCCGGTTTGGGCGGCCTTGATCGCGATTTCCGCGGTTTCCAGATCGCGGATCTCGCCGACCATGATGACGTCGGGATCCTGACGCAGAAACGCGCGCAGGCAAGTGGCGAAGGTCAGACCGACGCGCGGTTGCACGTTGACCTGGTTGACGCCCGGCAGGTTGATTTCGGCCGGGTCCTCCGCGGTCGAAATGTTGCGATCGGCGGTATTGAGGATATTGAGCGCGGTGTACAGCGACACCGTCTTACCGCTGCCGGTCGGGCCGGTGACCAGCACCATGCCGTAGGGCTTGTGGATGGTCGTTTCGAAGATCGCGCGCTGGTGATCTTCGTAGCCCAGCGCCTCGATGCCCATTTGGGCGCTGGTAGGATCGAGAATTCGCAGCACGATCTTCTCGCCGTGCAGCGTCGGACAGGTCGAGACACGGAAGTCGATCGACCGGTTCTTCGACAGACTCAGCTTGATGCGTCCGTCCTGCGGGATACGGCGCTCGGCCAGATCCAGGCGCGCCATGACCTTGAGACGGGCGGACAGGCGCATGCCGAGGGCGGCCGGCGGCGAGGCGACCTCTTGCAGCACGCCGTCCTGGCGCAGGCGTACGCGATAGCGCTGCTCGTACGGTTCGAAATGGATGTCCGATGCGCCGCGGTTGATCGCATCCAGCAGCACCTTGTTGACGAACCGCACCACCGGGGCGTCGTCGGCATCGGCCCGCAGCGACTCGGCACCGCTGGTCTCGCCGCTGTCCTGTTCGACCGCGAGATTGTCCAGCGCGACATCGTCGAGCCCGGCCATGACGCTGTCGAGCGCATTGAAGCGCGTCTCGATCGCACGTTCGAGCTTGTCCTGTTCGACCAGTACGGCTTCGATATGCCGGCCGGTGTTGAACCGGAACTCGTCCAGGGCCTGAAGATTCGTGGGGTCGGCGACGGCGAGATACAGCGTACGCCCGCGGCCAAAGATCGGTAGGGCGCTGTGCTTGCGGATCAGGCTCTCGGGCGCGGCGTCGACCGGTGCGTGATCGAGATTCACGGCGCGCAGATCGAGCAGGGGCATGGAAAACGCATGCGCCAGCGCGCGCGCCAGAACCGCCGCACTCAGCGCGCGCGTGGCCACGGCGCGGGCGACGAACGACTCTTCGTTAAGCTGGGCTTCGCTCTGAATACGAAGCGCTTCCTCGTGTTCGATGAGGCCGTCTTCGACGAGTTGTCGCGCTAGGCCGCCGAGGGCCGTTTGACGCGTCGGGCGTTGGGTTTTCGGCATGGTTGCGCGACGTACGAATAGTGGCCGATCCGCTCGATCCGGCCGCCGGGTACGCCGTGTGGCACGTACAAATGGCGGATTCGATTGTAGGCGGTTTATTGGGCGCATGTCATGCGCCGAATCCGCCGATTCGCTCATCGGCGGCCGATCATGAAAGCCTCGGCTCGAACCGGCGCTGTAATTCAAGCTCCCGACCCGGTGGCCGATAGGCGCAGAGATAGATATTCGCAAACCGGAGCGCATAGTGGCCATCGGCATTGACACAAACGTATTAACCGCTGCGGCAAGACCCGAAAACGCCGAGCGTGCGGGCTTCGCGCCCGACGAGCGTACCGCATCGAACTTCAAGTTCGATAACGTCTCTCAGGGCGATGTTTCGCTGCGCGCCACCAGGCGTCAACTCGCGCAAAGCGTGGTCCGCGCGAAACGGCGCGAGCCCGCCATGAGCCGGGCGGAACTAGCCGGAAAAGCGACGCTATTACGAAATCAATTCAGCGGACCGGCCTATAATGCGGCCGCCGCGGCGCGCGAAGTGCCCGATACCGATGACCCCGCGTTGCTGGCTCGGGCCAAGCAGGCAACCGCCTTTGCCCAAGACTACGGCCGGGGCGGCGCTACGGGGAATCCGTTCAAAAAGCTGTCGGACCATCAGCTCACGCTGGTGATGTACGACGACAGCGGCAGCTATACTACGAACGAGCGCCGCGCGGCTTGGCTGGAGCAATATGATCGATATGAGGCTTGGAGCAAGAAAGTCGTAGCTGCCGCTCAAGCCGAATACCGTGCGACCGGCCGGAACGACGAGTTCTTCCAGGCTTGTATCGATTACTACAACGCGCTGCCCCCGATCGAACAGGCGCAATATCCGGCTGATTATGTCGCGCGGAGACAATACTGGATCGAGAACAACAAATCGTTCTTTTAGGGTTCGCCCCGATTAGACGCCGAAAGCGCCATGTCGCCGGGTACGGCAGCGGCTGAAAATGGTCGGAGTAGCAGGATTTGAACCTACGACCTCCACCTCCCGAAGGTGGCGCTCTACCAAGCTGAGCTATACTCCGATACTGTTCAGGATCGGCGCTGAACCGAAAATTCGGCCAGTGAAACCAAGGAATCCTTGAACTGCGACGACTCGAACGGGGCCAGGCAATCGATAGCGCTCCGGGCAGCCTCGTCGGCGCGGCCAAAAGTGTATGTCATCGCATCCGTGGATTCAATGGCCTTTTTAATAGAATCCATGGCGCCGAGGTCGGCATCGCGGATCGCCCGGCGCAACGGTGCCGCATCGGCCTCTTCGGAACGCGCCAGCGCACAGATCAGGGGCAGGGTGGTCTTGCCCTCGGCCAGATCGTCACCCAGATTCTTGCCATAGGTGTGGTCGCCGTGCCCGTAGTCGAGCGCATCGTCCACGACCTGGAACGCGACGCCGAGATGGCGCCCGAAATCCGCCATGGCCTGGCATTCGCGGGGCGTGCGGCCGGCGAGCAGCGCGCCCAGACGGCAGCCGGCCGAGAACAGGCTGGCGGTCTTGCGATCGACGACCTCGAGATAATCCTGTTCCGACAGGTCCGGGTCATGCGTGTGTATTAGTTGCATGACTTCGCCTTCGGCAATGCGGTTGGTGGCGTCGGCCAGCACCTTCATCACCTCGAACGAGTCGAGTTCCACCATCAACTGGAACGCGCGCGAGTACAGGAAATCGCCGGTGAGCACACTGGCGCCGTTGCCCCAGACGTTGTTGGCGGTTTCACGCCCCCGGCGCAACGTGGACTCGTCGACCACATCGTCGTGCAACAGGGTGGCGGTATGGATGAACTCGATGATCACCGCCAGCAGATGATGGGCCTCGCCGACGTAACCGGCGGCGCGGGCGGCGAGTACGACGAGCGCGGGACGGATGCGTTTGCCGCCGCTGGAGATGATGTATTCGCCCAACGTGTTGATGAGAACGACGTCGGAACTCAGCCGCTCACGGATCAGCGCGTCGACCGCGCGCATGTCATCGTCGACCGGCTGGAACAGCGGCTGGATAATCATCGGTCCGAAATCGTAAAAACAGCGGCAAAGTTAGGGCTGCGGCCGCATTCTGTCAAGAAACGGGAAGGCGCGGGCAGGCGTTGACCGGCACGCCGCGAAGCCGTATCATTCGCGCTCTTTAAACGGGCCGTATGCGCCCGCAATCTGCGTTTGGAGTGGACATGCACGCGGTAATCCGTACCGGCGGAAAACAGTACAGGGTCGCTGAAGGCGATGTGGTACGCGTCGAGAAGCTCGACGCCGAAACCGGCAGCACGATCGAGCTGTCCGACGTGTTGCTGATTTCCGACGGCGATAACGTCCAGGTCGGCACCCCGGTGCTCGACGGCAAGGCGGTTTCGGCCGATGTGCAGAATCATGGCCGTGCCGACAAGATCGAAGTGATCAAATTCAAGCGTCGCAAGAAATATCGTCGCAAGCACGGCCACCGCCAGCACTATACGCAGCTCAAGATCACCGCGATTCCGGGCGCATAAGCGACCCGTAATCGATACCCTCGAATCGGAGGAATACAGTCATGGCACATAAAAAGGCAGGCGGTTCCACCCGCAACGGTCGCGATTCCGAATCGAAACGCCTCGGCGTGAAGAAATTCGGTGGCCAGCAGGTCCGGGCCGGCAATATCATCGTGCGCCAGCGCGGCAGCACCTTCCATGCGGGCGCCAACGTCGGCACCGGTAAGGACTACACGCTCTACGCCGGCGTCGACGGCACCGTGAACTTCGCCGTCAAGGGGCCGCGGAACCGTAAGTTCATCTCGGTCGTTCCGGCCGCTGACTGATAAAGTTTCGCCGCTCGCGATCGCGAAAGCCTCGCTTCGGCGGGGCTTTTTTATGTTCGCTTGTGCCGCATCGATAAGCCGTTCATCATCCCGCGCTGAGGGCGGATCGCATGAAATTCGTTGATGAAGCCAATCTTCGCGTGGAAGCCGGCGACGGCGGTCATGGCTGCCTGAGTTTCCGGCGCGAAAAATACGTGCCGCACGGCGGGCCGGACGGCGGCGACGGCGGCGACGGCGGCAGCGTCTACCTGATCGCCGATCACAATCTGAACACGCTCTACGATTACCGTATCAACCGCGTGTTCAAGGCCGAGCGCGGCGCGAACGGCGCAGGCAAGAACCGCACCGGCGCGAAGGGCGAAAATCGTTATCTTCCGGTACCGGTCGGTACGCTCTGCTACGCCCGCGAGACCCAGGAGTTGATCGGCGATCTGACGCGCGACGGCGAAACGCTGTGCGTGGCGAAGGGCGGCTACCACGGGCTGGGTAACGCACGCTTCAAGTCGAGCACCAATCAAGCGCCGCGCAAGACGACCGACGGCACCCCGGGCGAGGTTCGCGAACTGCGCCTGGAGCTGAAGCTGCTGGCCGATATCGGCCTCGTCGGCCTGCCGAACGCGGGAAAATCCACGTTGCTATCGGCTATTTCGGCGGCGCGGCCACGCATCGCGGATTATCCGTTCACCACGCTCGTGCCCCAGGTCGGCGTGGTGAGTGCGGGGCCGCTTCGCAGCTTCACGCTGGTCGATCTGCCGGGGCTGATCGAGGGTGCGGCCGAGGGCATCGGGCTCGGCCACCGGTTCCTGCGTCATGTGCAGCGCACCCGGCTATTGTTTCACTTGGTCGATGCGGCCGATATCGAGGGCCGTGATCCGGTCGCGCAGATCCGGACCATCAGCGAAGAGCTCGAACGTTTCAACCCGGTGCTGGCCGAGCGCCCGCGCTGGTTGCTGTTGAATAAGATCGACGCGCTCGAACCCGAGGCCGTGGACGAACTGCGCGAACGGGTCGTCGCCGAACTGGACTGGCCGGGCCCAATCTATACGATATCGGCGATTCGGCCCGATTCGCTGCATGTGCTGATCGACGCGGCGATGAATGCACTCGAGGCGGCCGCTGCCGAAACACAGGCCGTAAGCAAAGAAAGCGTCTCCGGATCGCCCGACGATGAGCGCGCGTGAGGCATTGCCCAGCGTTCGACGCTGGGTTGTCAAGATCGGTAGCGCGCTGCTGACCGCCGACGGCCGGGGGCTGGATCGCGCGCGATTGGATGAATGGGCCGGCCAGATCGCGACGTTGGCGGCCGGGGGCAGCGAGGTGGTGCTGGTATCCTCCGGTTCGGTGGCCGAGGGCATGGCCCGGCTTGGCTGGCGAGCGCGGCCCTCGCGGCTGGACGAACTGCAGGCTGCGGCTTCGGTGGGCCAGGCCGGGCTGGTCGAGGCCTATGGCCGGGCTTTTTCCGCCTTCGACCGGCGCGCCGCCCAGGTTCTGCTCACGCACGATGATGTCTCTCACCGCGGGCGCTATCTGAACGCACGCCGCACGCTGATGACGCTGCTCGGGCTTGGCGTCGTGCCCATCGTCAACGAAAACGACGCCATCGCGATGGACGAGATCCGCGTGGGTGATAACGATACGCTCGCCGCGCTGGCGGTCAACCTGATCGACGCGGAAGGGCTGATCATCCTGACCGATCAAGCCGGGGTGTTCGATGCCGACCCGCGCGCCAACCCGGACGCCACCCTCATCGATGAAATCGAAGCCTATGCGCCCGAGTTGCTGACCATGGCCGGCGCGCGCGGCGGCGCGCTCGGCCGCGGCGGCATGCAGACCAAGATTCTCGCCGCCCGGCAGGCAGCGGATTCGGGCGCGACGACGGTGATCGTCGATGGGCGCACGCCGCGCGTGCTCGCGCGTATCGCGGCGGGCGAAAAGCTGGGAAGCCTGCTCACGCCACGGCCCGGCGAACGCCGGGCCGCGCGCAAGAACTGGCTGGCCGGACAGCGCCGCGTACGCGGCCGGGTCTATGTGGATGCCGGCGCGGCGCGCGTGTTGCGCGATGCGGGGCGAAGTCTGCTGCCGATCGGCGTGACGCGTATCGAAGGTGATTTCCGGCGTGGCGATCTGGTCGCTTGTGTCGCCCCGGAGGGCTGTGAAATCGCGCGCGGACTGACCAACTATGATGCGCGCGAGGCGCGTCTCCTGGCCGGCCAGCCCAGCGAGCGGATTCCGGCGATTCTCGGCTACGACCGTGAGCCGGAACTGATCCACCGGGACAATCTGGTCACCGTCTGATCGGAATCGATAGTGCCTTATTAGGTTCCCGATGCACGATATTCCACCGACTTTCTCCCCTCTAAAAGACCTAGAACCGATATGTCTTCATCAAGGCCAGGCCAGTGAATACCTTCTCCTTCGTCAAGCAGCTCGAAGTTCGACAGTTGCTCGGGATTAGCACGTGCAAGTCGAGGAAACCATACGAGTGGAACCGACAGCACACGACCGTCATTAAGGAAAACCACGAGCTCTTCGGCCGTACATCTTACTTGAGTCGCATGTGGAATCGTATCAAGTGCTAAAGAACTCATTCCATGCCTCCACTAACGTCTGTTAATGCGCGTCAACCAGCTTGAATAGATCGTTAAGCTCGTGGGCTGAAAAACCGGTGCTTGTAGTGTTCGGCTAATCTGCGATGAACATAAAAAAACCCGCCGAGCGAGCGGCGGGTTTGCATGTTCGTTGTGCGCTGGCTCAAGCCTGGCCGTCGTTTAGCCTGTCGCTTGCGCCATCGCCTTGATCTGTGCATTCAGGCGCGACTTGTGGCGCGCGGCCTTGTTGCGGTGGATCTGCCCCTTACCGGCCATGCGGTCGATGATGGGAACCGCATTCTTGAAGGCTTCCTGCGCGCCCGGCAGATCGTTCGCGCCAATGGCTTTCTGCACCTTTTTGATATGCGTGCGCACCAGCGAACGTTGCGCCATATTGCGCTGACGGTGCTTGGTGGCCTGGCGGACGCGTTTGCGGGCTTGGGCAGTATTTGCCACGGACAGCTCCTGAATAGAGTTTGGATGCCGGAAAGGCGCGCGATTATCGTGGTTTGCGTGCGTGTTGTCAACATCGACCCGTCATCTTTCGGCGTCTTTCCGCTGCGATCAAGCTGAGAAAGTTCGGCTGTTTGATCGCCGGAATAATAAGGCTATAGTGCGCAGCGTTTCGGCTTCCGGCAGTTTTATGGCTTCATCCCTGGCCCGGTCGACCAGCGTTGTCGGCGCGATGACGTTCTGCTCGCGCATTCTGGGCTTCGTGCGCGATGTGGTGTTGGCCGTGATGTTCGGCGCCGGGCCGGCGATGGACGCATTTATCGTCGCCTTCAAGATCCCCAATTTCCTGCGCCGGCTGTTCGCCGAGGGCGCGTTCGCCCAGTCTTTCGTGCCGGTGCTGTCGTCGACGCGCGACCAGGAAAGCGGCGATGCGGTCAAGGCGCTGGTTTCGGCGGTGGCCGGCACGCTTGGCGTGATTCTGATCGGGTTGACGGTGATCGGCGTGATCGGCGCGCCGCTTTTGATCTATGCGTTCGCGCCGGGTTTTGCCGACTCGCCGGATCAGTTCTCGCTCGCGGTCGATCTGCTACGGATCACTTTCCCCTATCTGCTGTTCATTTCGCTGACCGCCCTGGCCGGCGGTATCCTCAACACTTACGGCCAATTTGCTGTACCCGCGGTCACGCCGGTTCTGCTCAATATTTGCATGATCGGCGCGGCGCTCGGTCTGTCGCCCCTGTTCGCCCGTCCGGAGATCGCGCTGGCGGTCGGCGTGTTCATCGCCGGCGTGGCGCAGTTGGCGTTTCAAATTCCGTTCTTGATGCGCATCGACCGGCTGCCGCGGCCGCGCTGGGGCTGGGTGGATGCGAAAGTCCGGCGCATTCTGCGTTTGATGCTGCCGATCATGTTCGGTTCATCGGTGGCCCAGATCACGCTGCTGTTGGATACTATCGTGGCTTCGTTTCTGGCGGCCGGCAGTGTGAGCTGGCTCTATTATGCCGACCGGCTGATGCAGTTCCCGCTCGGCATATTCTCGGTGGCGATCGCGACCGTGATTCTGCCGACGCTTTCCGCGCGCCACGCCAGCGCATCCGTCGCCGAGTTTTCGGCCATTTTGGACTGGGCGCTCAAGCTGCTGGCGCTGCTCGGACTGCCGGCGATGGCCGGGCTATTCGTTCTTGCCGGGCCACTGGTCGCGACATTGTTCAACTATCGGTCGTTCAACGCCCACGACACCTTGATGACCCAGTATGCGCTGATGGCGTATTCATTCGGTTTCATGGGGTTTTCGTTGGTCAAGGTATTGGTGACCGGTTTTTTCTCACGCGAGGATTCGCGTACGCCGGTGCGCTGCGGCGTGATTTCCATGGCCAGCGCGATGGCGATGAATCTGATCTTCGTGGGCATTTTCGAGTTGATGCACTGGCCCGCGCCGCATGCCGGGCTGGCGCTCGCCGGCTCGCTGGGCGCGTTCGTCAACGCCGCTTTGCTGTTTCGCCATCTGCGCGCCAGCGGCGCCTATCAGCCGGGCGTTGGCTGGGCCGCGCTGTTGTGGCGCGTGGTGCTGGGGTGCATCGTAATGGCTGTGGTGCTGCATATCGGCACCGCGACCACGGCGGTTTGGATATCGCGCAGCGCGCTCGTGCGCGTGGGCTGTCTGGCGGCATGGATCGGCGTGGGTGTCGCGATTTATTTCGTCGTGCTCGGGCTGCTCGGCATCAGGCCGCACCAGTTCCGGCTGGACAACGGCACAAAGTCAGTGATCGGAGAGCACGGTTGATGCGCATCATCCGTTCCATACGTACGGCACCGGCAAGCGCTAGCGGCTGCGTGTTGACGATCGGCAATTTCGACGGGTTGCACCGCGGTCATCAGGCCGTGATCGAGCGTGCGCGCGAGCGTGCCGCCGAGCTTGGGCTGCCGGCCGCGCTGATGACCTTCGACCCGACCCCCAGGGCTTTCTTCTTGCCGCACGATCCGCCGCCGCGCCTGTCCTCGCTACGCGAGAAGATGGAAGACGCGGCTTGCTTCGGCATCGATGTTTTTGTGCGGGCGCGCTTCGATCGGGCGTTCGCCAAATTGTCGCCCGAGGCATTTCTCGATGATCTGATCGAGCGGCGGCTCGGCGCGCGCGCGATCCTGGTCGGCCGCGATTTCCGTTTCGGCCATCGTCGGGCGGGCGGTATTCATACCCTGGAGCGTTTCGCCGACCGGCGCGGGGTCGAACTGCTGCCGGTGCCCGATGTCTATGTCGACGGCGACCGCGTAAGCTCGACCCGTGTGCGCGAGTGCCTGAACGAGGGCGATGTGCCCGGCGCGGCGCGGCTGCTCGGCCGGGCTTATCGGGTAACCGGCCGCGTGATCGGCGGCGAACGACTCGGGCGTACGCTCGGATTTCCCACCGCCAACCTGCGGCTGGAGCGGCCGGCGGCGCTGCGTTACGGGGTCTACGCGGTACGGGTGCGGCTGGCCGATGGCAGCGAGCACGCCGGCGCCGCCAGTTTTGGCGTGCGCCCGACGGTCAATGGGCGCGACGAGCTGTTGGAAACCTACCTGCTCGATTTCTCCGGCGATTTATATGGCCGACGGATTGACGTATTCTTCGACCACTTCGTTCGCGCCGAAGCGCACTACGATTCGCTCGAGGCGTTGACACGTCAGATGCATACCGATGTCGCCGAGGTCCGGCGGCTCCTGGCCAACACGAGTTCACGATGAGCCAATCTCAAGACGAGCCCCAAGACGAGTCCGGAGCCGAGCGCGGTTTCGAACTGCAGAATGTCCACTGGTTCTGGCTGTCCGCGCTGGTCATCGCCGCCGATCAGGTGACCAAGCAATTGGTCGCCAATCATTTCGCGCTCTACGAATCGACGCCGTTGCTGCCTTGGCTCAACCTCACGCTCGTGCACAACACCGGCGCGGCGTTTTCGATTTTGCGCGGCGCGACGCCGTGGTTGTTCGTCGGCTTGAGCATCGCCGTGGTCGTCGGGATTCTGGTCTGGATGCGGCGTCATCCGCACGACAGCCGGCTGCTGGCCGCAGCACTCAGCCTGGTGGCCGGCGGCGCGCTCGGCAACGCCATCGACCGGGCGACGCGCGGCTTCGTCGTGGACTTCGTCGACTTCCATATCGGCGCCTGGCACTACCCGGCGTTCAACATCGCCGACTGTGGGATCTGCGTCGGCGCCGCGCTGATCGTGCTCGACATGCTGCTGCCGCGTCGCCGCGCATAGCGCCTGGCTACCAGCACTCGTCGGAGACGTTGTCGCCCTGGCCCGGCTGCGCGCCGGTCCAGGCTTTCTTCGCCCCGGTCTGATCGAGCGTGTACGTTCGGCAGGTGTCGTTTTCCTGATCGCCGACGGCCTTGGCCGTGATCGTGTAATTTTGGCTACCGTTGCTGGATGCGCTGATCGAATAGGCGTCGTTTTCGGTCGTGCCGTTAACGCCCAGATCGGCCAATTCACCCGTATACTGGTGCTTGACCGCGTAGTATTGCTCCTCGCGGTTGGCGGCCTTCAACAGCGAGCTCTTGGCGTCGACGCGCCGTGCTTCGCGCACCTGGTTCAGATATAGCGGATAAGCGATTGCCGCCAGGATGCCGACGATCGCGACCACGATCATCAATTCGATCAGCGTGAAGCCTTTGTTATTTTTTCGCATGTCTAGCGCCTGATTTCGTGCCAGGTACGACGGCCGTCCGGTTGTCCATCGGTTTTAACGTTGATTTGTGTCGACGACGCGTCGCTTGCCGGCAGTACAACCCGGTCGCCGTCGTTTTCGCGATCGATCATGAATGTAGCGGCACCGGGCGCGCCTTGTGTGATTCCGATGCCGGAAACGCCGATCTGGACGGTTTCGCCGTCCACGGTCGCTTCTACCTTATCTTGCTGATTGAAAAGGTGGTCGCCGTTTAAATCGAACGCCGGAAAACCGGTGCGTCCGCCGGTTGCCGCGTCCAATAACATGAAAAAGCCGCTACCACCCGGAATGCATGGTTGTGTTTTGGGGATCGTGGTGCTGAGGCTGACCGTGCTGCCTTGCAACCGCAGATCGCTAATGACGAGCTCGCCAGGCGTTAGGTCGAGCACCCAGCCGCGCTGGCTGTCTTCGTTTGATGGCGGCGGTGGCCGGTGGTCTTCATCGTCGTCATCCTCGTCCTCGTCGTCATCTTCATCCTCATCGTCGTCATGCTTTCGCGAAGGCTTAGCCTTTGTATTGTCTGTTTGCTGATAGGCGACGGAATTGGCACTGACCACGCGATAAGTGGCGCCATCCACGGACACGTTCTGGAGCAAGGTCTGCGCGGTCAACTCCTCACGCGTGATCGCGGCCTGCTTGCCGGGCTTGGGTTTTCCCGGTTTGGCCGCGTCGGCCGTGAACACGTCGGGATCCCAAATCCCGTATATGCTGTTGTGGACCGATTCGTCCAGGACGGCGTCGTCATTTTCCAGATATTTGCCGGTGCCGAAATAGACCATCACCCCGTAGTCTTTGCCATAGGGATGGATGCCGACCTGCGGCTGGGTGGTGATCGGCTGGGGATCCCCGTTGGTGTCGGTAGCGGTGAACAGCTTGGTGGCCCGCCATCGCTTGAGATCGGAGGAAGTGAGATCGAACTTCCAGAGGTTGCCGTCCAAATCGCCGGCATAGGCGTAGTCGGTGATGAAATCGCCATCCAAGTCGACCGGAAACGGCGAACTGAGGCCGTCGCCGCCGTTTTTGTGCTTGCCCCCGCCCTTGCAATGGTTGCTATTCCCGGGCCCGTCGTCGGCGGTGATTTTTTCAATGAGATTGCCGCTCTTGATGCTCACCAGATACAACACGGGGCAACCGTGGTCGCTGTTGTAGCCGTTGCCGAACATTGCCGCCCAGTCACCGTTGTGCAGGCGCACGATAGACGGCTTGCCGTAGGTCTTGCCGAGGTCCTCGTCGGTGTATTCCCAGAGCACCGTACCGTCCGGGTCGGATTCGGAGAAATTGGACGGGTCGGTAACATCGAGTGCAAAAATGCTGCGTCCGCCGTTGCGCTCGCCGCCGACCAACACCGTATGCCAGGCGCCGTCGAATACCGCGTCGCCCACCACCGGGCTGCCATCCACGTAGTATTGGTGGGTATAGCCCGGGTCGGTGAGCTTGGTTAAATTCAGTAGCACGGCGCTCGGCACGTAGGCGAGCTTTTCCCGCCCCGTGTTGGCGTCGAAGCCATGCAGCATGCCGTCGTTGGCGCCGACGTAGACCATCGGTTCGCGATCGGCGTATTGCTGGGCGAAGCCGGTGCCGTCGGCGGGGTCGCTGTAGGCGCCGATGGCATTTTCCGGCATTGACTTGTCCGGATATCGCAAATCCTGCCAGTACACGGGATAGCGCACGCGCGTCGGTGCGCCGACGTAGACGGGCGTCGAGTGGACGATATCGCCGAGAATATTCTTGCGGCGGTCGCGGAATGTGCCGCCGCGGCTTCGTTCTTGGCTGCGGTCGCCGCGGATATAGGCAATTTGCGCCCTGTACTTGGCAGTAGAGTCAGTATCAGGAAGCAGATCCGGACGAAACGCGACGGCAATGCTATCGTTCCTTTTGCCGTAGCTTCGAGGGATCGACGTCAGGATCACGCGGTCGTCCGGGTTCATGTCAGTCAGCAGAGTCGAGGCCTGCCAGATCGGCTCTGCTGTGCTGGCCGTATCGTCCGGTCCGGCTGGATAGGCGGCAAGCTCACCGCTCCAATGGGCGCTTTTAAAGCTGGCCCGGTAACTCACACTGTCGTTGGACAGGCTGCGACTGTTGGCGGCGATACCGCTGCCCGAGCCGGGGGTATTGATGATTTTATCCAGCACGGTGGAAAATCTTCGGGCGATTTCCTGCGGCGTGTTGGCGTTGAGCAGTTCGCCGCGGGTATTGACGGTGGCGTGCCAGAGATCGTCGATTTGTTCCTTGCCGTAGACGCCGGTGTTCGGTGCGGGCCAAGTCGGCGGATTGCTGTAGGGATCGGCGTTTTTCTGAGGATAGTTGGGATTATCGTAAAAGACTCCCTGCTGGTTCAGTACTACGCCGTAGGTGACCATGTGTAGATCTTGCTCGCAGTCCAGCGACGGCGGGGGTTTGGCGGTCTCGCAGGCCACCGGCACGTGTAGCTCATTGCGGGCGGTGCCGTTGGGCGTGGGGCCCAGGTCCTCGTAATAATGCATCGCCACGTCGGCGATTGTATTCGCGTAGCCGTCCGGAAACGGCGGGCCGTATTGTTGGGCGGCTCGGCTGTTCTTGTCGGCGTTGCCGATGCCTTGCACGGTGCCGGAGTTGTAGCCGTCGGTGAACAGGATCGCGAAATTCTGTTGGCAGGGCGAGGTGATGATGCTGCCGTTGGTTTCCAGCTGCTGGCCGAGAAACTTGAGCGCCTGCCGGTTGGGAGTGCCCCGCACATGTGAGAAATCGATGCCGAGGATCGAATCGACGAACGCGGCGCGTGCGCTGGACGCGTCCAGATCGCGCATTACCAGATTTTGCTTGCCAGTGATCGCGTTACTGGTTGTACAGGCGCCCGCGCGTGCGCCGCTGATCTTGCCGAAGGCCGCGGCGATGCCGCCGCGCACCGCCAAGTGGCGCTTGCGATAATAGGTAAACCAGTTGGCAAAGTTCTGGATGACGTTCTGATATTGCGCGGGCGAAGCGAAATTATCCGGCTTGATTTGATAGCCGATCAGCGGTTGTCCATCAGGCCCGGAACCCGACAGCGTGTCTCCGATATAGCCGTCGGGTGGTTTTATTTTTTTTTCAGCAGCAGGGTCGAGATAAAACGTGGCCGGAAAATAGCCAATTGAGGCATATTGATAATAATAACCGCCGTCGGATAGATAATCTAGAAAATTCCCCGAACTCTGCCAGCCATTGCCGTCGTGCAGGTTGAAGTCGATACCGGCCGGGATGGTCATGCCGGAGACGATCAAGAATTGCCCGAATAGCCCGTCGTTAGTAAACGGATGGCTCGGGCCGTCGAGTTTGGCCGGGTCTTCCGGGCCCACGCGCCGGGTCAAGTCCGCGTAGTGGCCTCTGAGCTGCGGGTCGAAGTAGGCGTGCTTCGGGTCCGCATCGCTCATATCGGGCCAGGGCTCGTAGGTTACCGTGGGATTGAAATAAGAGCGGTTGTAGTTGGGCGAGCGGGCAAACGCGAATTTCGGCAGCGGCGGCACGGCGCCGCTGCCGGGACCGCAATAGATGCGGCGATCGCGCGGGCCGGGATCGCTGTCGTTGCAGCCGTTGGGGAACACGTACTCATAGCTGATTCCGGCGCCGTCGTTGTAGCTGCCGTCGGCTTGCACGAACCCCCGGTTGTCGTGATCATCCGAAGGCAACCAGTACAAAACACCGTTGTTCGTCGGAAACAGCAACTCGAAATCCATCGAGCCGGAATCGTCGACCGCGACCATGATGTTGGGTTTGACGTTGGCGCCGGAGAACAGCGGCCGGTCGGCCAGATCCAGAGGTTGCTCATCCTGGGGCTTAGGTTTGCCCTCGGCTTGAGTGCAGATGCCGATTTGCACGAGGATGACGATCAAAAAGCCGGCTAGCCCGAGCAGGCGCCGGTCCGGTCGGTGAAAACAGGCTTTGGCGCGCATCAGTTTTGTTGCTCGTAAATGCTTTGGGTGACCGCGATCGCCGCCGGAGTCGCGCCGTGCGCGCGGGCCGTGATGCGGTAAAAAGCGTTACCTTCGCCGAGGGCGCAGGTGTCCGGATTTAAATCGCGGCATTGGAATTCCAGTATTTCGACAATGAATTTCGCTGTCGGATCATTTGGTTCAGGGCTGTATATTTGAATCTTCGAGTCATCAGACCAGAACTCCGGGCTCAGGAACGCGGAAGAAATATCTTTTACCGAACAACCGAACACGGCATTCTCAGCCCAAATGCGTAGTCCATCGCGAAATTCGCTCGCGCCTTCGTTTTTCCCTTTCTTGCTGTCCATACAATAGTTAATTTGAAGAAAACGCGGGCCTGACTGGTCGCGAACCAGGTTCTCGGCGTAACGCAAGCCGGAATCTGCGTTTTGCCTGGCATGCGATTTATTACGCAGGTTCGACGCCATGCGCTCCTGAAGTGTTGAGGAGTTGATGGCCGAGACAGCAATCAGGGTAATAACCACCAGAAAAATAAGGCTGGTCACAAGAACGAAACCGCGCTGATCGAGCCGTGTTGCAGGATGGGTTTCAGTCATGGCAGTACGTTTCTAAGCGCGACCGTTTGATCCAGAAGCAAGCGCGCACGCCGATCGTTGTACGTGTGGCTGGTGCCGTCGAGAAACCGATAGGTGTGAGCGACGGCGGTGGGCGCTACATTGGCGTCGCTGTGGAGCAGTAGTTGCAGGCGTAGGCTCAGTACGTGGCCCTGGTTTGCCGGGGTTAGCGTGCTGACATAGCGGTCAACCGAGCGATTGTTATTGGTATCGATGCCATAGCTGATCTTGAAGCGGTCGACGTTATCGACCAAGGATCTCTCGTACTTGATTTCGCCGTTCGACGAGCCGCCGGTAGGCCTATCGTTGTCTTCATAGATCACGCAATCGAGCGTCATGTCGTTGGGATCGCTCTTATCGAGCACGAGCGCGAAATCCGCGCTGGCCGGCCGCGGCTTTTGATTGGGGGAACGGCCACCCGGATAACCGTCTATTTCACTACCCGCGCAATCGTGGACCCCGCCCGCGGCCTGGAAACGCAGGCGTACACTATCGTCACTATCGCGACCGGCGCCGTGCGAAGCCGCGATGAAGGCACCGCCGGCGATCGCCAAGTCGTCGCCGGCGTCGCCGTGCGCCGGGAACAAGCGCTCATCGGGTGCATAGAGATTGACGCGATAGCCGGCATGGGCCACGACATTTTCGATCACAAAGCTGACCAGACGGGCGTCCTGCTGCAATCCAGCCATGCTTTGCTGGACGCCGTAGCTTTGCCGATTGCTGAGCAAAATTTGCAGAATGCCGGCGAGCAACAGCAGCGCGATGACCAGCGTGACCATCAATTCGACAAGGCTGAAGCCGCGCTCGGCCGGCAGGGCGCGCGCGCTCATGGCCGCACCACGGTTTGAAAGCAGCGATTGATGATGCCGTCGCTCGTGCCGCAGTTGGTGTCGTCGTTGGGAATGGTCGTGCCGTCGGGATTGCGTTCTTGCCAAGTGACCGTGATGACGTATTCGATGCATTCCGTGCCGTCGTTGCTCGTGCAGGCGACCGTCCCCGAGCCGCCCGGCAGACTCTGATCAAGCCGCTGCTGCCATTCCGCGAAGTCGAAGGCCGCCATTTGCGTAGGGGTACAGGAACTGGCGGTACAGTCGGCCGGTGTGCTTTGACCGCTGCCCGCGCCGTTGCCGTCGTCGCGGTCATAGGCGTTCACGGCCGAGCCGGCCGGATTGGCGCGTATGCGATCGGCCATGCTGTCGGCCGCCAACGTGGCCTGGCTTCGGGCCCTGGAGATTTGCGTACTGACAAGCGCCTCGCTCTGCAGCCCCAGCAGACCGAGCAGGCCAATCGAAATGACGATGACCGTCACCAGGACTTCGAGCAGGGTGAAACCGTGCTGGCCGTGTTGGTGGATCGTTTTTGTAGTACTCATGATCAACTCGGCGGTTGATCGTCGGTACGAATACGTCCGCTACCCGAGATCATGATATAGACGTCGGCCGCGTTGGCCGCCGCTGCCGTGAAGTGGCCTATGCTGCCCATGGCAAAGCCGTTGGCATCGAAGTAGGCGGTATGGGTGATATTCTGATTGCCGGTAATCTGGATCTGCCCGTCCAACGCGCCGTGAACCCGCAGTACCTGATCGATGGCCGGTGGGTCCGTATTGCTGCTCAGTATCGGCGCATATACGATCCAGCCCTGGCTCCAGTTACCCCGGTTTTCACACGTATTGCCGTCGGCGCTCGTGCACAGATACACGGACTTACCGCGTGTAATAGCTTGGCTGCGCGCGTAGTTCAGGTCACCCACCAGATCGTTGACCTGGGCGGTTAGCGCATTGCGCTGCACCAGGCCGCGATAAGATGGAATGGCAATAGTCAGCAGCACCGCCGCTACGGCTAGCGTGACCATCAATTCGAGGAGGGTGAATCCTCGCGCGCCGGCAACCCCCATCACTCGCCCCCCAGACGGCTTGTTCGTCTTAACAATATCGGCAGCCAGCCAGTTTTCTTGCGGACTGCGACGAACGCTGTTACAGGGCCGATGGACGGTGGCCAACAGTCCGAATGGCGCCCATAAAAAAGCGCCAGCGCGCATATTTGCGTCGCTGGCGCCTATATCTTTTGATTTTAAAGCACTGTTGGTGCCGGGGAGAGGAATCGAACCTCCGACCTACTAATTACGAATCAGTTGCTCTACCGACTGAGCTACCCCGGCGACACGCGCGAGGCGCGGAGTATAAAGAAAGCGCACGAATCGGACAATGCCCGGTCGCGACGTACCGGCGATGGAATCGTGACCACCGCGCAAGCGCTGGCGGCGCGGGTTGCATGCCGGCATACTGCACTCGAAAATATCGTAGCGATGCGCTGGATGACGGTGATCCGAAAGTCACCGGCGATTCAGCCAACGCGCCATAGAATTTCAGGAGAGGTGGCAGAGCGGTTGATTGCACCGGTCTTGAAAACCGGCAGGGGTGCAAGCCCCTCGTGGGTTCGAATCCCACCCTCTCCGCCATACGACAAGTTGCGCGAATCCGTGACGCGGCCGGCGAGAGGCCGCGAACGCACCGTTATCACTACTATGGAGGATGGAGCGCAATGCAGGATCAGATCTTGATCAATACGGCCCGGTCGTTGATGGCGCCCGGCAAAGGCCTTCTGGCCGCGGACGAGTCGACCGGCACTATCGAGAAGCGGCTTTCCGGTATCGATGTCGAATCCACGGAGCAGACGCGGCGGGCTTATCGCAATCTGCTATTCACCGCCGGTGCCGAAGAGTTTATCAGCGGCGTGATTCTGTTCGAGGAAACGCTGTTCCAGAACGCCGATGACGGCAGGCCGTTCCCCGAGCTGCTGGCCGCCCTGGGTATGATTCCGGGGATTAAGGTGGATCAGGGCGCGAAGCCGCTAGCCGGCAGCCCGGAAGAAAAGATCACCGAAGGCTTGGACGGCCTGCGTGAACGGCTCGTGCGCTACCGCGAGGCCGGCGCGCGGTTCGCGAAATGGCGCGGCGTGATCGATATCGCCGAGGATCGGCCGAGCGACTACTGCATCCGCGTCAACGCGCACGCGCTGGCGCGCTATGCCGCGCTGTGTCAGGAAGCCGGCATCGTGCCAATCGTCGAGCCCGAAGTGCTCATGAATGCCGAGCATTCGATCGCGCGCTGCAAGCAAGTCACCGAAGCGGTGCTCGACGCGGTGTTCGCCGAGCTAAAGGGCCAGCGCGTATTGCTCGAAGGCATGCTGCTCAAGCCCAACATGGTGGTTTCCGGCAAGTATTGTCCGCAACAGGCCGGTATCGATGAAGTCGCGGAGGCGACGCTGCAGTGTTTGAACCGCTGCGTTCCGGCGGCGGTGCCGGGCATCGTCTTTCTATCCGGCGGCCAGGACGACGAGGATGCGACGGCCCATCTCGACGCGATGAATCGTCGCGGGCCGCAGCCGTGGACGCTGTCGTTCTCCTTCGGACGGGCGCTGCAGACGCCGGCGTTGAAGGCATGGCGCGGCCAGGCCGAGAACGCGCCCGCGGCCCAGCAGGCTTATCTCAGGCGCGCTCGGAACAATAGCGCGGCCGCGCGCGGGGAGTATAGTCCCGATATGGAAGGCGCGGCCTGACATCGATGCATCGCGCCGGCCGCTAGCCCGAACCGTGGGCGGTCCGGGCTTTCCGCCAACGGGCTGGCTATGCGAGATACCCAGCTGTTGCGTATCCCGCGCGCGCAGTTCGAATCGCTGGTCGCGCGGCGCCCGCAGGCCATGTTGCAGGTCACCCGTCTGATCGCCGACCGGTTGAGCGATATGGCGCCGATGGCCGTCGCGACATCGTCCAGAGCGGGCGGACCTATGCCATGGGCCGGCGCATCCGGGCGCGGATGTGACTGGCTTCTCATGCGCCTTGTTGCTGGACCCGCCGCGGTCTGCGCCAAGCCGATCGAGTACTGATCTTGGCCGAGGGCGATTAGCGGCCGTTTCTTTCGCGCAATTTGGTCTGGCTGGGTGAGCAAGCGCTGAGGGCGGCGATACGCTTGGCCGGCCGGCGACGGCCGGGCGGTCGACGCCGCTGTGGACCGTGTAGTGCTGCTACCGTTTCAGATGCCGCGCCGCGGCATAGATCATGGGCGCGGCAAGCTGCCGGCTACCACCTCGTTCACCGGCGACCCCTCCAAAGCCAGCGACTTGACGCATTGCCTGCGTAGGTCAAGAATCGAGTTTGGGACGATTGTTGCCATGTACAAACTCGGTCAATCGGGGGCTAACAGTTTGTACTTGAATTGGGCTTGTTGGGCGACAGCCATCCTTTTCCGGTTCAGAAGAGCCAAATAATCAAAATCTCGGGTCGATTAGCGAACCGAGCAGGGGGGTTTAATGCTTTATTATCTTCATGAAATGGGGCGTACCGCCACCATACCCATGCGTATGCTCGCCGATGTTCAGGGGACGCTGCTGCGCCAGCCCTCGAACCCATTGTCGTATACCGCGCTTGGGCGTGGTTTCGCCTCCATGACCAGTGTGTTCGAAGACATGACGCGCCGCTATCAGAAGCCAGCGTTCAACCTCAATACCACTGTGTGCGACGGCCAAACTGTTCCGGTCACCGAAACGATCGTTAAACGGTGGCCCTTCGGGCAACTTAAACGTTTTGTACGCGAAGCCGATCGGCGCCACGATCCGCAGTTGCTGATTGCGGCACCGCTGTCCGGCCACTATGCGACGCTGGTGCGGGCCACGGTCGAAGCGCTGCTGCCCGATCATGACGTCTATGTGACCGACTGGCGCGATGCGCGCATGGTCCCGGTAACCGCGGGCGAATTCGGTCTAGATGACTATGCCGACTATATCGTCGATTTCCTGAGCGATATGGGGCCCAATAGCCACGTGCTCGCCATCTGCCAGGCCGCCGTCCCGGCGCTGGTAGCGACCGCGCTCATGGCCGAGGATGCGCATCCGGCGGCGCCGCGGTCGATAGCGCTCATGGGTGCTCCTATTGACTGCCGTATCGAGCCCACGATACCCGACAAGCTGGCAACAGACCACGACCTGGCCTGGTTCCGGCGGCATATGATTCATATGGTGCCGCCGCCGTATCCAGGCGCCATGCGTTCGGTCTATCCCGGCTTCATGCAGCTCGGCGGGTTCATGAGCATGAATTTGGACCGTCATATCTACGCCTACTGGAACCTGTTCAAATCGATCCAGTCCGGCGACACTGAACAAGTCGATCGACATCGCCGCTTCTATGACGAATATCTCGCCGTCATGGACTTGCCGGCGAAATTCTATCTGGACACGATTGAACGTGTCTTCCAGAAGTTTCATCTCGCGCGCGGCTGTTGGACCCACCGCGGCCGTCCGGTCGATACCGGCGCGATTCGCGATACGGCACTGTTTACGATTGAAGGCCAGAACGACGATATTTCCAGCCCCGGGCAGACCCGGGCCGCGCATTGTTTATGTCCGAACATACCGGATGCCCGGCGTGAGCACTTCTTGCAGTCCGGGGCCGGCCATTACGGCATATTCAGCGGCCGTCGCTGGCGCAGCAATATCGCCCCGCGGCTGCGAGACTTCATTCGCGCATCCTGACCGCATACGGCCCCGGACACATGCCGGGGCAGGTGCGCGGCTTGTTCGGCCAGGATATGTCGCAGCATGGGCGACTGACGCATACGGCGTATTGCGGCCTGCAACGTCGGCGTCAATATATCGTTTTGACGGAAGGGCCCGGCCCGTATCGTGATCGCGCCGGGGCTGATGCAAGGCCGCGCTGCGCGCCCGACTGTGGCTAAAGAATCTTTTGTAACGGGCGATATCGCCAGGGTCGGTCACAGCGGCGGAACGAACTTTTAGTGTCTTCGTCGTCATGCTCATAAAGCGGTCTGGCGCCGGGAGTAAAATGAACAATAATGAAACGCTCGCCTGCATCCTCGGCTCTGCGCAAGACGAAGATCTTTCCGCCGCGGCGCCGGATGCCGTTAATGCATGGACGAATCATCTCGCGACATCCTCGATCGGCGTCGCGGCCGTCGATGCGGCTCAGCGCCCGGTCGGCTTCAATCACGCCTTTGCGCGTATTTTTTGTTGCGACCGGGAGGAAAACGAGCATAGCTTGCCGGCATGGGTTGCACGCTTTTCCGAGTCCGGGGCGGAGACGCTGGAACGCGCCTTACGGGATGCCGACGCCGCATCGCTACAATTCAAAGGCCCGAACGACTCGATAATCTCGATACAAATCGCGGCACTCGAAGGCGAGGCGCGATTGGTCGTCGCACAGGACGTTTCGGGACACGCGCAGGATTTCGAGCCGTTAGCGCACACAGCGCAACGCGACCCGCTTACCGGCCTGGGTAACCGTTTATCGTTGGAAGCGGCGGCTCGGCAATTCGATACAAATGCCGAAAGGCGGTCCACGATCGCGGTGACCATTGTCGACTTGGACCGCTTCAAGCAGGTCAACGACACGCTCGGGCACGCGGCGGGCGATACCTTGCTGCAACTTGTCGCCAAGCGCCTGCGGTCTATCGTGCGTGGTGACGAAGCTATCGTCCGCTTGGGCGGAGACGAATTCGTCATACTCCACACGCACGGCCTCGAGGCGGACGGCGCGATCTCCGTCGGCCGTCGCCTGGTGGATCTGCTCGGTCGGCCGTTTCTCGTCGACGGTCATCAAGTCAACATCGGTGCCAGCGTCGGGATTGCCCTGTCGCAGGCCGGCATCAGCGATGCAAACGAAATGCTCAAGCGTGCCGACTTGGCGATGTACGAGGCCAAAGCGCGGGGGCGTGGCACGTTCCATATCTTCGAGCCCAACTTGGCCGAGCGAGCGCAGCAACGCCGGGAACTCGAAATCAGCCTCCGGCGCGCGCTCGGGCTCAAGCAATTTCTGTTGCATTACCAGCCCCAGGTCACCATGTCCGACGGGCGCGTCATGGGCTTCGAAGCGCTCATTCGTTGGCGACACCCCGAACGCGGCATGATCTCGCCAGCGGACTTCATTCCGCTCGCCGAGGAGATCGGCGAAATTCACGCTATCGGCGCGTGGGCGATTCGCGAGGCCTGCCGGGAAGCGGCGACTTGGCCGGGCGAGCTTTGTATTGCGGTGAATGTCTCCGCGCTGCAGTTTCAGGAGGGGGATATCGTCGGCATCGTGCGCGATGCGTTGGCCCGCTCGGGGTTGGCGCCGCGACGGCTCGAGATCGAAATCACGGAGAGCGTGCTGCTCAATGATACCGAAACGTTGCTGCAAAGCCTTTGGGCCCTGCGGGACATGGGGGTCGGTATCGCAATGGACGATTTCGGCACCGGCTACTCATCGTTGAGCTATCTCAACAGTTTTCCTTTTTCAAAGCTCAAGATCGACCAGTCGTTCATTCAGAACGACGGTTCCCAAAAAACCGGCGCCCTGGTGAACGCGATTTTAAGCCTCGGCGCTAATCTCGGCATGACGACGATCGCGGAAGGCATAGAAACCGATCTGCAGTACCAAAGGCTCGTAGATAGTGGTTGCGCCAGTGCGCAAGGCTATTTGATCAGCCGGCCGCTGCCTTCCGAACGGATTGCGTCTTATTTGGCCACCGGCGACTTTAACCGGCCCTAAAAGGTGTGGACTCGATATGGAAGACGCTATCTATCGTCTGGCGTATGTCAGCCATAACGGAATCGATGGCGACGATCGGGCGCTGCACGGTGAAATCGAACAAATCCTTAATGTCTCGCGCGCGAACAACCAAAGTGCCGGCATCACGGGCGCCTTGATGTTCAACAATGGATGCTTCGCGCAAGTTCTCGAAGGCCCGCATGGCCCGATACAAGATACATTCGAGCGCATTCAATGCGATATGCGGCATCATGACGTCGTTATCCTGGCATTCGACCCAGTCGGAGAACGCCGGTTTTCACGCTGGTCGATGGCCTATCGAGGCACGAGAACCCGCGCCGCCAATCAATTTGCCCATTTCGCAATGGAATCCGGGTTCGACCTGGCCAACCTCGACGGCGACCAGATGTTTAGTTTGCTGCAGAGCCACATGGACGAGGCGGAACAACAAGCTTCCATATGAAAACCCGGTTATTCGGGCCACAATGGCGACAATCGCCGTCCTTATGGAAGACGCGCTGCCGGATGCTCGAACACCGTTTGCTCACAGCGCGCGAGCTTCGAGTGGGTAGCGTTGACGCTATGGCTTTTAAGACGGGTTGCACGCGGCGTCCGCGCACCTTAAAACACTAAAAAACAATGGCCCGGCCCGATATATCGGACCGGCGCCACCACCACCGGGCTCGGCATGTACACGTATCGATCAAACGGCGACGGCATTGATGCCGAGCAGATAAAGGCGCTGCAGCGGCTCGTGCGTAGCGCGGCGCATTCCGTGGATTGTCCGTGGGCGTTGTACTATCGGGAAACCGATGCCGGATTGATGCCCGAGGCCTGGTTTGGCGTAACCGAACCGGCTCCGTATGAATCGGGCCAGGTGTTGTGGCGGCAAGCGGGACTGCGGCCGGCTGACATGCTGGTCATCAACGATGCTTCGATGGAAAGCGGCCTTCCGCTGCCCGATCTGGGCCGGCCCGAAGCGCCGGCGATCCGATTCCTGACCCTGGTCTCGGTCAAGGGGCGCGATAAGAAGATTTTGGGCGTGCTTGCGGTCGCGGATCACCAGCCCCATGCCGGACTCACCGCCGCGCAAACATATGTGCTGCGAACCCATGCCCTGCAGGTGGCGTTGCAGGCCGACCCGCCCCAGCGTTATCGAAAAACCGATGACCGGCAAGACTCGGCGACTTCGGAGCGTTTGCGCCTGCTGGAGTCGGTCGTCGTGCACGCCAACGACGCGGTGTTGATCACCGAGGCCGAGCCGATCGACCTGCCCGGCCCGCGCATCGTCTATTGCAACGCGGCCTTTACCCGCACCACCGGCTATGCCGAGGCCGAAGTGCTGGGCAAGACGCCGCGCATACTACAAACCGAAAAGACCAACCGTGAGTCGCTCGACCGGCTGCGCAAGGCGCTGAAAAAATGGGCGCCCATCGAAGTGGAATTATTGAACACGCGCAAGGACGGTCGCGAATTCTGGGTCGAGCTGAGCATCGTGCCGGTCGCCGACGAGCGCGGCTGGTACACCCATTGGGTATCGGTGCAGCGTGACGTGACCGAGCGCAAACAAGCCGAGGAAATCGCCAGCCGCGCGCGTATCGCGCATGCCGAGAATTTGGTATTGGAGACCAAGCTGCTCGAACGCCAGCGCAACGAAGAGAAGCTCGCCTATGCGGCTTTCCACGACGACCTAACGAAGTTATATAACCGCGCTTATGTCATGGACCGGCTCAACGCGATATTTCGCCGGCTGCGGGCCGAACAGACGTTGGAAGCCGCGATTCTCTACCTGGACATGGACCGATTCAAGCTGGTCAACGACGGTCTCGGGCACCGCGCGGGCGACTTGCTGCTCATGGAAATGGCGCGGCGGCTGGAAAGCTGTTTGCGCGCCGGCGACACCCTGGCGCGCTTCGGCGGCGACGAATTCTTAGTGCTGGTCGAGGGCAAGGCGCACGAAAGCGCGGCCGTGCAATTGGCCGAACGCATCACCGATCGGCTGCGGGCGCCGTTCAAGCTCGGTGAACAGACAATTTTTACGTCCAGCAGCATCGGCATCGTCAACATTACCGAAGACTACGCCAATGCCGAGGACTTGCTGCGCGACGCCGATGTCGCCATGTACGCCGCCAAAGCCGAAGGCACCGGCCGATACGCCATTTTCGCCGGCCCGATGCGCGACCAGGCAATGGAAGCGCTGGCGCTGCAAAACGATCTCAGACAAGCGATCGCGCACAACGAGTTTTCGTTACATTATCAGCCGATTTACGATCCGCTGGAAAATAAGCTGCACGGCGCCGAAGCGTTAATACGCTGGCACCATCCGGAGCGCGGGGCGGTGCCGCCGAATGTGTTCATACCGGTTGCCGAAGAAATTGGCGTTATTCGTGATATCAGCCGCTGGGTCATGTCCGAGGCGTGCGCGCAGTTACAAGTTTGGCGCGAGCAATTTCCCGAGCACGATTTACATCTGAACATCAACATTTCCGCAACTGATTTGAAGTACGCCCGTTTCGTCGCGGAGCTTCAAGAGGTTCTTCAGGCGACCGGCTTCCCGGCCGACCGCCTGCAAATAGAAATGACCGAAAGCGTGTTTCTATCCGATCCGGAAGCCGTCGGTCAGGTACTGGCGGCGGTACGCGGCTTGGGCGTGCAGGTGGCGCTGGACGATTTCGGCACCGGCTATTCTGCGCTGGAATATATCGACAAGTACGAGATCGATGCGATCAAGATCGACCGTACGTTCGTTTGGCGCATGCTCACCCATAAGCGCACGATGGCCATCGTGGAAAGCATCCTGAGCCTCGGCCGTACCCTGGGCCTGGATATCGTCGCCGAAGGCGTCGAAACCTGGGCGCAGTACGACATGCTTCACACCATGCGCTGTCCCTACGTGCAGGGCTTTTTGTTCTGGCGGCCGATGCCGCCGCCTGAAATGGATGCATTTCTTGATGCGGCGCGCGATAGGATTCGGTTCGACAGCCCTAGTCGATGAGCAGCTCGCCGATCAACGTCCCGATTAACGTTTCATAGATACCGGCCAGCCGGTCCACATGTGCGGCCTCGATATGCTCGTCGAGCTGATGGATCGAGGCGTTGAGCGGCCCGAGTTCGATCACCTCGGCGCCGGTCGGGGCGATGAAACGGCCATCCGAGGTGCCGCCGGCGGTCGAAAGCGTTGTGTCGTACCCGCAATGCCGGCGGATCGCGCGCCGTGCGGCGTCGATCAGCGCGCCCTCCGTCGTGATGAAGGGCCGGCCCGACAGGCGCCATTCGATCGCCCCGGCGTCGACGCCGTGGCAGTCGCAGTAGTCGTGGACCACCGATTGAATCGATTCGACGCTCTGCAGCGGCGAGAAACGCCAGTTGAACACCGCCTCGGCTTCGCCCGGGATTATGTTTTCCGCGCCGGTGCCGGCGTGAAGATGGGACACTTGGAACGACGTCGGTGGGAAGAAGGCATCGCCGTCGTCCCAGCGATGGGCGGTCAGATCGTTCAACAATCCGATCAGGCGGTGCAGCGCATTGTCGGCGCGCTGGGGATAGGCGACGTGGCCCTGCCGGCCCCGTACGCGAATACAGGCATTGAGGCTGCCGCGACGGCCGTTCTTGATCGTGTCGGCGAGCTGTGTGGTGCTGGAGGGTTCGCCCAGCAGACAGAAGTCGATGCGCTCGCCGCGCTCGGCGAGCCAGCTCATCACGGCTTGGGTGCCGTCGACCGCCGGGCCTTCCTCGTCGCTGGTGAGCAGGAAGGCGAGGCGGCCGGGGTGGTCGGGATGCGCGGTCCGAAAACGCTCGGCGGCGACAACCAAGGCCGCGACGCTGGATTTCATATCGGCCGCGCCGCGGCCGTACAGCCGGCCGTCGGCTATTTCGGCGGCGAACGGATCGCGGGTCCACTGTTCGGCCGGGCCGGCCGGCACCACATCGGTATGCCCGGCGAGGCAAAGCAGCGGGCCCGAGTCGCCGGCGACGGCCCAGAGGTTGTCGACCGGGCCGAAGCGCAGTCTTTCGATCGCGAAACCGGCACGCGCCAGCCGCTCGGCGATCAGGTCCTGGCAGCCGGCGTCCTCGGGCGTGACCGAAGGCCGGCGAATCAGGGCGCGGGCGAGATCGAGGGCGGGGCTTTCGGACATCAACGACCGGAATCCTCCAGCCACCGGCGAGCGCGGCGACAGGTGTCGCAGGTCTTGATGCCGTAGAGCGTGGTCGTCATTCGGCGTTACGCAGCAGTTCGTTGACGCCGACCTTGGCACGGGTGGATTCATCGACCTTCTTGACGATGATCGCGGCGTTGATCGAGTAGCGCCCGTTATCGCGCGGCAGGCTGCCGGCCACCACCACCGAGCCGGGCGGCACCTCGCCGCGCAGGATCTGGTCGGTTTCGCGGTCGTAGATCGGGGTCGAGGCGCCGATGAACACCCCCATCGAGATCACCGAGCCGCGGCCGATACGCACCCCTTCGACGATCTCGGAGCGGGCGCCGATGAAGCAGCCGTCCTCGATGATGGTGGGCGCGGCCTGCAACGGCTCCAGCACGCCGCCCAAGCCCGCGCCGCCGGACAGATGCACACCCTCGCCGACTTGGGCGCAGGAGCCGACCGTGGCCCAGGTGTCGATCATCGAACCGGCCCCGACATAGGCGCCGATGTTGACGTAGCTAGGCATGACGACGGCGTTGGGCGCGATATGGGCGCCGCGACGGACCATGGCCGGCGGCACGATACGCGCGCCTTGCTTGTTGAACGCGGCGTCGTCGTAGTCGGCGTACTTGGCGGGCACCTTGTCGAAATACCGGGTGTGGCCGCCGTCGATCGCCGTGTTGTCGCGCAGTCGGAACGACAGCAGCACGGCTTTTTTCAGCCACTCGTTGACCTGCCAACCGCCGGCCGCGGGCTCGGCCACGCGCGCCGAGCCGTCGTCGAGCATCGCCAGGGCGGATTCGACGGCGTCGACGATCGACTTGTCCGCCGAGGAAGGCGAGAGCCGGTCGCGGTGGTCGAAGGCGTCTTCGATGATCTGCTGTATGTCGGCCATGCTCGCTCCGCTACAAGGGTAATGAAACCAAGGCGCGCGAGTTTAACGCGGAATCGCGGCCCGACCCAGTGTTGCTATGCTGTCGCGGCCGGCGCCTGCGACGCGGCATGCCGGCGGACCAGGGCGGCGAATCGGTGCCCGGCCTCGCTCGGACGTTCGCCGCGCCGGGTCAGGATGCCGAACGGGGCGAGCGCCTGGCCGAGCGCGACCGGCAGCGGGGTCAGCACGCCGAAATCGAGATAATCCTGTACCACCGATTCGGCCATCACGAGGATCGCGTCGCTGCGCTTGACCAGTTGCAGCGCGGCGAAGATCGAGCCGCATTCGACCACGTCGCGCGGCGAAACCAGGCCGCGCTGCTCGAGTTCTTTTTCCAGTGCCTGGCGGGCCGGCGTCTCCACCGGCTGAAGCAGCCAAGGCCAGTCCTCGAGTAGATCGGCGAGGACCGGTGCGGGGTGCTTAACCAGCGCATGCCCGCGCCGCACCACGGCGATCATGCGCTCGTTGCCCAGCGGCTCGAAATCGAATTCGTTGTGCTGGAGCGCGGAGGAAAAGCGGGCGATGGCCATATCGATCTGGCTGCGCGAGAGCAGGTCGAGCAGCTGATCGCTGGTCTCGCCCATCAGGCGGATGCGCAGCAGTGGCCGGTCCTGCTTCATTTCGATCACCGCGCGTGCGACCAGATCGGGAGCGGCGCCCATGATGGCGCCGATGGCCAGTTCGCCGCCGTCGCCGGTGCGAAAACGTTGCAACTCCTCGGCACAGCGGTCCAGACGCGTAAGCGCATTGTGCGCGAAGGCCACCAGCACCACGCCGAGACGGGTCGGCGTCACGCCCTTGGCGTCGCGGGTGAACAGCTGGCTGTCGAAGGTGGTCTCGATCTCGCGCAGCATGCGGGTCGCCGCGGGCTGCGAAATGTTCATCGCTTCGGCCACGCGATGCATGTTGCGCCGCTCGTCGAGCAGGCGGATCAGCAGCAGGTGCTTGTATCGCAGCCGATTGAGCAGGGTGGTGTGGGAAACCAGGGCCATGATGTCGACCGGGCCGTGGGGCGGAGCATGGCAATACCCTAATGCTATCGCGCACCTCGCGCCTCCGACATTGGTCGCAGATGGAGGGGTAGAAACGAAACCGTGGTTCCTCGGAAAGCCCGTCAGCTCTGGTTTGCCGATGTTTGATAACCATAGCGTATTGCATGCCCCGTTCGCGGTATTGGTCGCCGCTCGTGCCCGCCTGTTATCCCAGTATTCGTAACGATACGACCGGCGTATACAGGAGCGTTTCACGATGGCGATGCCGACGATCAAGCAGATTCGGGCCTATACGGTGCGCGGCGGCGGGGCCGATTACCACGATCAGGGCGAAGGCCACTGGATCGACAGTCAGATCGCCACGCCGATGAGCAAGTATCCCGAGTACCGCGCCAAGCGCCGCAACTTCGGGCTCAACGTGCTGGGTACGCTGGTGGTCGAAGTGGAAGCCTCGGACGGCACGGTCGGTTTCGGCGTGACCACGGCCGGCGAGCCGGGCGCCTTTATCGTCGAAAAGCATCTGGCCCGCTTCATTGAGGGCCAAAAAGTCACCGACATCGAAAAGATGTGGGATCAGATGTTCAACGCCACGCTGTTCTATGGGCGCAAGGGCATCGTGCTGAACACCATCTCCGGCGTCGATCTGGCGCTCTGGGATTTGCTGGGCAAGGTACGCAGCGAACCGGTGCACGCCATGCTCGGCGGGCCCGTGCGCGATGAGCTTATTTTTTATGCCACCGGCGCGCGACCGGACCTGGCCAAGGACATGGGCTTCATCGGCGGCAAGCTGCCGCTCAAGCACGGCCCGGCGGAATTCGACGCAGGGCTTGCGGCCAATCTCGAGCAGCTCGCCGACATGCGGGCCCGGGTTGGCGACGACTTTTGGCTAATGTTCGATTGCTGGATGAGCCTGAACGTTGAATATGCCACGCGGCTGGCGTTTGGGGCGGCCGAGTACGGTCTGAAATGGATCGAGGAGGCATTGGTTCCGGACGATTACTGGGGCTACGCCGAATTGCGGGCCAACGTGCCGGCCGGGATGTGGGTCAACACTGGCGAGCACGAGGCCACGCGCTGGGGCTTTCGCATGCTGCTGGAAATGGACTGCTGCGACGTGATCCAGCCGGATGTCGGCTGGTGCGGCGGCGTGACCGAGCTGATCAAAATCTCGGCGCTGGCCGACGCCCATCGGAAACTGGTCATTCCGCACGGCTCGTCGGTCTACAGCTATCACTTCGTGATCACACGGCATAACAGCCCGTTCTCGGAATTTCTGATGATGGCGCCGGACGCCGATGAGGTCGTGCCCATGTTCACGCCGTTGCTGGAAGGCGAGCCGGTGCCGGAGAACGGGCGCATCAAGGCGTCCACGCTGGATAAGCCGGGTTTCGGGGTGACGATCGCCGCAAACGCCGATCTCGCCCGGCCTTATACACACTAATGATCGCTCGCGCCTTCGAAATGCAGCTTTACCTCGGCCGGATCGACGAGTACCGCCGGCGCCGCGACGGCGCCGCCTGAGGGAGGGGAAGCCGGCATGGAAATCGTCGACGCGCATGTGCATTTTTGGGAGATCGGGCAGGGTAATCAGCCGTGGCTGGAACACCCGGAACCCAATCTTTTGGGCGATTACAGCCCGATGGCGCATGACTACGGGCCGGCCGAGCTGCGGGCCGACGCGGGCCGGCTGGCGCTGGCCGGGGCCGTGCATATAGAGGCCGATGCCGTGGACCCACGGGCTGAAACCCGCTGGCTGGTCGACCAGATCGATGAAACGGCTTCGCCCGTGCTGCCGTCGGTTCTGGTGGTCGGCGCGGATCTGTCGCGATCCGATGCCGTCGAGACCCTGGAAGCCCAGATGGCCATGACGCCACGCGTTCGCGGTGTACGCCAGATCCTGAATGTGCACGCCGATCCCTTGTTCGACTATGTCGGCCGGCATTACATGGCGGAACCGGTCTGGCGGTCTAATTTCGCCCGGCTCTGCGCGCTCGGCCTGTCGTTCGATCTACAAATCTATCCGTCGCAGATGAAACAGGCGGCCGCGCTGGCCGCCGAGCATCCGCAGACGAGCTTGGTGCTCAATCACGCGGGCATGTATGTCGATCGCCACGGCGTGGCGGGCTGGCGCGAATGGCGCGACGGGCTGCGTGCGCTGGCCGCGCGCGACAACGTCGCGATAAAGCTCTCCGGCTTCGGCATGCTGGATCATCGCTGGACCGTCGATAGCATTCGCCCGCTGATTCTCGAGGCGATCGATGCCTTCGGCGTCGGGCGTTGTCTGTTCGCCTCCAACTTTCCGGTGGACAGCCTGTACGCGCGCTACGGCGATATCTGGCGCGCCTATGCGGACGTGGTCGCCGACGCCAGCGCCGCTGAAAAACAGGCGCTGTTCGCCGACAACGCGCGCCGGGTGTATCGCATTCATAGCCAGGAGAAGATTTGATGCTGCTCGAACACAAGAATGTCATGGTGACCGGCGGTTCGCGCGGCATCGGCCGGGCCATCGCGTTGGCCTGCGCGGCGCACGGCGCGAACGTTGCGATCAGCGCCGAGGACACGGCCGCCGAGCGCGAAACGCTGGCGGCGACGGCCGCCGAGATCGAGGCGTACGGCGTGAAATCCGCTTGGGCCGCGGCATCCGCGGAAAAACCGGAGACCGGCGACGTGCTGGTCGAAACCGCGGTCAACGCCTTCGGCCGGCTGGACGTGTTCGTCAACAACGCCGGTATTTGTCCGTTTCATTCGTTTCTGGATATGCCGCGCGAGACTTATCTCAAGACCGTGGACGTGAACTTGAACGGCGCCTTCTTCGCCGTGCAGGCGGCGGCCAATCAGATGGTCGAGCAGGGCGGCGGCGGGTCAATCGTGGCCGTCAGCTCCATTTCGGCATTGGTCGGCGGCGGCATGCAGACCCACTACACCCCGACCAAGGCCGGCGTGGCCTCGTTGATGCAATCCACCGCGATCGCGCTCGGCCCGTACGGCATCCGCTGCAACGCGCTGCTGCCGGGCACGATCGAGACCGATATCAACCGCGAGGATCTGTCCGATCCGGCCAAACGCGACTACATGGTTTCGCGTACACCGCTCGGCCGGCTCGGCGCGCCCGACGATATGGGCGGGCCGGCCGTGTTCCTGGCCTCGGACTTGGCCAAATATGTGACGGGGGCGGCGTTATTGGTCGACGGCGGGCTATACGTCAATCTGCAGTAGTCCACGTCACGTTACAGGCAACTCGTTATGGAACTTCCCGCCAACGCATTCAAGTCCGAACTCGCCGCGAAACAGGCGCCGCTGTACGGCTGCTGGCTCGGTCTGGCCAATGCCTACACCGCCGAGATCGTCGCCACCGCCGGTTTCGACTGGCTGCTGATCGACGGCGAGCATGCGCCGAACACGGTCGTGACCATCCTCGAGCAGTTGCGTGCGACCGAAAACTATCCGGCGGCATCGATCGTGCGCGCGGTCAATCACGATCCGGCGCTGATCAAGCAGCTATTGGATATCGGCGCCCAGACGCTAATGGTGCCGATGGTCGAAACCGGCGCGCAGGCCGAGGCGTTGGTCGCCGCGATGCGCTATGCGCCGGCGGGCATTCGCGGCATGGGCGCCGGCGTGATCCGCGCGGATCGCTGGGGCTCGGTGGCCGATTACGCCACGCGCGCGGCCGAGTCGCTGTGTTTGATCACGCAGGTGGAGTCCAAGACCGGCGTGGACAACGCCCGCGCGATCGCGAATACGGACGGTGTCGACGCGGTATTTGTCGGCCCGTCCGATCTGTCGACCAATATGGGCCATGTCGGTGATCCGGGGCACGCGGATGTGCAGGCCGCGATTTCGCGGGTGCTGGAAGTGACCAAGGCGGCCGGTAAGGCCGCCGGCATTCTCGCGCCGGCCGAAGCCGATACCAACCGTTATCGCGAGGCGGGCTTCGATTTCATCGCCACCGGGCTCGACGTGGCCCTACTCAAGACCGCCGCCGAGGCCAATGCCGCCCGTCATCGCGGCGGCACAACGTCCGCCGAGCGCGGCACCTATTGATCCGAAGCGGGGCGTCGGCCCCGCGCTCACCCCAGCGAGGAGAGACAAATGAGCGACGTGACGAACTACGAAAACTATATCGGCGGCGCGTTTGCGCCCTCGGCGTCCGGCGAGACCCGCGACAATCACAATCCCGCGACCGGGGCGCTGCTTTCGCGCGTGCCCGAATCCGACGCCAACGACGTGCAGCGCGCGGTGGAAGCCGCCCGCGGGGCGCAGAAAGCCTGGGCCGCCCGGCCGGCGATCGAGCGCGCGGGCTATCTGCACAAGCTGGCCGACAAACTCCGCGCCAACGTCGATCAACTGGCGGCGATCATCGTGGCCGAGCAGGGCAAGGTGGCCGGCCTGGCCGAGGTCGAGGTGAATTTCACCGCCGAATATCTGGATTATATGGGCCAGTGGGCGCGCCGGATCGAGGGCGAGATCATCGAAAGCGACCGGCCCGGCGAGCATATGTTCCTGTTCCGCAAGCCGCTTGGCGTGGTCGCCGGCATTCTGCCGTGGAATTTTCCGTTCTTTCTGATCGCCCGCAAGATGGCGCCGGCGCTGGTGACTGGCAATACCATCGTGATCAAGCCGAGCGAGGAAACACCGAACAATTGCTTCGAGTTCACGAAGCTGCTCGATACTATCGATCTGCCGAAAGGCGTGTTCAACGTCGTTTCCGGCGGCGGCGCCACCACCGGCAGCGCGCTGACCGCGCACCGCGGCGTCGATCTGATCAGCTTCACCGGTAGCGTGGCGACCGGCTCGGCGATCATGCACAACGCCGCCGACAACATCACCAAGGTCAATCTCGAACTCGGCGGCAAGGCGCCGGCGATCGTGCTGGGCGACGCCGATCTCGATCTGGCGG
>NZ_DASSKM010000136.1:0-41230 GCF_035690525.1 Salinisphaera sp.
CAGGCCGGCGATCATGCGCATGGTGGTGGTCTTGCCGCAGCCCGACGGGCCGACCAGGACCACGAATTCGCCGTCTTCGGTGATCAGGTTGAAGTTTTGGACCGCGAGTTCTTCGGCGCCCGGATAGCGCTTGCCGACTTGGTTGAGTTCTACCACTGCCATGGGTCTTTCCTCTGAAATTCTTTCAGTCCGCAGATCAATACAGACTTGTCATCCACAGATTTCACCGATGTACACAGATTGGGCGTGGAGCGGACTGCCGAATTGGAGACGTCGCTTCCATCACGGCCGGCGCAAGCCCGAGCCGGAGGCACCCGAATCGAATCGCAAACCTCTTGTTCTTCAAATCTGAGAAATCGGTGCAATCTGTGGATATGCTTTCTGCCTGTATTCGATCTGCGTGAATCTGCGTTGATCTGCGGTTAATTGTCTTCCTGCTTATCTGCGGTTAATCGTCTTCTTGTCTTTCGTTAGCGTTTAATTTGCGGATGACTGTCTGTGGATTACTTGACCGCGCCAAACGTCAGGCCGCGAACCAATTGCCGCTGAGTGAACCATCCTGCAATCAGAATCGGCAAGACCGACAAGGTCGACGCGGCCGACATGTTCGCCCAGAACTGCCCACGAGCGCTCTTGAATCCCGAAACAAAGACCGAAAGCGTCGAGCCATGAATACTGGTTAAGTTGATCGCCCAGAACGCTTCGTTCCATGCCAGAACGATGGCCAGCAGACCCGTCGATACAATGCCCGGCAGGGCAAGCGGCATAACGATCCGAACGATATTGTCCAACAGCGACGCGCCATCTATTTCGGCCGCCTCCAGAATCTCGCCGGGCACGTCCTTGAAGTAGGTATACAGCAGCCATACCACGATCGGCAGATTCATCGCCGTATAAATGAATGTCAGACCCAGCGCGCTATCGAGTAGATGCAGGTTCTTGTACACGATATAAATCGGCACCAGGATACCGACCGCCGGCAACATCTTGGTGGAAAGCATCCACAGCAGCGTGAAGTCGGTACGCTTGGATCGCCGGAACGCCATTGAATAAGCTGCCGGTACGCCCAGCACAACACAAAATAAAGTCGAACCGACGGCGGTGTACACCGAATTCAGAGCGTAATGCCAGTAGTTGCTTTGGATCAGCGCGTTGACATAACTCGCCAAAGTCGGCGAAAAGATAAACGCCGGCTCCCTGGCCGCCGCCAGCGCATTGGTCTTAAACGAACTCAGGATAAGCCAGAAAATCGGAAAGAACATCAGAACGCTGACCAGCCAGGCCAGCAGGTTCACACCGATCTTGCCGGGCCACGACATCTTATTCATGTCACGCCTCCTCTTGAATATTCGTGTAGATCATCCGCACCAGGAAGATCGCGACGATGTTGGCGAGAATCACGGCAAATATGGCGCCCGCCGAAGCAGCGCCGATGTCGTACGCCGAGAAGGCCTGCAGATAGATGTAGTAGGGAAGATTGGTCGTAGCGGTACCCGGGCCGCCCGAGGTGGTCACGTAGATCTGGCCGAAAATCACCAGGAAAAAGATGCTCTCCAGCATGACGACCGCGTAGAGCGGCCTAGCCAGCTGAGGCAGAACGATATGCCTGAATGTCTTCCAGGCGCCCGCGCCGTCCAGGCCCGCCGCCTCCTTTAGATCCTCCGGTACGCCTGAAAGGCTGGCCAGCAACACCAGCATCGCGAAAGGGGTCCACTGCCAGGTCACGATCCCGACAAGAGACGGCATCGGAAAATGGGCAAGAAAATCGATCGGAACCAAACCGAGCCCTCGCCACAGGGCGGCGAGCAGCCCGAAGGAGGGGTTCATCATCAGGTTGCTCCAGATCAACCCCGTTACGACCGGCATGATGAAAAACGGTGAAGCCGCGAAAGTGCGGAGGATGTTCCGGCCGAAAACGTGTTCATTGTTGTAGAGCACGGCAAAAAACAAACCGAGCACAATAGTCAGCACCAATGACGCGGCAACCAGCACGAGCGTATTGATGAACGCGGCCAGAAAGTCAGGGTCGGCCAGAACGTGGGCATAGTTGGCGAAACCGGCCCAGCCCGTGAAGGTCGGCCGGATCAAATTGTAGTTGCGGAACGAGTAATAGATGGTCATTGCCAACGGCACGAGCATCCATACAAACAGATAGATAACCGCCGGGCCGATCAGCAGGAACGAAATCATGCCCGGGCTGGCTTTTCCGAGTTGCCGCTGTTTTATTTTTCCGGTCGATCTTTTTGGTCCCGTGGCCATAAGCCTGTCAAACCCCTTCAGTTTTACCAATCCGATGACGGTTCTAGCGCTTAAGTTCAAGAACCCGGACGCCCATGACGTCCCTCATATCGATACCGACAGCCAAAGAAGGCACAATGCCCGAAGCCATGAAACGGCAGCGGGCCGTATCCGGCCCGCCGCCATATCAAGGCACCCCATTGTTGCCTTATCCCAGGACGCTTAATCGTCGTAGTAACCGGACTGTGCCATTGTGGCCTTGACCGATTGCTGGGACTTCTCCAGAGCCTCGTCCACGGACATACGGCCGGCGAGTGCGGCGGCCACGTTCTGGCCGACACTCGTTCCGAGCGCCTGGAACTGGGGAATGGCGACAAACTGAACGCCTGTATACGGAACCGGCTTTGCTGTCGGGTTGTTCGGGTCGGCCTGGTTGATCGCCTTCATGGTCAGGTCGGCGTAGGCCCCGGCCGCCTTCTTGTAGTGCGGATTCTTATAGGTGGAATAACGGGTGCCGGGCGGCACGGTCACCCATCCGTTTTTCTTGCCTACGAGCTCGATATACTCCTTGGAAGTCGCCCATTCGATGAACTTGCGTGCGGCATCCGTGTTGCGGGTACTCTTCGGAATCGCAAGCGCCCAGCTCCAGAGCCAATGGGAGCCGTGCTTGGTCTTGGCGACCGGCGCCCAAACAAAGCCTACGTCCTCGGCAACCTTGGAAGTACTCGGATCGGATATGTAGCCGGCACCGGACGTGGCGTCCACCCACATGGCACAGTGGCCGTTCGCGAACAGATTCTCGACCTCTACAAAACCGTTCGACGTCGAACCGCTCGGGCCATAGTTGTTCAACAAATTGAGATACGTGCTCAGTGCGTTATGCCAGCCCTCGGAGGTGAGCTTCGGCTTCCACTCCATGTCGAACCAGCGACCGCCAAAGGTGTTCACCATGGTGTCGAACAAGGCCATGTTTTCACCCCAGCCGGGCATGCCTCGCAGGCAGATGCCGTTGACCGCGTTGCTGGGGTCGTCGAGCTTCTTGGCGTACGAACTGATCTGCTTCCAGGTCGGATGCTCGGGCATCTCGATGCCGGCTTTCTTGAACAGGTCTTTCCGGTAATAGGTGAAGGACGATTCCGCATAGAACGGCAATGCGTAGAGTTCACCCTTATAAGAAAGCGCCTTGCGCACGGGCTTGATGACGTCCTCGACGTCATACGACTTGGGAAGACTATCGAACGGTTTGATCCATCCGTTCTTGGCCCAGAGCGGCGCCTCCAGAGCGCCCAGCGTCACCACGTCGTAGGAGCCGGCGTTCGTGGCGATATCGACGGTCACTTTTTGCCGCAACTCATTCTCTGGCATGACGTTCCAGTTGAGTTCGATATCGGGATATTTCTTCTCAAAAACCGAAGAAAGCTTTTGCATCGCTACCATTTGCGGATTGTTCACGGTAGCGATCGTAAGCTGGGTCGCCGCCTGAGCGGCGGTAATACCGCCAGCCCCGAGCACGATGCCCGCAATCGCGTATCTGATTTTCATAACGGAAGATCTCCTCTTTTCTTCGTTAGACAAACGGGCTGATAAGCGAGCCCATCGACGCGCCGAATCAACGGCATCCTGAAATATTTTTCTTAGTATGAAAACTAATTCAAAGCTTGGCTATACGCCTTTAATCGGATGGGTGGGTCGCTCGCCCCTGCGGCGCCAGGAGCCTATCACCGGACCGTCTTGATCGACCCGGCTGGGAGATCGTGGCCAGTCATTTTCCGGTCATTAAAAAATTATTGTTTAACAACAAATAGTTAATTTTGACCTGCTGACGTGAGCCAAAGGGCCCTTATACCGACTCTTACGACCAAAGCAGAAGCACTGCGCGAGAGCCCTGAGCGAATCGGCCGCTTGCGTTGACGAAATTGGCCGCGGAGGATGGAACGACAGGCCGCCGACTCCGATCGCTTTAAGCGTGCTGGGCGATGAAGGCGTCGAGTTGCTCGCGGGTGGAGGTGCCTTCCATGGCGCCCTGGCGGGAAACCGCGCTGGCCCCGGCGGCATTGGCATAGAGCAGCGCGTCGGCGGCGGCCATGCCCTGGCTGCGCAGGGTGCAGAAGGTGGCGCCGAACGAATCGCCGGCTCCGGTGGGATCGACCTCGTTCACCGTGAAACCGGCCATCTCGCGGCTGCCGTGGCGGTCAAAGTAGCGACAGCCGTCGCCGCCGCGCTTGAGCACGATTTCGCTCACGCCGAGTTCGAAAGCGCGCGCCACCGCCTCGGCTTCGGCCTCGCGCTCGACCAGCACGTTGAGCTCATCGTCGCTCGGCAGCAATATGTCGGTGGATGACAACAACCCCGTCAGCGCTTCGCGCACGCCGGCTCTATCGAGCATTTCCTTGCGCACGTTCGGGTCGAACGAGATCAGACCGCCACCGGCCTTGACGCGCTTGATCGCCGCCCGGGCGAGTTCGATCATATGTTCGGAAAACAATGCCGTGCCGGCGACGTGGAACAGCTTGCAGCCGCTCAGCACCGGCGCGAACTGAGCCTCGGTAATATGGGCGCAGGCGCCGTTGGCGATATTGAAGATGAAATCCCGCGAGCCGTCGTCGTAATAGGTGACGAACGCGCTCGCGGTAGTCTGATCGGGCAAGGTGGCGATCGACGACACATCGACGCCGTCGGCCGCCAGCCGGGCGACCAGCATGCGCCCGAAGTCGTCATCCCCCACCGCGCTGACCAGTGCCGCCGTCGAATCGAGCTTGGCCGCTTGATCGATAAAGATGGCCGGCGCGCCTCCCGGATAAGGCCCGGCGAACTGCCCGGCTTCGCCGAGGTTCTGGTTCATCCGGGCGGCCATGAATTCGGCGAGCACCTCGCCGAAGGTCACGATATCGGTCATGTTCGAATGCGGTGGAGGAACAGGCGGCGTAGTCTACAAAATCGACTGCCCGGTCGCCTTCCAGTCTGAGACGAACTTCTCGAGACCGTTGTCGGTCAGCGGGTGCTTGAACATCTGATGCAGCACCGCCGGCGGCACCGTCACCACGTCGGCGCCGGCCAGCGCGGCCTGCACCACGTGCTGCGCCCCGCGCACCGAAGCCGCGAGCACCTGGGTCTGGATCTGGTCGTAGCCCGTGAAAATCGTGTTGATGTCGCGGATCAGCTGCATGCCTTCCTGGCCGATGTCATCCAGGCGGCCGATGAACGGCGAGACATAGGTCGCGCCGATCTTGGCGGCCAGCATCGCCTGCGCGGCCGAGAAGCAGAGCGTAACGTTGATTTCCTGACCGTTGTCGACCAGATTCTTGCCGACCTTCAGGCCGGCCGGCGTCAGCGGCACCTTCACGCAGACGTTGTCCGCGATGGTGGCGAGCTTCTCGCCTTCTTTCATCATGGTTTCGTAATCCGTGGCGGCCACTTCCGCGCTCACCGGGCCGTCGATGATCTTGCAGATCTGGGTGACGGTCTCGATAAAGTCCTTGCCGGCCTTGTTGATCAGGCTGGGGTTGGTGGTCACGCCGTCGAGCATGCCCATATCGGCAAGCTCGCGGATTTCGTCCACGTTGGCGGTATCGACGAAGAATTTCATGGTGGATCCTTTGCTGATTTCTCAAGCCGATCGGTGCACGAAGCGCGTGCACCTAGTGTATGGTTTCGGCCAGCATACCCGGTTTGGGCCCGGACTTTTAGGATAACGCCATTATCGCCCGTGCCAAAACACGACAAGGTAATGCAAATCCGTGCACGAGGAGAATGCCCCGATGGTCGACGACGCGCGCAAACTTTTCATTGGTCTGGATATCGGCACCAGCAGCACCAAGGGCGTGCTGGTCGACGACGCCGGCCGGGTCATCGCCCGCGCCTCGGGCGACTATCCGCTGCTCGTACCGCGTCCGGGCTGGACCGAACAGGATCCGGAGGCTTGGTGGGCCGCGGCCGAAGACGTGTTGCGCCGGCTCGTCGCCGACGCCGAAGCGCCGATCGCGGCGATCGGCCTGACCGGTCAGATGCACGGCGCGGTTTTTCTCGACGCCGCGGGCACGGTCATCCGCCCGGCCATTCTCTGGAACGATCAGCGCACCGGCGCGGCCTGCGAGACAATCGAGCAAGAGGTCGGCAGCGAGCGATTGCGGCGCATCACCGGCAATCCGGCGCTGACCGGCTTCCAGGCGCCCAAGATCCTGTGGCTGCGCGATAACGAGCCCGAGCATTACGCCCGACTGGCGCACGTTCTGCTACCCAAAGACTACATCCGCTACCGGCTGTCCGGCGCTTTCGCAACCGACGTCTCCGACGCCGCCGGCACGCTGCTCCTGGATCTCCAGGCGCGCGACTGGTCCGACGACGTGCTGGCCGCGCTCGATATTTCGCGCGCGTGGCTGCCGCAGGTTTTCGAAAGCCCGCAGGTCACCGCCGAGGTATCCGAAGCCGGTGCCGGCGATACCGGATTGCCGGCGGGTACGCCCATTGTCGCCGGCGCCGGCGACAACGCCGCCGCGGCGGTCGGTGGCGGCATCGTCAAAACCGGGGTCGCCTTCGTGTCGGTGGGCACCTCGGGCGTGGTCTTCGCGCACAGTGAATCGGCGACGCCGGACACCAGCGGCGAACTACACTGTTTTTGTCATGCCGTGCCCGGCGCCTATCACTTGATGGGTGTATCGCTGGCCTCGGGCGGCAGCCTGCAGTGGTTCGCCGACCATATCGCCAGCGACGAGGCCGCGGTGGCGCAGCGCCTGGGTCGCAACCTGCACGGCCTGCTCGCCGAAGAAGCCGCCACCGTCGCGCCCGGCGCCGACGATCTGTATTTTCTGCCCTATCTGGCCGGCGAGCGCACACCGCACATGGACCCAAACGCCCGCGGCGCGTGGATCGGGCTGTCGCTGTCGCATGACCGGCGACATATGGTGCGCGCCATTCTCGAAGGCGTGGCGTTCTCGCTGCGCGACTCGCTGGTGCGCATCGAGGCTCAAGGCGTGACTCCGGACCGGCTCATTCTGGGCGGCGGCGGCGCACACAGCGATGTCTGGCGCGGCATCCTAGCGGCCGTGCTCAACAAGCCGGTGGCGGTCCAGCAAGACCAGGAAGGCCCGGCCTACGGCGCCACGGTGCTGGCCGCTGTCGGCGCGGGGGTGCATGCCAATGTGGACGCAGCGGTCGCCGCCATGGTGTCGGCGCCCGAACACTTCGAGTCGCCCGACGCGGAGCTGGTGGCGGAATACGCACCGCGCTACGAGCACTTTACCCGGCTTTATCCGGCGCTGCGCGATATCGTATGACCCGTAGCCAGCCGGCTGGCCGCCCCATGCCCAGCCAAACCGCCGCGCTCTAATTGCCGCCGGCGGACCAGCCGGAGCACAATACCGATCCGATTTCAGCCCATGAGGCGAGCGTAGCAACACCACGGTCGGTGGCCGGTTAGAACAATTCCCACCTTTTTAAAGTTATTTATCCACAGATGAACGCAGATTTACGCAGATTGAATAAGCGTCAAATCAGCTTTCCAGCGGATGTTCAGGCTGTGTTCTTTTGCCAGAAAACGGTTACGACTGTTCGCTAAAGCGCAAAAGACTATAGCCCCGCGCCTCATTCAAATCAAAACCGGAACTCGGCCGGCTAGCGCGGCGTCATGCGAACGAATCCATCGATGCCAGCGGGGATCGGAAATCCCGCGCCATTCGCTTTAAAACGATGGCGCGGCCAAGCCGTCCGGTATCCGAGCGCGCCTGTTAACCGCCCATGATCATGGTGCGATAGTGGAGATTGTAAAACAGCCACATGGTCCCACCAACCAGGATGGCCATGATCAACGCCGTAAAAACGCCGGTCATCGCGTTCGCACGGTGCTCCCGGGATACATCCAGATGCAGGAAAAAATAAAGATGCACCAGGATCTGAATCACGGCGGCGACGCCGACCGCGATCAGCGCACCAGTACGCGGCAGCCACCCAAAGCCAACGATGGCAAACGGAATGACCGTCAATACGATGGCGAGAATAAAGCCTACGCTGTAAGTACCCAGGGTAGCTTCACTACCGCCCTTGGCGTCAGGAGACGGCGAATGGCTCATCGGTACATGCCTCCGAGATAGACCGTTGAGAATACCGCAATCCACACGATATCCAGGAAATGCCAAAACAGGCTCAAGCGCGTCAACCGTGACGCCACGGCCGGGGTCAGGCCCTTGTACGCGACCTGGCCGACCATCACCAGGATCCAGAGCAGCCCGAACGTGACGTGCGTGCCGTGGGTGCCGACCAACGTGAAGAACGCCGACAAAAAGCCGCTACGCTGCGGCCCGTGACCTTCGAGCGCCAGACTCAGAAACTCATGCAGTTCCAGGCCGATAAAGCAGGCGCCCAGCAAAAAGGTGACGAGCAGCCAGCCCTGCACCCGCCTCTTGTTGCCCTGACGCAGCGAGATCATGACCAGACCATAGGTCAGGCTGCTGAACAAAAGTGCCAGCGTCTCCAGGAACACGCCCGGCAGCTCGAACAACTCCCGACCGGTGGGGCCTCCTGCATAGCTCGTCGACAAAACCACGAAGCCGGCGAACAACATCGAGAAAATGATGACGTCGCTCATCAGGTAAATCCAGAACCCGAAGTTGACGACCGTCCCCTGGCTCGCCTCGGCCTGAATTTCGTCATGCATTGACGCGTCAGTAGTTGCCATTACCAATCCAGTTTGAATTCAAGACAGACTGCGATACTCAGCGCTACCGGACGCTAACCGGGATGCAGACCGGTCATATCGCCGCCGAAAGGCATGCGCCCGCGCGAACCGGTGTCGATGACATCGCCGCGCTGACCGGCCAGCGCCAGCTTGCGGAAACGTTCGTCCTCGACTCGCTTGACCTCGGCAGCCGGAATCGTGAATTCGACGTCGTCCGTGCAGGCTCGCCAGATCACCGATGCCAACATGGTCAGGCCGCCCAGAATGGCAAGCCACCAGATCCACCAGATCACGCCGAAGCCGAATACGAAGGCGCCCGCGCCGATAACCAGACCGGCCGGCGTGCTCTTCGGCATATGAATATCACTGTATTCGGCCGGCTGCTGATAAGCCGTGCCCTGCTCCTTCATTTCCATGAAGGCATCGATGCCGTGAACCGTCGGAATGACGGCGAAGTTGTACTCCGCCGGCGGCGACGACATCGCCCATTCGAGCGTACGGCCACCCCAGGGGTCGCCGGTCAAATCGGCCAGGCGATCGCGGTTCTTGATGCTGACCAGCAACTGCACGACCTGGCAGGCAATGCCGTAGAGTACGATCAGCGCGCCGAAGGCGGCGACCCAGAGCCAAGGCGTCCATGCTGGATTCGAATAGCTGACCATACGCCGCGGCATGCCCATCGCGCCTAGCACATAAAGCGGCATGAACGCAACCGTGAAACCGATCGTCCAGCCCCAGAATGCGCGCCTACCCCACTGCTCGTCGAGACGAAAGCCAAACGCTTTCGGGAACCAGTAGGTATAACCGGCAAACATGCCGAAGATAGTTCCCGGGATCAGCACGTTATGAAAATGGGCGACCAGGAACTCGCTATTGTGCACCTTATAATCGATGCCCGGGATCGCCAGCATGACGCCGGTCATGCCGCCGACGGTGAACAGGAGGATGAAGCCCAGCGTCCACAGCATCGGCTGCTTGAACTCGATCCGGCCGCGGAACATGGTCGCCATCCAGTTGTATATCTTCACCCCGGTGGGAATACCGATGACCATGGTCGAGATCGCGAACACGGTGTTGCGCAACGGGCCCTGGCCCATGGTGAAGAAGTGGTGCACCCAGACCGTGAATGACAGGAGGGCGATCACCATGGTCGCGTAAACCATGGTTCGGTACCCGAACAGACGCTTGTTACAGAAGGTGGCCGTGACCTCGGAAAACACGCCGAAGGCGGGCAGGATCACGATATAGACTTCGGGGTGGCCCCAGATCCAGAACATGTTGATATACATCATCTGGTTGCCGCCCATACCCCCCGTGAAGAAATGGAAGTCGAACAGGCGGTCCAGAGTCAGCATGCCCAGCGCCACCGTCAGCGCCGGGAATGCCAGCACGACCATGATCATCGTGATCAGAGCGGTCCAAGTGAAAATAGGCATGCGCATCAGCGTCATGCCGGGCGCCCGCTCACGCAGAATGGTGACAAGGAAATTGATCCCCGTGAGCGTTGTGCCGATGCCGGATATCTGCAATGCCCAGATCCAGTAGTCCACCCCGGTCGACGGATTGGCCGGATACTCGGAGAACGGAGCATAACCCGTCCAGCCGGCGGTGGAGAACTGGCCGACCGCCAGCGATGCCATGATCAACAGACCGCCGGCATAGGTCAGCCATAGGCTGATCGAGTTCATGAAGGGGAAGGCCACGTCGCGGGCGCCGATCTGGGGCGGCACGGCGATATTGATGATGCCGATGATCAGCGGCATCGCCACGAACAGAATCATCATCGTGCCGTGGCCGGTGAACAGCTCGGCGAAGTGCTCGGGCGGCAGGTAGCCGCTATGCCCCGGCCCGGCGGTGGCCTGCTGGGCCCGCATCATCAACGCATCGACAAAGCCGCGCAGCAGAAAGACGAAGGCGAGGATGATGTACATGATGCCGATCTTCTTGTGATCGACACTGGTCAGCCATTCCTTGTAGAGATAGCCCCACTTACCGAGATAGGTCGTGGAACCCACCGCCACCACACCGACGATCGCCATCAGGGCGACCGCGAACATGATGATGCCATTGTCGTAGGGAATGGCGTCTAGAGAGAGTCTTCCAAGCATTTCTAACTCCGCTGAACCAGTAATCGCGCCGGCTGCCGTGGGCGTCGAGACGCGCTAGCGCTCGGCGGTCCTGGTTATTCGGTTGCGCGGTGAGCCCGTGTGATATTGCTTTATGACGTAATTCAACAGATGCGGTTTGACCGGCGAAAAATAAGTCACGCCTTCGGGCTGGCTTGGTTTCGTCAGTTCTGCATAGCGCGCCTCGTCGAGCCGTTGCCCGGAGGCTTTCGCTTTCTTGATCCAGCTCTTGAACTGCTCGTCCGTCATGGACCGGGCATGAAATCTCTCAGACGCGAAACCGCGGCCGTTATACTGATAATTCTTGCCCATGAAGTCGCCCGTCTGCGTCGGCAAGAGATGCAACTGGGTACGCATGCCCGACATGGCATAGATCTGACTGCCCATGCGCGGGATCATGATCGCTGTCATGACCGTATCGGAGGTCAAGTGAAGACTGATGGGCGTATTGACCGGCATCGCCAACTCATTGACGGCCGCCACGTTGTATTGGGGATAGACGAACAACCATTTCCAGTCCATGGCGATCGCCTCGACCTGAACCGGGTCCTGGTTCTCGGACGCCAACGAATTGTAAGGGTCCAGTCGGTGCGTGGATATCCAGGTCAGCGTGCCCAAGATCGCGATGATCACGATCGGGCCGCCCCAGAGAAAGACCTCCAGAAGATTCGAATGCGACCATTTGGGCGAATACCTCGCCTCGGCGTTGGACTCACGATAACGCCAGGCGAAAAACAGAGTTAAAGACACCACGGGGATAAAGACGAACAGCATCAGCACTGCCGTGATGGCAATCAAGCCCCGCTCATCCGCGCCGACGGCGCCGGCCGTGTAGAAAGCCGTCAGGCTTTGCATACTGCATCCGGCCAACGGCAGCAGACACAGGACAGCCACGGCGCGAACAGGACGGAATCTGGCTAATTTCATCACGTCAGACGCTTGAAGCGCTCCCAGAAGTACACGGCATGCGTAGCAGGAGGCGAGTTGATCGGCAGGTGGCGCGTGACCGTCATCGACAGGCGTTTCGCCGAATCCGGCAAGCGCCACAGCCCCACACGTCAGCCCTGTATCGTACTACCCCCACCCTACTCAATCGATCGAGGTGCTATCCTCGTACGACCTGAAACGAGCGCTTGAAAGCCGCGATGATCGCGGTTGCAAGATCACCCAAAGGCTATCAACGACGTTTTTCATAGGGTCATCCAGAGTATACGACCGATGGCCGGCGAACGGCAATATCCAAATGCATGATACGAGCCGATTATTCGGCAGCGCCACGCCGGCGCCGTAACATGCGGCCGAATATCGATGCCAATCCGGAATCGTTTAGACTCGCGCACATAGTGCGGTGGCGGCGGCCGTAAACCGATCGCTCTTGCCTGATCCAGTTGCGCTTCCGGCGCATGACTCGGAACTGGAGCGCGGCCCTCGGCGCGCCAGGCTACGGATCGAAAGCTCACGACAATCCGGGATCGAATGACGCTGACCATGACCCGCACGCTACGGCGCCTTCTACCCTTGCTGGCCGCCGCCCTGTTGGTGATTCCCGGCACCGGCAACGCTGTGGGCCTGCCCGGTTTCGGCGGCGGGCATGACGCGCAGCCCAGCGCGGATCAGAAACCCGACCCGAAGCAGTTGTCGTCTTCGCTCGACGACGTGATCAGCACGCTGGAAAACGACAAAAAACGTACCGCCCTGGTCGATCATCTCAAGCAACTGCGTCAAGGCATGCGGGCCGAGGCCAAGAATAACGGCCCGATCTCCGGCGCGCGCGGCGGCCTGCTTGGCGCCCTTTCCGACTCGATCAGCAATCTCGGCGAGCAGACCGATGATGGCGATTCGCCGTGGGCGATCTGGCAGCGCAACGCCCGCAAGGCGGCGGCCGATATCCAGAGCCTGTTCGAGGGCACCCGCAAGCAGGCGCTGATCAGTAACGGGGCCGAAATCGTGTTCGGTCTGATCATGATTACCAGCGCGCTGGTGGTGATGACGCTGGCCGGGCACCGCCTGTTCGCGCGCCGCGGCTGGCCGACTACGCTGCCGCCCGAGCCTCGGCCGTGGATGCTGCTGGCTCATTTCCTGCGCCGTGTGACGCCCTGGGTGATCACGTTCGCGGCCCTGCTGATCGCGATCCATCTGATCCAGCCGGCCGCGGCCGCCAGCGCTACGCTGCTGGTGCTGGCCTATATCGGGCTGTGCGGTCGGTTGCTGTCGACCGTTTTCGATGTGGTGATCGCGCTGTTCACCCGTGGGCACCGCCGTGTGGCCGTTGCCATTCTTCATGCCAAGGCGCTCGGCCCGTTGTTTTTCATCGGCGCTTTGGTCGCCTTCGGCGACGCCGTCAACAGCGCCCGCCTGTCGGAACTTCTGGGCGACCATCTGGCGGACTGGCTGTCGGTGGTGGCCAATATGCTGGCCGGGCTTGGCAGCGGCGCGCTGATTATACGAATCCGGCGACCGGTCCAGCATTTGATCCGCAACCGGACGCTGGCCAACCGCCGCGACCGTGGCGGCTTTCGCGAACTGATCTCGATCGGCGCCCAGTTTTGGCACGTCCCCGCCTTGTTGCTGGTCGCGGCGTCACTGACCGCGATTTTCATCACCGGCGGCCAAGCGCATGCCGCGTTCGCCCGGGCGATGATCGGCACCGTGCTGTTCGTGCTGACGCTGGTGGCCACCGGCATCATCCGGCGCCAGCACGAGCGAGCCGCGCGGCGGCCGCGCAAGAGCCCGTACGCCGGACGTTTCCGCAAGCTCGGGTTTACGCTCGCGCACGGCCTGGCTTGGCTGGTATTCGCGGAACTGTCGGTGCGGGTATGGGGATTTTCGCTGTTCGGCATCGGCGAACGGGGCGTGGTCGGCGGCCGGATCGGGCAGGCCCTGCTGGGCCTCGGCCTAACCGTCGTCATCGCTTGGCTGGTCTGGATCGTGATCGATACCGCGATTGAGCGCGCGCTGCACGGACGCCGGCGCAATACCAACCGCGCCCAGACGATCACGCCGATGATCCGGAATTTGGCGCTGTTCGTAATTATCGTGGTCGCCGGCATCGCCGGGCTGGCGGCCGTCGGCGTGAACGTCACGCCGCTACTCGCCGGCGCCGGCGTGATCGGGATCGCGCTCGGCTTCGGCGCCCAGAGCCTGGTCGCCGATTTGATCACCGGCATCTTCATCCTGATCGAGGATTCGCTGGCGGTCGGCGATTTTGTCGAAATCAACGGCTATATGGGCACGGTCGAGGGGCTGAATCTGCGCGCCGTGCGCCTGCGCGATCTCGACGGTGTCGTGCATATCACGACATTTTCCCATATCGACGCGATCCATAACATGTCGCGCCAGTTCGGCATCGCGCTGATCAAGATACGCATTCCACACGAGCTCGCCATCGACGACGCCATCGAGTTGATGCGGCGTACCGCCGCCGATCTGCAGCGCGATCCGTTCATGCGCGGCCTGATCCGCTCGCACCTCGAAATGCAGGGCATCCACGAGTTCGACAACGGCAGCCCGATCCTACGCATGCGGCTGCGCACCGCGCCCGAATACCAGTGGGATGTATCGCGCGCCTTCAACCTCGCGCTCAAGCGCCGGATGGAAACCGAATACGTCAATCTCGGCGCGCCGCGCATGAGCGTCTCGATGGAAGCCGGCGGCGGCGCCCGCTACGCCAAGCGCGGCAAGTCGGCCGAGAGCGATACGACAACCACGATGGACTGGCCGACCGACGACCAGGCCTCGCCGGACCCCGGCTGATACGTCGGGCACGCCCAAGCCGCGTATAGGACGACCCCGCAATGACAGGGCCGGCAGCACCCGCCATTCTGGAATCGTGAATTCGGGCGGCGGCTGCCGCGTGCAACCTGCCTCTACGGCCACCCCCTCTGGCCTGAACCCCACCTGCCGCCCGGTTGCCGCCCGAATTCCACCTATGACAAGCCGCTCTTTTCGTTGCAGAACAATAAAACGATCCAGGCAACGCGGCATCTCGATCGCCCGTCCTCGACCCGCTTAGCCAGGAAAGAATCCATGACTATTTGGCCCCGACACGATCTCTCGCGGCAAACCCTTGTCATCAACGGCGCGGCTTCCAGCATCGGCATGGCCACGGCGCGTCGCGCCGGGCTCGCGGGCGCGCGCTGTGTGCTGGTCGACGAAACGGCGTACCGGCTCGATGCGCTGGCCGCCGAAATCACGCACACGGGCGGACAGGCGATCACCGCGCAGTTGCGCAATAACAACACCCAAGACTTCGCTCACATCGCCGAACTCGCCGACCGGCATTTCGGAGGCTTCGACACCTGGGTTAACGACCCGGGCTGGGCGTCCTTCGGCCCGTTATTAGACATCGACACCGATCGACATCGCGAACTGTTCGAACGCAACCTCTGGAGCGCCGTCAACGGTTCTCTCGTGGCCGGCGAATACTTGTCGCGCTCCGGCATCCAAAACGGCACGATCGTGAACATCGGCTCGGTCATTTCCGCGCAAGACGCACCGATACAAGGGATGTACAGCGTGTCCAAGCAGGCGTTGATCAGCTTCACCCGCGCGTTGCAACTCGAGTTCGACGCCGCGGGCACGCCGCTCAACAGCATCCTGATCGATCCGGCCTCGATCATTTCGACCGGCCCGTCGACGTTCGGCCTGGGGCGCTATTTTCAGGCCCGCACCGACCGAAACGATCCGGCCGATCGCATCGCCCGCGTGCTGCTTCGGCACGTGTGTCACGCGAATCAGCATTCGCGACGCACCCAACCCTCGGCTCATGCGGACCTCGACCGCCCTGCGCCGGCGACCCGGTAAATCGCCGCCACGCCGTATCGGCTTGACGATAGCGAAAAACGGTAGCCAAAAACGGGAGCGATAGCCGTTAATGTCCGCCGCTGGTATCCGCGTGACGGGGACGGGTCGATTCGAACAGCGCCTGCTGCTCCGCGCCGGCCTCGGCTTGGTAACGCGCCTTCCAATCGTCGTACGGCATGCCGTAGACGCGTTCGCGTGCCTGCGCATAATCCATCGCCACGCCACGCCGCTCGGCTTCCGCGCGATACCACTTGGCCAGACAGTTACGGCAGAACCCGGCAAGATTCATCAGATCGATGTTCTGCACATCGGTTCGTTCGTTCAAATGCGCGAGCAGATCGCGGAACGCCGCGGCCTCGACTTCGATACGGGTCTGTTGGTCCACGAGAACCTCGTTCACTCATTATATGACAATCGGTATAGACGATTGTAATCGTGGCAAGCCAAGCATGGCCGCCTTCAATCGGGGGTCGCGAGTTCGTCGAAGCGTTCGATCAGGTCGCGCAGCCCCTCGCGGAGTTCGGGGCCGCCCATGGCCATGCCGTGGCCCGTCATCGCCACCGAGGGCGCCCGCTCGGCCAGGCGCTGCACCGATGCCTTGGCCGCGGTCCAGTCCTCGGTGAAATAACGTGGCGGCCCACTCAGTTCACGCTGTTGCGTGAACACCTTGTACAACGATTCCTGTTGCACCGTGACGAAGGCGTCGCCCACGACCATCGCCCGATCCACCTGCCGGAATAGCGAGATATGCCCGCGGGTATGGCCCGGCGTATGGATCCATTCCCAATCCGGCAGCTCGGGGACGCTGCCATCCTCGGGCAGTTCCCGGACGTGGTCGCCGAGATCCACCGGCTTGTTCGGAAACCACCGCGACAGGCGCGCCACCATGCCGCCACCGACCGACGGATCCGGTTCGGGATAGGCGCTCTGCCCGGTCACGAACGGCATTTCGCGCGGATGGACATAGACCGGCACATCCCAGTGCCGGGCCAGTTCCACGACCGCGCCCACATGATCAAAATGGCCGTGGGTGAGCACGATGGCGCGCGGACGCGCACTGGGCCCGAAGCGGGCATGGGCGGCCGCCATGATTTCGCTCTCGGTCCCCGGCATGCCCGCGTCGACGAGAACCCAGTTGTCGGGCCGATCGGGCGTACCGATGAAGTACACATTCACGATCTGTACCGGCAGGCAATACACATCCGTAAGCACTTCGTGGCCATCGCCACTATGCAGCGACGTTACCGGCAAGTGCTCGTCATGCATCGGATTGAACGGCATCTCGAGCCTCCGAATATCGGTTTCGACATATCCATCCAATTTAGAGGCTCGAGCGACGCGGGCCATCCGTAGTCTTTCGGCTAGGGAGTTTCTGGAAGTATTCTGTCTGGCCCGGACGGACTTTGTTTCAGGCATTAAAAAACCCGCCCAAGGCGGGTTTCATGTCTGGTGCGCCCGGCAGGATTCGAACCTGCGACCTTCGGCTTCGGAGGCCGACACTCTATCCAGCTGAGCTACGGGCGCTTGACGGTTTTGCCTAGAAAGCAATGAGTTAAAGTGCATGACGCTGTAAAATCATGCGCGAGAATGCATCCTGGCTGTGGCGCTATTGTGCCATGACGGCCTCTGGTTAGCGAGGCCCAATGTGCCAGCCCGACCTATCGTTCACAGCCAAGCGCCGCGACCCGTACGAGCCCAAAGACCGGACGATGAAAAATCTTCCCGGTATCGAGGGTCAATAGGAATCGTCCTCGCTGTCCGGGGTGGCGTGCTCCGAGGCGAGCGCGGTCGCGGTATCGCGCGGATAAGAGTGGCGGGTGGCGATCAAGATAATGCCGGCGACCAAGGGCATTACGAGCAGTATCAGGAAAGCGTAATCGAGGCCGATCGCGCCTTGCTGAATATGGCTTTTTGTCGGCCCGTAGGCGCCGCCGCTGGCGCCGAACAACCCCGAGATATAGCCAAAAGCCAGCGGCGCGATGGCCTCGAAAACATAGCGCAACGAGGTGCGGATGCTTTCGGCGCGCCCCCACAGACGCGAATGCATGATATCCAGCCGGGCGGCATCCAGCGGCGGGTTGGTGCCGCCCAGGGCCAGGGCCGCCAGGAAAAACAAGGGGGCCGTGATGAGTAGCGAGGTGGTGAGCAGCGCGGGTAGAAAAAACACGACCAGCAGCAGGAAAGCCAGCCCGGCGATGACGACCCGGGCGGTGATCTGCCCGCGGGCAATCAGCCGGTCCGCCAGCCAGCCGGTGAGAAATACGCCGATAATCGAACCCAAACCCAGTCCGACGGTGATCAGGCTCGCGGTCGCTGTAGGTAGGCTGAAACGACCGGCCATGAACACGACGCCGAAAGTGCGCACGCCGGTGAAGTAGAAATAACCCAGCGCCGAAGCGATGATCAGGAGCACGTTGGTACGGATCGACAGCACGTACACCACCGACTGCCAGAAAGACAGACGAGCCGGATTGCGGCGGAGAATTTTGTGCTTATGGGCCGGGATAGACTCGGCTTCGATCTCTTTTTCGATCTGCTCTTTCTGATCTTCTTGCGGATCTTCGCCAGTATGCTGGGAAAGCGAGCCCATCCGGTAAGGCGGCAAGCGCGCGTGCCCGCCGCGGGCCGGCTCCGGCAGCCGCCGCCAGACTACGACCGCCAGGACAAAGCCGATCAACCCCAGGAACCAGAACGCGCCGCGCCAACTCACCAGCCCGGCTATGGCGCCGGAGACCACGAAGCCAAACGCGGTACCCACCAGTTCGCCGGCGAGTAGATAGCCCCAGATCCGGCCGCGCTCGAACGACGGAAAGAAATCGCCCGTCATCGAGGCGACGGCGGGCGCGGCGGTGGCCACGATCGCGCCTAGTGCCAATCGCGTGAAAAGTAGCATGAGATAGGAGCCGGAAAACCCGCTCACGATCATGGCCAGCGACCAGATCACGATGGCCGCGGTCAGCAGGCGTTTACGGTTGAAGCGATCCACCAGCAAGCCCATCGGCAGGGTCGCGATGGCGCCGATGCCGGTCGAGGCCGTGACCAGCAAGCCGACCGCGGTATTGCCGATATTCAGGGCGGCCTCGAGCTGGGTGGCGACGGCGCCGACCGTGCTTTTGTCCGCCCCGTCGAGCGCCAGCACACAGGCGAGCAACACGATGACCTGCATCCGCTCCTGGCTCATCAACGCGGCCAGCGGTTGCGTCACGCGCTCGCGAAATAGCTGCTTAACGTGCTGTGTCGAGGCAGATGAGCCCTGACTGGACATCAGGCGGGCGAGCGCTTCGCGGTTGCCGGGCACCCCTGATGCCAAGCCGGCAGCCGATCTGCACGCGCGGCCGGGTCGATCACATCCAGAGTGTTGTTTTTCGCGCCGGCCCAGCGGCCGCCCACGTAGGCTTGCTCGCGTTTCATACGCTCTCAAACATCCATTGTCGTACTTGTTTCGCCTAGAAAATTGACGGTAACAACTCCGGGACCGCGGCTGTATGAGGATATGTCCTTATTAGCCCGACAGCGTCTTGGTGTATGGTCATTTTCACCGTCGGCGCGTGGCAGAACCCATGGTGGCCGAATACGACATCCGGACGGTAATGTTACAAAAAGGTCCGGATCCCAAAGCATGAGCGAGCGTAGTCGAGCCGAGTCCACATACATGAGTGATCGCAGACGAACCGATATCGTCAAACCTGCGCTGCCTTTGCTGGCGCTGATGATGGCGGTGGGGCCTTTCGGCGACACCGAGTACACGCCGGCGATGCCCAGCATCGCCCATTCCCTGGGCACCAGCTACGGCCTGGTCCAGATCACCATGACGTCGTATCTGATCGGCAGCGGTGTCAGCGAGCTGGCCTACGGGCCGCTAGCCGACCGTTACGGCCGGCGGCCGATCATGATTATCGGCGCCGGCATTCTTTCGCTCGGCGCGTTGATCTGTCTGCTCAGCTTCTGGATCTGGCCGCTGATCGCGGGCCGTCTGGTCCAGGGCGTCGGCGCCTGCGCCGGCGGGGTGGTCGCCAAGGCTATGGTGCGCGATTCCTATCCGGCGGAGCAGCGCGAGCGCGTCTACGCCCAGTTGCAGGCCGCATTCGCGCTGGCCCCGGCCATCGGGCCGGTGGTGGGCAGTCTGGTAACGCATGTCACGAGTTGGCACTACAATTTTGCGATACTGCTCGCCTTGTCGCTGCTGCTGTGGCTGCTGGTCTGGCGTTATCTGCCGGAGACCAAGCCCAATCGCAACCGGCGCGCACTGGAGCCGGCGCGTTTGTGGCGCAACTACAAGCGCCCGCTCGCCGCCCCCGATTTCATGTTCTACGCCATACTCGCCGGCTGCTGTATCGGCGTGGTCTATACCGCGTTGCTCGGCGCGCCGCATATTGTAATCAGCGTCCTCCAGCTCGGCACCGGCGCGGTGGTCATCGTGGCGGTCGCCATCCTGATCGGCTTCGTCACCGGCGCGGGCGCGTGTGCGCTGGTCAGCAACCGGGTGCGCGATATATGGATCATCTCGGCCGGATTGGCGGTGCTGATCATCGGCTCGATCGCCCAGCTCGCGGTCGCCCTAATCGTGGGCAAACACGGCAATCTGGCGGAATACCTGGCCCCAACCGCCATTTGTTTCATCGGCGTCGGACTGGTCGTGCCCGTATGCACGACCAACGCCATGGCGCCGTTCAAGCGCACCGCCGGGGCGGCCTCCTCCATGCTCGGCTTCACCCAAATGACCACCGCCGCCATAGGCACGATCGCCATGAGCGTGCTCAGCTTTAGCAGCGTCTACTCCATGCCGATCGTGTTCCTAGGCCTGTCGGTGCTGGCCACGCTCATATTCGTGGGCTATTTCTTTCTGCGCGGAATCACGACCGTTCGTCGCTAGCATCTTGTAGCGTAAATCTCTTGCCATAGTTCGCGCGCGATCGGCGCAACTGTCCGAGAAGACGCCGCGTGTAGGACGTGATCTCGCCGACGATCCGATCGATGACTAGCGATTCATAAGGCATCTGATCCTGGATGACCTGGGCCCGCTCTGGTAGCTGCTCGCCCATTTCGGTCAACCACGCCCTAACCTGCTCTGCCGGCAGTCCCAGAGCCCGTCCCTCTGCCTCGAAGTGCTCCGGCCGGATACCGTGCTGGATCTTCTTGCCCCGAACGGCCATCGCCATCTTCCGTTCGTTGCGCCGTAGGAAGTACGGATAGACGCTATTGATGTCGTAGAGCGGTGCCAACGCCATTTGAGGCCCTGCCACATGCCAGATCGAGTAGTTCTTCGCATGCGCGTCGGTGCCGCAAACAAGCACGTTGAACATCACCGCCCGCATGAATTGCTCGAGATCCGCAGCCGGCTCTGTAGCGTTGTCGCGAAGCAACTCGCCGATCGCGCGGATGCCCGGGCCACCATTCTCCTCGTATTTCTGACTCGGGGCGTACCCCAACGCCTGACACATATCCTCGATATGGATGCGGAGCGTGCCTAAGCCGTCATCGGTAATACGGTCGAATCGTTCCACCACGATCGCCTGCTCGTTACCGACTTGCTCGACCCAACTCTCGGGGGCCGCCAGACCCGCTTCGCGTGCGAGCTGCAGACAGAAATGCTCGTTGAGCGGCTGGTCTTCGAGATCACGCATCGCCGGCTTGACGATATGCGTGCTCGGTTCGTCGCCGAGAGGCATATACCAATGCCCGTCCCGGTAGACCAGGGCGGTTTTCGGCTGAGCGCCGGCCAACGAGAAATAGCCTGGGTTACGGCCGAAAATTTCAGGTGTACGACCACGCTTCAGCCCGTCGATGACATCGGCCATCGCTGCCTCATCGAGTGGCCCAAGACCGCGCTCTCGGCCGGGCGTTCCGAAACTCACGGCGCCCGGGCAATCCTCGCCAATCGCCTCGAGTATGGCCAGCGGATCGTTCTCTGGCACATTGAAGTGCGTGGCGTATCGTCGAAGCACCTCCCGATCATCCGGTAGCAAGCCCCACATGAAGTTGCTCACGATCGACTCGCCGCGCGAATCACGGTGCACAGCCGCCGTCGTCGGCATGGATAGCGACAACGGATGGTGGGCCTCGTCCGCGCGATATGGCGCCGCGTACTCGAATTCGAACCGTCCTCCGCTCAGCCGGGTGACAGCGCCGACCGGATTTGCATTCAAGAAAAGGTCGACTGTCTGTTGCATGCCGACTACTTGTTGCCGCCCTTCTGGAAACGCTTCCGAAGCGCTTGGACAGAAGGTTCTTGCGCGCTTCCTCGGGAGGTGGTTTTCGATGTCGCCGGAGCCGGAGATCTCTTGGTCGAGACGAAATGCCCACTTGCCGTAGACCGCGCCGCTTTGACACGAGCCGGCCTGGGCGCGCCTTCTTTTACATGGGGCACGGGCTTAGACGCAGTTGCTTGCTGCTGAAAATCCAGCGTCACATCCAGCGCCCGCAGAACGGCCATGAGCTTTCCGAATTCAGGGTTACCCTTGCCTTTCTCGACGCCCGACAGCCAGGACTGTAGCGTCCCGGATGCGTCTGCGAGTTCCTGTTGAGTCCAGTTGCGCTGGCGACGCTGGTCGCGAATGAGCGCCCCAAGCTGCTTCAGCGTTGTGACTTTCATGTTGGGAAAGCCTCAGCATTTATTCGCTTAAATGATAAATAAACAATATCACTTAAACGATATTAGCGTCATTTTATTCGGCTTACTGATATAACGCCTTTATCATTGCATTGATATTTTTACCCATGACGACGCTACACACTTAGGTAGCTGATCGATCATGGGGCGAGAAACGCCAGCCATCTACCAAACTCGGCTGGGCACTCGATCGCGCCGGCCGTACCGCACATGTCTCCCGCGTGCCTCGCGGCCGAGACTGCGACTGCATCGCTTGCGGCAATCCGGCCATAGCCACAAGAGCGACGTCGAACGCGTCGCCCGGCTCAGCAACTCCAAGTATTTGGTTTAATTTAAATTAAACCCGGATTAAGGCTAGTGATCCGTCAGCTTCGGAGGCCGATACTCTATCCAGCTGAACTACGGCGCATTACGATGAGCAGAGATACTTGGTGTAGGCCGCACCGTCCATCGACTCGCGAGAAATATCCACCCGGCAGGATCGGCAGGATCATTATTCGCCGGCCGTCAATCGCCAGCGTCACGGCGCAAAAGGGCCAGGCTTCGTGGCTGGAGCGCGTACTGCGGGGCGTCGATGTGCGTGTCCTCAAGGCAGGCGGGATCATCGGTGTCGACAACGCGCCGCCACGGCCCGTCCGGCAGGATGAAATCGATACGCTCGTCCTCGCCGTTGACCAGCAGCAGCCACCCTGAGCCGTCCTGTTCATAGGGCGCGAGCAGCATGCCGAGGAACCGATTGCTCGCATTTTCCCATTGTTCGGGTTGTTTCGGCCGGCCGTGGCGGTTCAGCCAGGTGACGTCCTTTTCCCCGTTGCCGTTACGCTCGCCTTTCAGCCAGGCCACGCGGCGCAGCCCAGGATATGCGCGCCGCAGGGCGATCAGCCGGCGGGCGAAGGCGAGAAGCGTGGCGTCCGCGGCCGCCCAGTCGATCCAGGTGGTTTCGTTGTCCTGGTTGTAGGCGTTGTTGTTGCCGCCCTGGCTGTCCCCCATTTCGTCGCCGGCCAGCAGCATCGGCACGCCGAGCGAGAGCAGCGTGGTCGCCAGCAGATTGCACCGGGCCCGCAGGCGCGCGGCGTTGATCGCCGGGTCTTCGGTTTCGCCCTCGACGCCAAGGTTGACGCTAATTTCGTTGTCGCTGCCGTCGGTGTTGTCGTGGCCGTTGGCTTCATTGTGCTTGTCGGCGTAGGCGACCATATCGTGCAGCGTAAAGCCGTCGTGCGTGGTCACGGCATTGACGGACGCCTGCGGCGCCCGGCCGTCGTGCGCGAACAGATCGCTGGAACCGGCCAGCCGCGAAGCCAACGCGGCGGCGGATGGATCGTCGTGCAGCCAGAACGCGCGCACATCGTCGCGGAAGCGATCGTTCCATTCGCTCCAGCCCGGCGGGAAAGCGCCGACTTGATAGCCGCCGAGCCCCACGTCCCAGGGCTCGGCGATCAGTTTGGTGCGGGCCAGCACCGGATCCTGGCGCACCGCATCCAAAAACGGGGCGCGGCCGTCGAAGCCTTGGCCGGTACGCGCCAGACAGGTCGCCAGATCGAAGCGGAAGCCGTCCACGTGCATGACATCGACCCAGTAACGCAGCGAATCCATGATCAGGGCCAGCACGTTCGGCTGCGAGGCGTCGAGCGTATTGCCGCAGCCGCTGTGGTTCAGATAATGACGCGGATCGTCGGGCTGCAGATGATAGTAGGCGGCGTTGTCTAGACCGCGAAACGATAGCGTCGGGCCGAATTCGTCGCCCTCGGCGGTATGGTTGTAAACCACATCGAGGATGACTTCGATCCCCGCGGCGTGCAGCGCCTTGACCATGCCCTTGAATTCGGCCGGCCCGTCGTCGAGGCTATAGCGCGCCATCGGCGCGAAGAAGCCGATCGAATTGTAGCCCCAGTAGTTGCGCCGGCCCTCGGCGGCTAGGTTGGGTTCGTCCAGGAACGCGTGCACCGGCAACAATTCCACCGCGGTCACGCCCAGATCCACCAAATAATCGATGACCGCCGGCTGGGCCAACCCGGCGTAGGTGCCGCGCAGGTGCTCGGGCACGTCGGGATGACGCGCGGTGAAACCCTTGACGTGCATCTCGTAGATCACGCTTTCGGCGAGCGGGATCAACGGCGGCCGGTCATCCTCCCAATTGAAATACTCGTCCACGACCCGGCACTTGGGCATGAACGCGGCGTTGTCGTGGCTATCGAAGGTATCGGCACCCCCGGCCGCACCCAGGGTGTAGCCATAGTGGGTATCGTGCCATTCGAACGCGCCGGCGTAGTCGCGCGCGTAAGGATCCAGCAACAACTTGTGCGGGTTGAAACGATGTCCCTGGTCCGGCGCGTAGGCGCCGTGTACGCGATAGCCGTACAGCAGACCCGCCCCGGCGTCGGGCAGCCAACCGTGCCAGACCTGATCGGTGAGTCCGGGCAGCGGTAGGCGGGCGATCTCGCGGTGATCGTCGGGATCGAACAAACACAACTCGACGCCGCTCGCATGCGCGGAAAACACCGCAAAGTTGACGCCGCCGTCGATCGGATAGGCCCCGAGCGGCCAGGCCCGGCCGGTTTCCAGTGTAAATGAGGCATCCGACATGCGTTCAGCGGCTTCCAGGGTTCGCATTTTCGCCCAATACGGATAAAGCCGCACATTATAAGTCAAAGGCCATGGATAGCCATGAACAGCCATAGACGGCCATGAACGGCATACCGCTGCCAGCCGGTATACTTGTCCTATTCGTTTGACAAATCACGGCCCGACACGGCCGGAGGGCAAATGGCCGCACGGCAGACAGACTGGTGGCGCGGCGCGGTGATCTATCAGATCTATCCGCGCAGCTTTCTCGACACCAACGGCGACGGGGTCGGCGATCTGGCCGGCGCGGCCGACAAGCTCGACTATATCGCCGCGCTCGGCGTCGACGCCGTTTGGCTGTCGCCGTTTTTCCGTTCGCCGATGGCCGACTTCGGCTACGACGTCTCCGACTATCGCGACGTCGATCCGCTGTTCGGCAGCCTGGACGACTTCGACCGCCTGGTCGAACGCGCCCATGCGCTGGGGCTCAGGGTGATCATCGATCAGGTGCTCTCGCATACCTCGGACGCCCACCCCTGGTTCACCGAAAGCCGCGCGGACCGCGTCAATCCGAAGGCCGACTGGTACGTCTGGGCCGACCCCGAACCCGACGGTTCGCCGCCCAACAACTGGCTGTCGGTGTTCGGCGGCTCGGCCTGGGCCTGGGATTCGCGCCGCCGGCAGTACTATCTGCACAACTTTCTCGCCAGCCAGCCGGACCTGAATTATCACCACCCCGAAGTCAGCGCCCAGATTCTCGACGATATCGCGTTCTGGCTGGAACGCGGCGTCGACGGCTTCCGGCTGGACACCGTCAACTTCTATTTTCACGACGTACAACTTCGGAACAACCCGGCCAGCGACGACCCGGCCGCGTATGACGCCACCAACCCCTACGCCATGCAGCGCCACGTCTACGATAAGACGCGGCCGGAAAACATCGGCTTTCTGAAACGCCTGCGGACGCTGATCGACGGCTACGACGACCGCGCGCTGATGGGCGAGGTCGGCGAAGTCGGCGCCGACACCGCGCTGGCGGTGATGGCCGAATACACCGGCGGCGGCGACAAGCTGCATATGGCCTACACGTTCGATCTGCTGTCCGGCGACGGCGGCGCGGCCTATATCCGCGACACGGTCCAAGCCCTGGAAGCGCGGATCAAGGACGGCTGGCCGGCCTGGGCGATGAGCAATCACGATGTCATGCGCGTGGCCACCCGCTGGGGCGGCGACGACCCGGACCGGGAATGGATCAAAGCCACGCTCGCCGCCCTGCTATGCCTGCGCGGCAGCATTTGCATCTATCAGGGCGAGGAACTCGGCCTGCCCGAGGCCGAGGTGCCCTACGAGCGCCTGCAGGACCCCTACGGCATCAACTTCTGGCCCGAGTTCAAGGGCCGCGACGGCGCGCGCACGCCGATGCCGTGGCGGGCCGACGCCGCGCACGCCGGTTTTTCCGGCGCCGAGCCGTGGCTGCCCGTGGACCCCCGGCATATGGGCCGCGCGGTGAACGTGCAAGACGCCGACCCGCGGTCCGTGCTCGCCTTCTGTCGCCGGTTTCTGGCCTGGAGGCAGACCCAGCCGGCGCTGCGCGACGGCACGATTGCCTTCGAGGCCACCGGCGACGACGTGCTGTGTTTCTGGCGCGAGACCGAGGCGCAACGCCTGCTGGTCGCGATCAACCTGAGCGGCGCGCAGGCCCGGATCGACACCGCCGGCTGGCCGCCGCTCACGCCGGTTGCCGAGGCGGAGGCCGCGCGCCAGGACGACACCGCGCTGATCCTGCCGCCGTTCGCTCGGTTCTTCGCCACCGCCGGGCCACCGCCGGGCCGCGCTGAGCCGGCTCGCCGGCCGGTACGACCTATTGCCATGTCATGAATCGCGGTTTCGTAGGCTAGGATCGAATCAGACTTGGTACCCGCTCCGATCGCGCGGCGCGATCGCGGCGCGGCCGATTGCGTCAGCGAGAGTGACGACGCCATGGAACACGATCCGAACCTGTCCCAACAACTGACCCGCCAATCGATGGCGCTGGTGCTTGCCGGCGGCCGCGGCAGCCGGCTCAAGCAGCTCACCGACCGGCGCGCCAAGCCGGCGGTATACTTCGGCGGCAAATACCGGATCATCGATTTCGCGCTGTCGAACTGCCTGAATTCGGGTATCCGGCGCATCGGCGTGGTCACCCAGTACAAGTCGCACAGCCTGCTTCGGCACCTGCAACACGGCTGGAATTTCCTGCGCGCCGAGATCAACGAATTCGTGGACCTGCTGCCGGCCCAGCAGCGCGTCGACGAATCCTCCTGGTATCGCGGCACCGCGGACGCGGTATATCAGAACCTGGATATTCTGCGCGGCCATCGCGCCAAGTACATTGTCGTGCTGGCCGGCGACCATATCTACAAAATGGACTATTCGCGGCTGTTGGCCGATCACGCGGAGTCGGGCGCCGAATGCACGGTCGGCTGTATCGAGGCGCCGCTGGCCGACGCGACCGGGTTCGGCGTGATGGCGGTGGACGGCGATTATCGCATCACCGATTTCGTGGAAAAACCGGCCGAGCCGCCGTCGATGCCGGGCAAGCCCGACCGGGCGCTGGCCAGCATGGGCATTTACGTATTCAACGCCGAGTTTCTGTACGAGGAACTGGCGCGCGATATCGCCGATCCGGCCTCGGAGCACGATTTCGGCAAGAACGTGATCCCGCGCGCGGTGGCCGACGGCGAAGCCCACGCGCATCCGTTTTCCCGTTCCTGCGTCGGTCAGGGCGCGGAGCAGGAATCATACTGGCGCGACGTCGGCACCATCGACGCCTATTGGGCCGCCAATCTGGATCTCACCGAAATCACGCCGGCGCTCAATCTCTACGACCGCAGTTGGCCGATCTGGACCTATCAGCAACAACTGCCCTCGGCCAAGTTCGTGCTCAACGAATCCATCACCCACTCGACGTTCGCCGGCGGCTGCATCGTCACCGGCTCGACCCTGCGCAGCTCGGTGCTGTTCTCCGAGGTCGTGGTCGATACCGACAGCAAGCTCAATGAAGCGGTGCTCCTGCCGGGCGTGCACATCGGCAAGGGCGCGCGCCTGAAGCGCGTCGTGGTCGACCGCGGCTGTCGTATTCCGCCGGGCCTGATCGTGGGCGAGGACGAGGCCGAGGATAGCGCCCGCTTCGAACGTACGGCCGCGGGCGTCACCCTGATCACCCGCCCGATGCTGGCCGCGCTGTGCGAGGCCGAGGGCAGGTTTAGCGTTCCGTAACGCGCTATGCAGTACGATTTCGGCGCTTTTTCGCGCCATGCGGCGCTACGGCGCCTCGCCCGGCACAAAAAATCACTATAGTTATGTTAATAACTTACGTTACAGAACACTAACCCCAGATGCGGGTTCTCTACGTCGCCAGCGAAATCTATCCCTGGGTCAAGACCGGCGGGTTGGCCGATGTCACCGCGTCGCTGCCACCCGCGCTCGCGCGCGCCGGCGTCGACGTCCGGCTGTTTTTGCCCGGCCTGCCGGCGATCGTCGACAGCCTGCAACAAGCGCGGACCGCGGCCGAACTGGGCGCGGCGTTCGGCGCCCCCAAGGTTCGGGTGCTGGCCGGCCGTCTGCCCGGCTGCCCGGCGCCGGCCTATGTACTCGACGCGCCGGTGCTGTACGACCGTCCCGGCAATCCGTACGTCGACGAGCGCGGCCGCGACTATGCCGACAATCATCGCCGCTTCGCGCTGCTCGGTTGGGCCGCGGCGCACTTTTTCGACGGCCGCTGGCGGGCCGACGTACTGCACGCCCACGACTGGCACGCGGGCCTGGCGCCGGCTTGGCTGGCCACCTTCGGCGGGCCACGTCCGGCCAGCGTATTCACGATTCATAATCTAGCTTTTCAAGGGCTGGTGCCGGCGGACCAGGCGCCCGAACTCGGCCTGCCGGGGCGGTTCTTCGATATCGACGGCATCGAGTTTCACGGCCAGGCCAGTTTCATGAAGGCCGGGCTGTATTTCGCCGACCGGCTGACCACGGTCAGCCCCACCTATGCCCGCGAGATTCAGTCCGCGCCGGCCGGCATGGGCTTGGAAGGGCTGCTTTCGGGGCGCGCGGACGATCTCGATGGCATCGTCAACGGCGTGGACACCGAGGTCTGGAATCCGGCCGCCGACGCGCATCTGCCGTTTGCCTATACCGCGGCCGATCCGGCGCCCAAGGTCGACAACAAGGCCGCGCTACAGGCCGAACTGGGCCTGGCGATCGAACCAACGGCGCCGCTGTTCTGCTTGGTCAGTCGGCTGACCGAGCAAAAAGGTCTGGATTTGATCGCGGCCGCCCTGCCCGCGATCGTCGCGGCCGGCGGCCAATTCGCGCTGCTGGGCAGCGGCGACGGTGCGCTGGAAGCCGCCCTGCGGCGCGAGGCCGAAGCCTACCCGGCCCGGGTCTCGGTCACGCTCGGCTACGACGAGGCGCTGTCGCACCGTCTGATCGGGGCCGCCGATTTGATTGCCGTCCCTTCGCGCTACGAGCCCTGCGGTCTAACCCAGCTCTACGGCTTGCGCTACGGCACGCTGCCGGTGGTCACGCCGGTCGGCGGGCTGGCCGATACCGTAATCGACAGCAACCGCCGAACGCTGGCCGACGGCAGCGCCACCGGCTTCGTGGTGCCCCAGCTTTCCGCACAAGCGACCATCCAGACCGTGGAACGCGCGATGGCGACCTACCGCCGCGTCCGGGACTGGGACAAAATCCGCGGCAACGCCATGGCCGCGGATTTCGGCTGGGACCGCTCGGCGGCGCGCTACGCCGCGCTCTACGCGGCATTGGCGCCGGCCGCGGATTCAAGGACTACATCGTGAGCGACCAACCGAACATGCCCGACTCCGCCGGCGACGCGCGCGGCCACGAGCCGGCGCCGCACACGCTGATCGACAAGCTGGCGCAGGAGACCGCCACGCCGCCCGAGAGCGCGACCGGCGGCGCCTGGACCCGGGCGCTGTCGAGCGCCGTGCGCGACGGACTTGCCGGGCGCTGGATCGATACCGAGCGGCGCCACGCCCAGGCCGGCGTCAAGCGCGCCTGTTACCTGTCGCTTGAGTTCTTGCCGGGCCGCATCCTCGCCAACGCGATGCTGGCCGCCGGCGATTACGATGCCTGGGCGCGCGCCTGCGAAGACCTGGGCCTGGATATCGACACCCTGGCCGAGCACGAACACGCCCCGGCGCTCGGCAACGGCGGACTGGGCCGGCTGGCGGCCTGCCTGATGGACTCGCTGGCCACGCACGACCTGCCGGCCATCGCCTACGGCATCCGCTACCGCTACGGCATGTTCGCCCAGCGCATCCGCGACGGCTGGCAGATCGAAACACCCGAAGATTGGGCAGAGAACGGCTGCCCGTGGGAGTTTTTCCGGCCGGAGATCGCTTATTCAATCAGCTTCGGCGGCCGGATCGAAGACCACGGCCACGGCCCGCGCTGGATCGCGGCCGAGCGCGTGACGGCGATCGCCTGCGACCATCCGGTGCCGGGGCACGCCACGGACACCGTGCTCACGCTGCGCTTATGGTCGCCCCGGCCGGCCGAGCCCTTCGACCTGGCGGCGTTCAACCGCGGCGAACACCGGCGCGCGCTCGAGTCGGCCGACCGCGCCGAGGACATCGGCCGTATCCTGTATCCGGACGACAGCAACGATGCCGGCCGCGAACTGCGGCTGCGCCAGGAATATTTCTTCGTCAGCGCCTCGCTACAGGACATCCTGCGGCGCCACCTGGAAACCGCGGACGGCGACTTGACCGGGCTGGCCGACGCCGTCGCCATCCACCTCAACGACACCCACCCGGCGATCGCGGTCGCCGAGCTGATGCGCCTGCTGGTGGACGAGCACGAACTCGACTGGGACCGCGCCTGGGCACTCTCCACCGGCGTGTTCTCCTATACCAATCACACGCTGATGCCGGAAGCGCTGGAAAGCTGGCCGGTGGCGCTGCTCGGCGCTTTGCTGCCGCGGCACCTGGAGATCATCCTCGAAATCAACGCGCGGTTTCTCGATTGGGTGCGCGCGCAACAGCCGGATGACGCCGACCTCGCGCGCCGCGTGTCGCTGATCGACGAGGCCGGCGGGCGCCGGGTCCGTATGGCGCATCTGGCGGTGGTGGCCAGCCACCGCGTCAACGGCGTGTCGGCGCTGCACGGACGGCTGCTGGCCGAACACGTGTTCGCCGATTTCGCGCGCCTGTTTCCCGAGCGCTTCACGTATGTGACCAACGGCGTGACGCCGCGGCGCTGGCTCGCCCAGGCCAATCCGGGGCTGGCCGAACTGCTGGATGCGCGCATCGGGCGCGCCTGGCGCGACGATCTGGGCCGGCTGGCCGACCTGGCGCCGCTGGCCGATGATGCCGGTTTCCGGCGTGAATTCGCCGCCGTCAAACGCGCCAACAAGGCGCGGCTGGCGGCGCATATCGCCGATCGGACCGGGATCACCGTCGACCCGGATTCGCTGTTCGATGTCCAGATCAAGCGCATCCATGAATACAAGCGCCAACTGCTCAACGTGCTCGGCGTGATCACGCGCTATGCGCACATGGTGGCCGATCCGGAGGCCGACTGGGTGCCCCGCACGGTGATCTTCGCCGGCAAGGCCGCCTCGTCCTACGATGCCGCCAAGCGCATCATCAAGCTCATCCACGACGTGGCCGCGATCGTCAACGGCGATCCCCGCGTCGCCGGGCGGCTCAAGGTGGTGTTCATCCCCGATTACGGCGTGCGCGAAGCCGAATTGATCGTGCCCGCCGCCGATCTCTCCGAGCAGATTTCGACCGCCGGCACGGAAGCCTCGGGCACCGGCAACATGAAGCTGGCGATGAACGGCGCGCTGACGCTGGGCACCGAGGACGGCGCGAATATCGAAATCCGCGAGCGCGTCGGCCAAGACCATATCTTCATCTTCGGCCACGATGCGGGCCGGATCGCGGCGCTGCGCGCGGGTGAGGACGACCCACGGGCCCGGGTCGACGCCGACCCCGAGCTGGCCGACGCGCTGCACCGGATCGCTTCCGGATTCTTTTCCCCGGATGAACCGGAGCGCTTTGCGCCGCTGGTCGAAGCGCTGGTCGCACACGGCGACCACTACAAGCTGCTGGCCGATTACCGCGCCTATCTGGACGCCCAGGACAGCATCGATGCGCATTACCGCGACCGCCCGGCGTGGCTGGCCAGCGCGGTGATCAACGTCGCCGGCATGGGCGATTTTTCCAGCGACCGCATGGCCGCCCAATACGCCGACGAAATCTGGCGTATCGCGCCGGTGCGCGACGGCCAGCCGGCCGAGAAACGGACCGAAAAACGGACCGAAAAACGGACCAGAGCCGCGCTATGACCACAAAACCGACGCTGAACCGCGAACATATCCGCGCGCTGGTCGCCGCGCGCCACGGCGACCCGTTTTCGGTGCTGGGCCCGCAATCCTATCGCGCCGGCGAAACGATCCTGCGGGCCCTGCTGCCGGAAGCCGAGCACGTCGCCGCCGTCGACCCCGAAACCGGGGCCACGCTGGCCGAGCTGGCGCGGATTCACGACGACGGCCTGTTCGAGGGCGTACTGGCCGATGCCGGCGCGAATCCACGCTACCGGCTGCGCGTAACCTGGGGCGGCCATACCGTCGATATCGACGACCCGTATCGATTCGCGCCGATCATCGGCGATTACGATCTGTGGCTGCTGGCCGAGGGCACCCACCACCGGCCGTTCGAATGTCTGGGCGCGCATCCGACCGCGATCGACGCTGTGGCCGGGGTGCGCTTCGCGGTGTGGGCGCCGGGCGCGCGCCGGGTCAGCGTGGTCGGCGACTTCAACCACTGGGACGGCCGCCGGCATCCGATGCGTTTGCGCCACGGCGCCGGCGTCTGGGAACTGTTCGTGCCGGGCGTCGCCATCGGAGCGCTGTATCAGTACGAAATCGTCGGGGCGGGCGGCGAACTGCTGCCGCTCAAGGCCGATCCCTACGGTTTTGCCGCCGAACTGCGCCCGGCGCGGGCATCGGTGGTCGCCGAACTGCCGCCGCCAGCGCCGCCACTGTCCGCCGACCGCCGAGCGGCCAACGCGCGCGAGGCGCCGATCACGGTCTACGAGGTACATCTCGGCTCCTGGGCGCGCTCCAATCAGGGCGCGGACCAATATCTCACCTATGCCGAGATCGCCGAGCGGCTCGTGCCCTATGTCCGCGACCTGGGATTCACCCACGTCGAACTGCTGCCGGTCTCCGAGTACCCGTTCGACGGTTCCTGGGGCTATCAACCGGTCGGCCTGTATGCGCCGACTAGCCGCTTCGGCACGCCGGCGGACTTCCGCGCCCTGATCGAGGCCTGCCACGACGCCGGCCTGGGCGTAATCCTGGACTGGGTGCCCGCCCACTTCCCGGCCGACGCCCACGGCCTGGCCCGCTTCGACGGTACGCATCTGTACGAACACGCCGATCCGCGCCAGGGCTTCCACCGCGACTGGAATACGCTGATCTTCAATTACGGCCGCAACGAAGTCTGCAACTATCTAATCGGTAATGCCTTATATTGGCTGGAACGGTTCGGCGTCGACGGTCTACGGGTGGATGCGGTCGCCTCCATGCTGTATCTCGACTACAGCCGCGAGGCCGACGACTGGGTGCCCAACATCCACGGCGGCAACGAGAATCTGGAAGCCATCTCTTTCCTGCGCGAGCTCAATCATATAGTCGGCACCGAGCGCCCGGGCGCGATCATGATCGCCGAGGAATCCACGGCCTGGCCGGGCGTCACCCGCCCGCCGCACGACGGCGGCCTGGGTTTCCACTACAAGTGGAATCTCGGCTGGATGAACGATTCGCTGGAATACATGCGGCGCGACCCGGCGCACCGCGGCCATCACCAGAACGAGATCACCTTCAGCCTGGTCTATGCCTTCGACGAAAACTTCATTCTGCCGCTGTCGCACGACGAAGTGGTCCACGGCAAGGGCTCGATCCTGGCCCGCATGCCCGGCGACGACTGGCAGCGCTTCGCCAACCTGCGCGCCTATTACGGCTTCATGTTCACCCACCCCGGCAAGAAACTGCTGTTCATGGGCGACGAATTCGCCCAGCCGGACGAATGGAATCACACCCGCGGTCTGGACTGGGCGGCCGCCGAAACGCCGCCGCACGGCGCCGTGCGTGCGCTGGTGGCCGAACTCAACGCCTGCTACCGCGATACCCCGGCTCTGCACGGCGCCGACTGCGCGCATGACGGCTTTCGCTGGATCGACCACAGCGATCATGCCCAAAGCGTATTCGCCTTCGTCCGGCAAACGCGCGCGGCGGACGATGTCGCGGTCTGCGTATTCAACTTCACGCCGGTGGTCCGCCACGGCTACCGCATCGGCGTGCCGGCCGCCGCCGGCTACCGGGAAACGCTCAACACCGACGCCCAACGCTTCGGCGGCAGCGGCGTGGCCAACGAGGCCCCGATCGCGACAATCGAACAAGCCGCCCACGGCTTCGAACAATCGATCGCCCTGACCCTGCCGCCGCTGGCCGCGCTGATTCTCCAGCCGGTCTGACCGGCGCCCGGCGGGTAGGGAAAGCACTACCTGTTTTCGAACACGATCGCCGCGGATAGCCGTCTCATTAAGATCCAAATAAGAAAAGCCACGCATGTTGGCCCTGCAACAGGGCGAAACACGCCCGACGACGACGAATACACGTCGCCCCCCCTAACAGGAGAAGACCATGCGTAAAGAATTGATTCTCGGCCTCGCCATCGCGCTCGGCAGCACCACCGCATTCGCCGGCACGGACTCGAACTCGAGCAACACCGACAACTCGGGCTCGAACTCGAACTCGAACGTCGCCGCCAATTTCGACAGTTTTGACGCCAACGACGACAACAAGATCAGCACGGACGAGTTCTATAGCTCGGCCGCCGATATCGGCACCTATAGCGATTGGGACACCAATGACGACGGGCTGGTCGAGGAAAACGAGTTCAACGACCTCGGCTACGACTGGGACTACAACGCCTGGGATGCCGATTCCAATGGCTATCTGGATTCCGGCGAGTTCTATGACGGCGTATTCGATGCCTACGACGCCAACGACGACGGCTACTGGGACCAGAACGACTGGGACGATGCCGGCGACGCCGGTTGGTTCGACGTCTAAAGCCCTACGCCGGCGCTTATAACGCGCCCGGTTACCAAAGCGCGAGGCGGCCCGGCCCGTCTCGCGCTTTTTTCAATCCATACGACCGCGAGAAATCATCCATGCGTCCTGTTCTCTTTTTCGACCTCGACGGCACGCTGAGCGACACCCACGGGCTTGCACGCGCGACTTGGCTGGAAGTGCTCAGGCCCCACGGCATCGATGTCGATTTCCGGTTTTATAAAGACAACGTGCGCGGTCGCGACAAAGACGACGTGGTCGCCCGCCTGCTACCCGATCTGGATGCCGACGCGCGCCGTCACCTGTGCGAAATCGAGGCCAACAGCTATCGCGAGCGAACGCGGCGCGCCGCACCGCTTCCCGGGCTGACCCGGTTCATGGTCGCTGGGGGCGAGCTGGGATGGCGCATGGCGCTCGTAACCAACGCGCCCGAAGCCGATGCGCGCGCCTCGCTGGCACCGCTCGGGCTAACCGACGCATTCGAAACCATGACGTTTGCCGACGAAGCCAGCGCGCTCAAACCCGATCCCGAGCTTTATCGGCTCACACTGGAAAAGTTAAACGTTAATCCGGAACACGGTGTCGCTTTCGAGGACTCGCCGCGAGGCGTTACCGCCGGCGTGGATGCCGGACTAACCGTAATCGGGCTGGTCACCACGCACCATCCGGCCGAGCTACGCGACGCCGGAGCCGCGCTCGTCGTCGGCGACTTCGCCGACCCGGTGTTGTACGACGTATTGGATGACCTCGGTACGCTCGAGCGCTGTCCCTGAAATAACAAGCACTTTGGTGTGGAGTCTGCCGCTCTTGGGACGCCAGGCTGCTTTCAGCGCTTTTTCTCGTTCCGGAGTAACGTCCGCTTTCGTTCCACGCCCCATCGGTAGCCGGATAAGTCGCCGTCGGTGCGCACGACGCGGTGACAGGGGATGGCCAGCGCGAGCGTGTTGGCTGCGCACGCGCCGGCTACCGCCCGTGCCGCTTTGGGCGAGCCGATGCGCGCCGCAATATCGGCGTAAGTGGCGGTTTCACCGCAAGGTATCTGCCGGAGCGCCTGCCAGACACGCTGCTGGAAAACCGTGCCCCGAATATCCAGCGGCAGATCGAGACCCGTGCCGGGCGCCTGCACGAAACCGACGACGCGCGCGACGTAGCGCTCGAACACCCGGTCGCCGCCGAGCAGCTCGGCGTTGGCAAACCGATCCTGGAGTTCGCCGACCAGGCGCTTCGGATCGTCACCCAGACTGATCGCACAAATACCGCGCTCGGTACCGGCCACCAGGATAGCGCCAAGCCTGGCCTCGCCGATGGCAAAGCGTATGGAACAGCCGGCGCCGCGATCGCGGAACGATTTGGGCGTCATGCCCAGCGTGTCCCGGGCGCCGGCGTAGAAATGACCGCTCGAATTAAAGCCGGCATCGAACAGGGCGTCGGTCATACGCCCGCCTTCAGCCAGCCGTGCCCGAACCTTGTTGTCCCGCTCGGCGCTCGCGTATTGATGCGGGGTCAATCCGGTCATGCGTTTAAACAGGCGATGAAAATGGTACGGGCTGACACCGGCCCGGCTCGCCAGGTCGGCCAGCCGGGGCGGCTTCTCGCTCATCCCGATCATCCGGCATGCCCGCGCAACGCGGGCCCGATCTCGTTCGGCGGGCGAGGCACGGCCCGGGGCACATCGCTTGCACGCCCGATAGCCGGCGAGCTCCGCCTGTGCGCCAGTATCGAAGAACACCATATTCTCGGGCCGCGGACGCCTGGAAGCACAGCTTGGCCGGCAATAGACGCCCGTCGTTTTGACCGCATAGAAAAAATCGCCGTCGGCATCCGGGTCGTTGCTCACGACTGCCTGCCAGCGGCTCCGGTCGAATGGGGCTTTGGACATGACGATCGATCTCGGCGAATCAAATTCCGAGTTCACAAGATATCGCGGCGTCGCGAATTTCGCGCTCCGAAACTTGCGCTTTAATTCGTGGCATCAGTCTACGCCGCGTCGTCATGAGCCGGGGCACGATTGTCGGTCCGGCCTCCGTGAGGCCCCTCGCGACCAGTAGGTCGGATTAGCCGAAGGCGTAATCCGACAGAACGAAACACCGAGCCTTGAAACGGCGGCGAGCTCCGCCTCGTCGTGACGCCGGGCACGGCTGTCGGCTTACGGCCTGCGGCCTGCGGCCTAAGCCGACCTACGCGAAACCGATCGAGAATCAGCTGATACAAAGCCGACCCCGAAGCCTCGATTTTCCAAGCCAGGCTCCGGTTTCGAAGAGCGCGGCCGGGTTTGCGCGGGCCCGGGCGGGCAATCAGCCGCCGGCCCCCAGCATCGCCCGCAGCTCGGCGACCCGGTCGCGGCTTTGTTCGGCGTTGGCCGCCTTGCCGCGCGTACCGGTCGCGCTCGGCCATTCGAGTTCGTCGGCCGGCAGTTCGTCGAAAAATCGGCTGGGCAGGCTGTCGGTTTGTTCGCCGGCGCGCCGACGCTTGCGGGCATAAGTCAGCGCCAGGCTCTTGCGCGCACGGGTGATGCCGACATAAAGCAGGCGCCGCTCTTCCTCGATCTTGTCGTCCTCGAGGCAGGCGTGGTGCGGCAGCAGGCCCTCCTCCAGACCGGCCAGGAACACGTGATCGAACTCCAGGCCCTTGGCCGCGTGCAGCGTGAGCAGGTGGACTTGGTTTTCGACGTCTTTTTCCGACTGATTGGCGAAGTCCATCAGCGACAAGCGCCGGACCACATCGTCCAGCGTGACCGGCTTGCCGTTCTCGGCATTGCCCAGACGGTCCAGCCAGCCGATGAATTCATCCAGGTTCTCGATGCGCTTGCGCGCCGCCCGGGTGTTGGCCGAGGTCTCACGCAGCCAGTTGCGATAATCGATATCGACGATCAACCGGTCGATCAATTCCCGCGGCGTCATGCCCTCGGAGTCCCAGGCCAGATTCCGCGTCCAGTCGACGAAATCGGCCAGGCGCCGGCCCGAGCGCTCGCCCACGCCGCCGGCCAGGCCGATGCCGCGGGCCGCGTCGAACAGGCTGATATGGCGCGAACCGGCATAGCGGCCCAGCGCCTCCAGCGTGGCCGGGCCGATCTCGCGCCGCGGCAGGTTGACGATGCGCAAAAAAGCGGCATCGTCATCGGGATTGACCATCAATTTGAGATAGGTCACCAGATCCCGGATTTCGCTGCGCTCGAAAAATGAGCGCCCGCCGGAGACGCGGTAGGGGATATCGCGCTCGCGCAGTGCTTTTTCGAAGGCGCGCGACTGAAAATTGCCGCGATAAAGCACGGCGTAGGCACCAAAGGCGTTGCCGGCGCGCAGTTTATGCGAAGCGATCTCGCTGGCGATGCGTTCGGCCTCGCCGGCCTCGTCGGGCCCGGCGAGCACGCGTACGCGATCCCCCGGGCCCATCGCGCTCCACAGATTCTTTTCATAGGCGCGCTGGCTCGAGGCGCCGATCAGCCGGTTGGCCGCCGACAGCACATTGCCGACCGAGCGATAATTCTGTTCGAGCTTGATGACCTTGAGATGCGGAAAATCGCGCGCCAGATCGGCGATGTTGCCGGGTCGGGCGCCGCGCCAGGCATAGATAGACTGATCATCGTCGCCGACCACGGTGAACGCGGCGCGCGCGCCGGCCAGTAGGCGCATCAATTCGTACTGGGCGGCGTTGGTGTCCTGATACTCGTCGACCAGCAGATAGCGAAAGCGATTCTGCCAGCGCTCGCGCGCGCCGTGGTCGGTCGATAGAAGCTGTACCGGCAGCGTCAACAGATCGTCGAAATCGACCGCGTTATAAGCTTTCAGGCGGCGCTGGTACTCGCCGTACGCCCGCGCCAGCGGGAGTTGGTTGCCGGTGGCCTGCGCCAGCGCGGCCTCGGGATCGATCAGCGCCGATTTCCATGTGCTGACGGCCGCTTTCGTGGCTTTGCGCTGATCGGCGTCGCGGCCCACGAGATCGGCCAGCACCTTTTCGGTGTCCTCGGCATCGAAGATCGAAAACCGCGGTTTGTAGCCGAGTACCGCGTGCTCCTCGCGGATTATCTGCAAGCCGAGGCTATGAAACGTGCTCACCGTGAGCCCGCGGGCCGCGTCGGCCGAGATGAGCTTGGACGCGCGCTGTTTCATCTCGCGCGCGGCCTTGTTGGTGAACGTCACCGCGACCACCCGGCGCGCCTCGTAGCCGCGCGCGATCAGATGCGCGATCTTGCGCGTGATCACGCCGGTCTTGCCCGAGCCGGCGCCGGCCAGAACGAGCAACGGGCCGTCGAGATACCGCATCGCGGCATCCTGCTGGGGGTTGAGCTTGGGTTGCGCCATGGTCGCGCGATTTTAGCAGCCGATGCCGCGCGGGTGGCGCCTGTGCGTTGCTAGGTCAACAGCAATCCGGGCGGCTAACCGCGATCGAGTTGGCGATAACCGATGGCCTCGGCGATGTCCGGCTCCTCGATCCGGCCGTGGCCGGCCAGATCGGCGATGGTGCGCGCCACCCGCAGAATACGGTGATAGCCGCGCGCGGACAGCCCAAGCCGGTCGATCGCGCGTTCGATCAGGCGCGCCGCCTCGGTGCCGGGCGTACAGTGTCGGTCGACTTCGCCGGGCGCGAGCGCGGCGTTGGCGCCGCCGCTGCGCTCGACGGCGCGCCGCCTTGCACCAATAACGCGCGCTTGCACCACGGACGAGCATTCCGCGTCGGGTTCGGGTGCCATCAGCACTTTTTTGGTGATCGGCGCCACATTGAGATGCATATCGATACGATCGAGCAGCGGCCCGGATATTCGCGAGCGATAGCGCTCGATCCGCTCGGGCGTGCAATGGCAGCGCCCCGATGCATCGCCCTGATAACCGCAGGGACACGGGTTCATCGCGGCCGTGAACTGGAACGCCGCCGGAAACTCGGCCTGACGCGCGGCCCGCGAAATCACGATATGGCCGGATTCAAGCGGCTCGCGCAGCACTTCGAGCACACGGCGATCGAACTCGGGCAACTCGTCGAGAAACAGCACGCCGCGATGCGCCCGCGTGATCTCGCCGGGGCGCGGCGTGGGTCCGCCGCCGACCAGGGCCACGCCGGAAGCCGTATGATGCGGCGCCCGGAACGGGCGCGCGCCCCACAGCGCCGGGTCGAAGCCGCCGCCGGAGATCGACGCGATCGCCGCGACTTCCAGCGCCTCGTCGCGCGTCAACGGCGGCAGCAGGCCGACCAGACGCGAGGCCAACATGGTCTTGCCCGCGCCCGGCGGGCCGATCATCAGCAGCGAATGGCCGCCGGCCGCCGCGATTTCCAGGGCGCGCTTGGCCTGCGGCTGGCCGCGCACCTCGGCCAGGTCGGGCACGGCGGCGGCGTTTTTGGCCGGCTCGGGGCTCGGCGTCCGCCACTGCGTCTCGCCGCCGGCCAGAGTGGTGGCGACATCGGCCAGATGGCTCGCGGTTCGCGCCGTATCGTCACCGGCCAGCGCGGCCTCGCCGCCGTTGTCGGCCGGCAGCACGAGGCGTCGCCCGGCAGCGGCGGCCGCGAGCGTGGCCGGCAGCGCGCCGCGTACGCCGCGTAGCGCGCCCGACAATGACAGCTCGCCCAGAAATTCGTGGCCGGACAACGCGTCGGCGGGAATTTGACCGGAGGCCGCCAGGATGCCGAGCGCGATGGCGAGGTCGAAGCGCCCGCCCTCCTTCGGCAGATCGGCTGGGGCGAGATTGACCGTGATCCGCCGCGTGGGAAATTGGTAGCCGCTGTTGGTGATCGCGGCGCGCACGCGGTCCTTGGACTCCTTGACCTCGGTTTCCGGCAGCCCGACGATCGCAAGCTGAGGCAGGCCGCCGGCCAGATCCACCTCCACCGCGACCGGCGGCGCGATCAAGCCGGTCTGCGCCCGGCTGTACACGGTGGCCAGCGCCACGGATCAGGCGGCCAGGCCGTCGCGATTGGCGGCCAAGAGCCTGTTCATGGCCCTCACGACGCCGCGCCGACGGCTATTTTTTCGCAAGGCAAGGCGCAGCGAGCGCGGTGTAGCCCAGCTACATAAGCGAGCTGCAACGCAGAATTGCGGAAAAATAGCCGCCGGCCCTTCGGGTTGCAGTCCAAAATCGCGCCAT
>NZ_DASSKM010000137.1:0-3896 GCF_035690525.1 Salinisphaera sp.
CGCCGACCCCGGTCCTTGCATGCTTGATCAGAAGCCGGCCATTCAAGCCGCCAAGTTCTACCAAAAGCTGCTCAAGATCGCCGATCCCGGCAGCACCAGTTGGGATTGGACCGGCGTGGCCAACGCCTTCAAGAACCACCGGATCGCCATGATGCCGGAGTGGCACGAATTCGCCGGTTCGCTCGAGTCCGGCGATCTGACCGGCAAGATCGGCTACGCGCCGCTGCCCACCGGCCCGGCGCGCAGCGCCAATCTGTACGGCGGTTCCGGGGTGGGCATCAACGGCAACGCCAGCGGCAAGGAAAAAACGGCTGCCTGGCTGTTTCTGGTCTGGGCCACCGCGCCACAAACCCAGATCGAGGGTTTGAAACTGGGCGGCGGCACGCCGACCCGTACTTCGGTGTATAACAGTTCCAAGGTTGCGCATCCGAGCCCGACCCATATGCCGAACATGCTGACCGCGGACACCATGCAAATCGCCTGGGATCCGGACCATATCGGGCTGCGGCCGAAGATTTCTTCCTGGAACCAGTGCGATAGCGCAATTTTCACCAACCTGTCGAAAATGCTGGCCGGCCAGATGTCGCCTGAGCAGACGATGAAGACGACCAAGAGCGAGATCGACGAAGCCACGGGTGCGTAGCGACTATGGCCGATAAGGCAGAATCACTGGAGTCAACGGGCCCACCGCAACGCGAAAGCAAACAGCGTGTGGCGCCCGTGGGCGCTCCGGTACACAAGCCGCGGCGGGGTTTTGAGCTGGCGATGATGTCGCCAGCTCTGTTCCTGCTCGCCGCCATTTCATTCATTCCGCTGTTCATGATGATCTGGATGAGCCTGAGCAAGGTCGGGCTCATCGGCGGGCTGTCGTTTTCCTTTATCGGGCTGGAAAACTGGCGGCACTTGTTCGGCGACCCGCAGATCGGTTCGAGTTGGATTTTAAGCATTATCTACTTCGCGGCCACGGTGGGCATCGAGCTCGTTCTTGGCACCGCCATGGCGCTTTTGATCCACAGCATGATCCGGGCGCGCAATCTCGTGCTGTCGCTGGTGCTGATCCCGATGTTCATCGCCCCGGTCATCGTGGGGCTGCTCGGCCGGTTCCTGCTCAATTCCGGCTTCGGCCTGTATACGTGGGTGCTGTCCGTGCTCGGCCTCTACGACGGCAATATTCTGGGCAGCGTGGGCCCGGCGCTGGTCGCGGTAATCGGCATGAATGTCTGGGAATGGTCGCCGCTGATCGCGCTGATCGTACTCGCCGGCCTGACCGCGGTGCCCAACGATATTCTCGAAGCCGCCGAGGTGGACGGCGCCAGCTACTGGCGCAAGCTGGTGTCCATCGTGGTGCCCTCGATTCTGCCCATTCTGCTGGTCGCGCTGCTGATCCGCTCGATGGACGCGATTCGCTTTTTCGCCATCATTCTGATCACCACCAACGGCGGCCCCGCGGATTCGACCAAGATCATCCCGATCCGGCTGTACGACATCGCTTTCCGCTTCTTCAATCTCGGCTATGCGGCCGCGGTGGGGCTGACCATGCTGGTGTTTTCGATCATTATTGCCAATATTTTTGTGCAGGTGTTCAAACGACGGCAGGCGACGCTATGAACAATATGTCTCATCGCCTGGCCGGGATCGTCCGCGGGCTGCTCATCGCCTTGATGCTCGTCTGGTCACTGGTGCCGGTCATCTGGATGGTGCTGTCTTCGTTCAAGCCCAACACCGTGATCACCAACAGCCCGCCGAGTTTTCTTTTTTCGCCGACGTTAGTGCATTACGTTAATTTGTTCTCCGGCGGCAACAATCTCTGGCAGAACGTCATCAACAGCGTGATCGTGGCCGGCGTATCGACCCTGATCGCGGTCGGGCTGGGCACCATGGCCGGCTACGGCCTGTCGAGAATCCAGATGCGCGGCAAGGATCATCTGTCGTTCTGGATCATCAGCGTGCGCATGGCGCCGATCGCGGCGGTGATCGTGCCCTTGTATCTGATGTTCCGCTATCTGCATCTGCTGGACAGCTATACCGGCTTGATCATCGCCTATTTGAGCTTCAATCTGCCGTTCGCGATCTGGCTGATGACTGCTTTTTTCGACGATCTGCCGCGCGATCTCGAAGAGGCCGCGACCGTCGACGGCGCCACCAAATGGCAGGTCTTTTCGCGGGTCGCCCTGCCGCTGATGAAGCCGGGCATCGTGACCACCTCCATCTTGTGCTTCATATTCGCCTGGAACGACTATGCGTTTGCCACCACGTTTACCGGCCCCGGCACCCAGACCATTCCCATCGCCGCCGCCAATGTGCTCACCCAGAGCGGCATCGACTGGGGCGCGCTGACGGCCATCGGCACCATCGTGGTCCTCCCGATGGCGGTGTTCGGCCTGCTGGTCAAGCGCTGGCTAGTGACCGGGTTGACGCTGGGCGCCGTCAAATAAGCGTATGTTGAGGGGCGGGAAGCGAAGGAAAACGGTTATCCGCAGGTTGCGCAGATTAAATACAGACAGAAGACATGAATCCGCAGATCGAATACAGGCAGAAAGCATTGATCCATAGATTACGCTGATTTGCGGACAAACTGTCTTCGCTTTCATCAGCGGACTGAAAATCAGAAGCGGCGCAGACCGCATTAGGAACAATTCATGACCGTTATGTCCAAATTCGATCTAACCGGCCGCGTGGCCGTGATGACCGGCGGCAACGGCGGTATCGGCGAGGCGTTGGCGCATGCGTTGGCCGAGGCCGGGGCGGCTGTCGCTATCGTCGCCCGGCGCGTGGATAAAGCGGAGAACGTGGCCGCGGCGATTCGCGAAGAGGGCGGGAAAGCCATGGCCGTGGGCGCCGACGTAACCGACGTGAACGCCATCGAGCCGATGCTCGATTCCATCGAATCGGAACTCGGCCCGGTCGATATCTTCGTCAACAACGCCGGCATCTGTGAGCACAAGCCGGCGTTGGAGGTCAGTCCCGAGGGCTGGCGCCAGATCTTCGACGTTAATGTGCACGGCCTGTGGAACTGCTGCCAGGCTGTCGGCCGGCGCATGGCCGAGCGCGGCACCGGCAATATTATCAATGTGGGCTCGATCTCGGCCGAGATCGTCAATCGCCCACAGATGCAGCCGGCCTACAACGCGTCCAAGGCGGCCGTGCACCAGCTCACCAAGTCGTTGGCGGCCGAATGGGCGCCGTTGGGCGTTCGCGTCAACGCCATCGCGCCCGGCTATGTCGGCACCGACATGGCGCCGGTCGACGATCCCAAGTTCAAGCCGTACTGGATCGACGATGCGCCGATGCAGCGCGCGGCCACGCCCGAGGAACTGGGGCCCAGCATCGTGTATCTCGCAAGCGACGCATCGAGTTTCATGACCGGCTCGATTCTCAAGATCGACGGCGGGTATACGCTCTGGTAGTTGGAACCGTCCACGAATAAACGCGAACGAAAGACAAGAAGACGATTAACCGCAGATTACGCAGATTACGCAGATCAAATACAGGCAAAAACATTTATCCGCAGATAGACGCAGAATCACGCAGATAAGCAGGAAGACAATTAACCGCAGATCAACGCGGATTCACGCAGATAGGGAAGGCAGGCAAGCCAGTTCGATTGGCGCGTTTTATTTTGGAGCCGCACCAGTGGCTCGGGCTTCAAGGAAAAGAGCGGGCTGTTCTAACTTAGTGGCTTTCTTTTCATCTGCGTGAATCTGCGGACAAAAGAGCTTTTAGAGGAAAGACCCATGGCAGTGGTAGAACTCGATCAAGTCGGCAAGCGCTATCCGGGCGCCGAAGAACTCGCGGTCCAAAACTTCAACCTGATCACCGAAGACGGCGAATTCGTGGTCCTGGTCGGCCCGTCGGGCTGCGGCAAGACCACCACCATGCGCATGATCGCCGGCCTG
>NZ_DASSKM010000138.1:0-14334 GCF_035690525.1 Salinisphaera sp.
CGCAGGCGTACGCATTGACCGTTCTTGATGTCGATGGCAGGGATGAGTAGCACGCCGTTTTCTCCTCGCTCTAGATTTACGGCCGATGACTATGGAAGAGGCCACGACGACGCGCGCCGTCAGGCGCCGCCGTTCCACTCCAGGAAATTGGCGAGCAGCTGCAGCCCGGCGGACTGGCTTTTCTCGGGATGGAACTGGACCGCGAAGACATTCTCGCGCAGCACCATCGAGGCAAAGCGCGCGCCGTAGTCGGTGGTGCCGGCGATATGCCCGGGATCGTCGGGCACGACATAATAACTGTGCACGAAGTAGAACCAGGAATCGGACGCGATATTCTTCCACAGCGGATGGTGGCGCTCCTGACGTACCTGGTTCCACCCCATATGCGGGATCTTGCGTCGCGAGCCGTCGGCCCCGGTCTCGGGATCGGCGAATTTCACGGTATCGCCGGGAAAGGCGCCGAGGCATTCCACGCCGCCCGATTCCTCCGAATGCGCCATCAGCGCCTCGATGCCGAGACACACGCCCATCAGCGGCTTGACGCCGAGCACGCTATGCAGCATGTCGTCGAGTTCGAGCCGTTGGAGTTCGTCCATGCAGTGCCCAATCGCGCCCACGCCGGGCAGGACCAGCCGGTCCATGCGCGCGAGCGCGTCCGGGTCGAAGCTGACCTCGATCTGCTCGTCCGAGGCGACGTAGCGCAACGCCTTGGTAATCGAGTGCAGATTGCCCATGCCGTAGTCGATGATGCCGACGGTTGCCATAAAAAACGGAGAGGTTCGAGCTTACAGGCTGCCCTTGGTCGAGGGCAGGGCGTCGGGAGCGCGTTCGTCACGGGCCACGGCGGCGCGCAGCGCCCGGCCGAAGGCCTTGAACAGCGTTTCCGCGATGTGATGCGCGTTGTCGCCGGCCAGGGTATCCATATGCAGCGTCAGTGCGGCGCCGCTGGCCACACCGCCAAAGAACTCGCGCACCAGTTCGGTGTCGAAGGCGCCGATTTTCTCGGCGGTGAAGTGCACGCGAAAATGCAGGCCGGGGCGGCCGGAAAAATCCAGCACCACCCGCGACAGCGCTTCGTCGAGCGGCACATAGGCATGGCCGTAGCGCATGATGCCTTTCTTGTCCCCGATCGCCGTCTTCAGGGCGGCACCCAGACAGATGCCGACATCCTCGACCGTATGATGATCGTCGATATGCAGATCGCCCTTGGCGCGCACGTCGAGATCGACCAGCCCGTGCCGGGCCAGTTGGTGCAGCATGTGCTCGAAAAAGCCGACGCCGGTATCAGCGGTGAAATCGCCCGCGCCGTCCAGATTCACACTGAGCTGGATAGCGGTCTCGGCGGTGCAGCGTTCGATCGTGGCGCGACGCGCTGTCATGGTCTCGCAGTATGCTCGAATCCCTGGGGACGGACGATCATACGCCGTTGATCGCGCCGATGCGAGAGCAAAGAACCCGGGCTTGTCACAGGCCCTTGATGGTATCTAGGCGTTCAGCCAGAAAGTGACCGGACCGTCATTGACCAGTGCGACCTGCATGTCGGCGCCGAAGCGGCCGGCCTCGACCAGCGCATGACGCTCGGCAAGCGTAGCGACCAAGAGATCGAACAACGGCGCGGCGCGCTCCGGGTCGCAGGCGGTGGAAAAACCCGGTCGGTTGCCGCGCCGGGTGTCCGCGGCCAGCGTGAACTGCGGTACCGCCAGCACCGCCTTGTTCGCCGTGATCGCGCCGAGATTCATGCGGTTCGACGCGTCGGCGAAGATGCGATAAGCCAGCACGCGCTCGGCCAGACGCCGCGCGCGCGCTTCGGTGTCGTCGGGTTCGGCGGCGACCAGTGCGAGCACGCCGGGCCCAATGGCGGCGATACACTGGTCTTCCACCGTGACCGAGGCCCGGCTGACCCGCTGAATCAGCGCGATCATGCGGGAACGAGTGCCGGCGCGGCCTCGCGATGGGCGAGCAGCAAGCGCTTGAACGGCGCCGGGTCCTTGATATGCACGACTTCGCCGCTCATCGGAAAATACGCATCGATCAGGCGCGAGGCCCAGAAACGAAGGGCGGCCGCACGCAACATGGCCGGCCAGGCCGCGATTTCGGCATCGGTCGGCGCGCGCCGGCGCGTATAGGCGTGCATGAACGCCTGCCAGAACGCCGGCCGATAGCGTTCGTCGTCGCCGAAGGCCCAGTCGTTGCAGATAATCGCCAGATCGAACAGCAGATAATCGTGGCAGGCGTAGTAGAAATCGATCAGCCCGGAAACCCGTGCATGGTCGAACAGCACGTTGTCGCGAAACAGATCGGCGTGCACGACCGCGGCCGGCAGTTCGGCGTAGAGCGTGCCGATTGCCTCCTGCTGAAAAGCGATTTCCTCGGCCAGCAGGGCATGTTCCGCGGTGTCCATCAGGCCGTTCAGCCGCCGCGCGGCCGCCGCGACCCAGTCGAGGTTGCGCGCGTTCTTCTGTACCGGCGTGAAGCCGGACACCGCGCGGTGCATCTCCGCCACCACCCCGCCGAGCGAGCGGCAATGGTCCGGCCCCGGCGCCGTCTCGCTGGCACCGCTCAGCCGATAGACCAGCGCCGCCGGGCGCCCGCGCACGCGGCTGAGAAAACCGCCGTCATCGCGCGCGACCGGATGCGCGCAGGGCACGCCGTGGCCGGCCAGATGATCCATGAGTTGCATGAAGAAGGGCAACTCGGATTCGTCGACCTGCTCGAACAGGGTCAGCACCCAGCGTCCGAGGCTGGTGTCGACGAAATAGTTGGTGTTGGTCACGCCGGCGGAGATGCCGGCGAAGTCCTCGAGTTCGCCGACCGCGTAATGCGCCAGCAGCGCGCACAGGTCGTCGGCTTCGACACGGGTATAAACGGACACTAAAAACGGCCTACTTGGCGGCGCGCCGGGCGCGCTTGAGAAATACCTGCATCTCCTTGGCGGCCTGGTTGTCGCCGCGTCTGCCGGCGACCTCGATGCCGCGGGTCAGGGTATCGATCGCGGCATCGATCTCGCCGGCCTCCAACAGAACCCGGCCGTAAAGCTTCCATGCCGCCGAATATTCGCCGTCCTGCTCGACGGCCGCGGCCAGATGGGTGATCGCGGCCGCGTGATCGCCGTTTTTATGCAGCAGTTCGCCGAGCGTAAAGCGCGCCAGCGGCGTGTCCTGCCCGGCGTCGATCATGGCTTGGAGTCGGTCCTGCATTGTCATACCGCGATTGTACCCAAACGCCGGGGCCTGGCGTCAGCGCCGCCAGAAAGCCGGCGTGAGAATCACCAGCAGGGTGAAGACCTCGAGCCGGCCGAGCAGCATGGCCAGACACAGCACCCATTTGGCCAGACTCGGAATGCCCGCCATGTTCGTGGCCACGCTGCCCAGCCCCGGGCCGACGTTGTTGATGGTGGCGGCCACGGCCGAGAACGAGGTCAGCTCGTTCATCCCGGTCGCAAGCAGAATCAGGAACATCACGGCGAACACGGTGACGTAAACCGAGAAGAAGCCCCAGACCGCCTGCACCACGCGATCCGGAATGACCTTGCCGCCCATCTTGATCGGAATCTCGGCGTTGGGGTGCACCAGCCGGGTGATCTCGCGCGTGCCCTGCCTGGCCAGCAGCATGAAGCGCACGACCTTCATCCCGCCGGTGGTCGCGCCGGCGCAGCCGCCGATGAAGCTGCCGAGCAGCAGGAACATGGGAATGAAGCTCGGCCAGACCCAGTAGTCACCGAGGGTGAAGCCGGTCGTGGTGCCGATCGAGACCACCTGGAACACCGCCCGCACGGCGGCATCGGGCAAGTCCACGTAGGTGCCGGCCGCCAGCAGCACGACCGTGGTCAGCGCGCCGGCGCCCAGCACCATGATCAAGAAAACGCGCGTTTCCGGGTCGCGCCAGTAGTTCAAGGGATTGGCGCTACGCCAGACGGTGAAGTGCATGCCGAAACTGATCGCCCCGATCAACATGCTCACGATCGCGACCAATTCGACCTTGGTGCTTTGGTAATAACCCAGCGAAAGATCGTGGTTCGCGAAACCGCCGGTGGCGATCGCGGAAAACGCGTTGCTGACGGCATCGAACGGCGAATTGCCGGCCAGCCAGAACAACGCCGCCGATACGATCGTGAGCGACACGTAGAGATACCATAGCGCCTTGGCGGTCTCGCGGATGCGCGGCGTGAGCTTGGAGTCCTTGATCGGCCCCGGGGTTTCGGCGCGATAGAGCTGCATGCCGCCCACGCCCAGCATCGGCAGCACGGCGACCGCCAACACGATGATGCCCAGGCCGCCCATCCAGTGCAGCAGCACGCGCCAGAACAGAATGGCGTGGGGCAGGATGTCCAGGCCGGTGAGCACGGTTGCGCCGGTGGTCGTGAGCCCGGAAACCGACTCGAACGCCGCGTCGGTGAAGCTCATGTTGGGCTGGGTCGCCAGCCACAGCGGGATCGCGCCGAACAGGCTCAGCACCATCCAGAACAGCACCACGACCAGAAAACCGTCGCGAATCTTGAGTTCGCGCTCGACGCGTCGGGTCGGCCACCAGGCGGCCAGCCCGGTGGCCAGGGTAATCGCGAAGCCGATCGCGAAGGCCTCGATCTCGCCGTCGCCGTAGATCAGCGCCACGCCGATCGGCGCCAGCATGGACACCGAAAAGATCATCAGCAGCAGCCCGACCACGCGCTGCACGATTGCGTAGTAGTAGTTGAGCCGGCCCTGGAAAAGAGAACGCATGGTCGATCAGACGTAGGACACGCCGACCTGGAACAATTGCTCGACCTCGGCGGTGTATTGCTTGTCGATGATGAAAATCATCACGTGGTCGCCGGATTCGATCACCGTATCGTGGTGGGCGATCAGCACGTCGTCGCCGCGCGCGATCGCGCCGATGGAGGCGCCCGGCGGCAGCTTGATTTCGTCGATGCGCCGGCCGACCACGCGCGAGTTGGAGCGCTCGCCGTGGGCGATCGCCTCGATCGCCTCGGCCGCGCCGCGGCGCAGCGTGTGGGCGCGCACCACATCGCCGCGGCGGACATGCGCGAGCAGGGCGGAGATGGTCGATTGCTTGGGCGAGATGGCGATATCGATCTGGGTGCCGGATGTTTCGACCAGATCCACATAAGCCAGCCGATTGATCAGCGACATCGCCTTGCGCGCGCCGAGCCGTTTTGCGAGCATCGCCGCCAGGATGTTGGCCTCGTCGTCGTCGGTGACCGAGCAGAACACATCGACCGATTCGATGTTTTCCTCGCGCAGCAGGGCCTCGTTGGCGGCGTCGCCGTTGAGTACGATCGCCCGGTTGACGCGCTCGGACAGCCAGCGCGCGCGCTGCGGATTGTGTTCGATGATCTTGACTTGGCACTGATTTTCCAGCGCCAGCGCCAGTCGCATGCCGATATTGCCGCCGCCAGCAAGCATCACGCGCTTGACCGGGCGATCGATCTTGCGCAGCTCGCCGATCACCTGCTTGATATCGCGCCGGGCGGCGACGAAAAACACCTCGTCGTCGGCCTCGACAATGGTGTCGCCTTTTGGAATCAATGGCTTGCCACGGCGATAGATGGCCACCACGCGGGTATCCACGTTGGGGATATGCTGACGTAGGGCGCTGAGTTCGTTGCCGACCAGCGGGCCGCCGTAATACGCCTTCACGCCGACCACCTGAACGCGGCCCTCGGCGAAATCGACCACCTGTAGCGCGCCGGGGTACTGGATCAGCCGCTTGATATAGTCGGTGACGAGTTGCTCCGGGCTGATCGACATATCGATCGGGATCGCGTCCTGATGGAACAGCCGTTCCTCGACCAGGTATTCCGCGGAACGAATACGCGCGATCTTAGTCGGGGTATGAAAGAGGGTGTAGGCAATCTGGCAGGCGACCATGTTGATCTCATCGACCGCGGTCACGGCAATGATCATGTCCGCGTCGTTGGCCCCCGCATCGCGCAGTACCGCGGGGTGCGCGGCATAGCCGTGCACGGCACGGATGTCGAGCCGGTCCTGCAATGGGCGCAGCAGCGATTCGTTGGTGTCGACGACGGTCACGTCGTTCGATTCGTGGGCCAGATTTTCGGCGAGTGTGGCGCCGACCTCGCCCGCCCCCAAAATAATAATCTTCATGCGCGGCAACAGTAGATTGCGCCCGCGGGCGTTGCAACAGCGCGCGGCTGGGTTGTTCGCGATACGGACGGTAGGATACGGCGCACCGCGTCACATAAGGGAATTCGAGCGATGGGTTCGAGCGAGACAAACGATTGGCTGGCGGCCGTCGACTGGGACGAGCGCGGCTTGGCGCCGGTGATCACGCAATCCGTGGATACGCAGCGCGTGCTGACCCTGGCCTGGATGAACCGCGAGGCGCTGGCCGCCAGCGTGGAATCCGGTTATGCGACGTATTGGTCGCGCTCGCGGCGCGCGCTCTGGCGCAAAGGCGAGACCTCCGGCAATCTGCAGCGTATCGTCGAGATCGCGCTGGACTGCGACAATGACGCGTTGCTGTTGCGGGTCGAGCAAATCGGCGGCGTCGCGTGTCATACCGGCCGTGAATCCTGTTTCTTCCAAATCCTGGACGGCGATACCTGGGTCACCCGCGATCCCGTGCTCAAGGATCCACAGCGAATGTATGGTCTGCATGAATAACGATGCTACGCCCGCAACCGATGTTTTCACGGCGCTGGACGCCGCCTTGGCCGAACGTCGTACAGCGAATCCCACCCGTAGCTACACCGCATCGTTGTATGATGGCGGTGTGGCCGCGATCTGCGACAAAATCGACGAGGAAGCGGCCGAGGTGATCGAGGCCGCGCGCGGCGACGACGATTCTCATGTCGTGCACGAAGTCGCCGATCTGTGGTTTCACTGCATGGTTCTGCTCCAGTCCCGAGGGCTGGATTCCTCGACGGTAAAAAACGAACTGGCCCGGCGCTTCGGCGTTTCAGGGCACGAGGAGAAAGCCGCCCGTGATATACAGGGCGGAGATAACGGCTAACACCAAGAGGTTATTATGCTATCCGGTATCAGTATCTGGCAGCTGCTCATTCTTCTGGCCATTGTGCTGCTCGTCTTCGGCTCGAAGCGGCTGCGCAATCTCGGGCCGGATCTCGGCTCCGCGCTCAAGGGCTTTCGCTCGGCGATGAAGGACGGCGACGAGCAGCACGAGTCCGAGGACAAGGATCCCAAGGTGGTCGACCACGCCAACCGCGAGGACGCGTCGAGCCACGGCCAACAGCACAGCCACGACAAGGCCGCGAAGAAAGACTCCGCCGACCGTCGCGATTAGGGCGGGCCACACGTTATGTTCGACATCGGTTTCTGGGAGCTGGCGGTTCTCGGCGTGATCGGGCTGATCGTGCTCGGGCCCGAGCGTCTGCCGGTGGTCGCCCGTACGCTCGGGCGCTGGACGGCCCGGGCTCGGCATTACGTCAGCGAGTTGACCAGCGAGCTCGAAAAAGAGGTGGCCGCGGAGGATCTGCGTAACGATGTCCGGCGTGCGCGGGAGCAGATCGAGTCCGAAACGCGTGAATTTCGCACCAGCACCGAACAGGCGGTCAGCCCGCTGATGGAACCGATCGAAGGAAAGACCGAGCGGCGCACGGACGCGAGCACGGAAGACGATAACGCCGCGCAGCCCGCCGTCGACGAATCCGAGCCGGCCGATGCCGACGCGCCGATCGACAGCAAATCCGGCGCCGCGAGCAGTAAACACGACGAGAATCGCCCGTGAGCGACGAGATTAACGACGATAGCAACAACGAGGGCAGCGAACAGCCCTTGATGGCGCATCTGCTGGAGCTGCGCACGCGGGTCATCCGCATCGTGATCGGCATCGTCATCGTGTTCTTGCCGTGCTTTTATTTTTCCGGCGCGCTCTTCACTTATCTGTCCGGGCCGTTGCTGGTGCACATGCCGGACCACAACAGCCTGATCGCCACCGGCGTGACGGCCCCGTTCATGGTGCCGATGAAGCTGTCGCTGATGGTGGCGTTCGCGATCTCGCTGCCGTGGACGCTGTACCAGATATGGATGTTCATCGCGCCGGGGTTGTACATGGCCGAACGGCGGCTGGTGACGCCGCTGCTGGTGTCCAGCACGCTGCTGTTCTATTTCGGCATGCTGTTCGCCTACTACATCATCTTCCCGATCGTGTTCGGGTTCTTCGTTTCGGTCGCCCCGGACGGCGTCGCGGTGATGACCGATATCTCGAACTATCTCGACTTCGTGTTGAAGATGTTCATGGCTTTCGGCCTCGCCTTCGAATTGCCGGTCGCCATATTCCTTATCGTCTGGGCCGGTTTCGTCACGCCGAAACAACTCGGCGGTTATCGACCGTATGTGCTGGTCGGGGCGTTCGCCGTGGGCATGCTGCTCACGCCGCCGGATGTTATTTCGCAGACGTTGCTGGCGGTGCCGATCTATCTGCTCTACGAAGTCGGGCTATTCACCGCGCGCATGTTCGCGCCGGGCGCGCGCGAGCGAGAGCGCGAACAAGACGCCTCGGAGTCGTAGCGCAAGCCCGTCATACGACATTCAGGGCGCGATATTCAGGACAAATTAAGAACGTCGCTGTAGCGTCGGAGTGTATTTTCCAATAAACGAGACACGACGATGTTGAAAAAAACCGCGATTGCAGTGAGTTTGGCGATGGTGGCCGGCACCGGCATGGCGGCGGGCAACGGCATGGGCATGGCTGGCGACATGAGCGGCGCAGCCGTCGGCACGACCGGCGGTTCGCTGGCGGCCCGGTTCCATACTCTTGATACGAACAACGACGGCGTATTGAGCCCGAGCGAGGCCCAGGCCGATCCGACGGTGGCCAAGCTCTACAGCGCGATGGATAACACGGCTTCGATCCGGAGCGATCCCTACGCCAATAAAGACGAATATGGTATCGGCGGTATTACGCTGGCGCAGTTTATGGCTGGCATGCGGGCCGCCAGCGGCGGCACGGCCGGCCCCGCGGTTTCCGGCGGCGAAACCTATACGGTGATGAAAGACGGCAGCAGGCGCATAATCTCGAACTCGGCCGGTCAAGCCGGCGGCGCTATGAACCGTATGCAGCCGATGGGCAGCGGGCAATCGATGATGGGCAATGGCGCATCGCGCATGAACCAGGGTATGCAAAACGGAATGTCCAACATGCAAAACGGCATGCGAAATCAGACTTCCTCGATGCACAGCAATATGCAGTACCAGGGCGAGCGCATGCGCAACAACATGCAGAACCCGGGCGGCACGATGCCCGGCAACGGCATGTCCGGCCAGCGCATGAACAATTCGAACGGCATGAGCGACAACGGCTGGTAACAAGCCGTGCTCCGCGCCCGCCGGGCGGCGTGAGACGAATCGCGAATCGGCGGGCGTGTAGCGCTCGTCTTGCCCATGTTATGTAGATAAAAAGCCGGCGGACTTGTCGCCCGCCGGCGTATGGTAATACCAGCCGTTATAATGATGTAACGATAGCCGATAAGAAAAAGAGTAAGTCCGCAAATAAACGCCAAGGTACGCAAAATAAAGAAAATTAGTTTTATTTGCGTTTGTTCGCGTCCATTTGCGGGCTGTTTTCGTCTTCCTTTTGTATCCTTGACAGCCCGTGGCTAGGCGCTTTCTTCCTCGAGCGTCGGATAATCGGTATAACCGCGCTCGTCGCCGCCGTAGAAGGTGGACGGGTCCGGTTCGTTGATGTGTGCATCCTTGGCGATGCGCGTCACCAGATCCGGATTGGCGATGTAGGGCCGGCCAAAGGCCGCGCCGTCGCCATTGCCGTTCTCGATCAACTCCTCGGTGCGCTCGGCGGTGTAGTGGCCGCAAAAGATCAGGGCGCCGCCGGCGAATCGTTGGCGCATGGCCGCGCGAAATTCGTCGGTGAGCTTGATGTCGCCGCCGGCCCAATCGGGCTCGTTGACGTGCAGATAAGCCAGACGACGGGCTTCGAGTTGTTCGGCCAGATAGAAGGCCATGGTCTTGGGCTCGTCGTCGGTCAGGCCGAAGATTTCGATGAACGGCGAGATTCGGATGCCGACGCGGTCGGCGCCCATCACCTCGATCACGGCGTCCACGGCTTCCAGGGTCAGGCGGGCGCGGTTCTCGATCGAGCCGCCGTAGGCGTCGGTGCGCCGGTTCGAGCCGGTGGCCATGAACTGCTGCAGCAGATAGGCGTTGGCCGCATGGATCTCGACCATATCGAAGCCGGCGCGCTTCGCGCGAACGGCCGCTTGGCGGTATTCGTCGACGACGTCGGGTATTTCCTTGGTTTCCAGCGCGCGCGGGGTGGCGGTCGGGTGGTTGCCCGAACTGCCGTCCTCGAATTCGACATAGCACTCCGCGCCCTCGGCCTTCAGCGCGCTGGGCGCGACCGGCTTGCGGCCGTCCGGGTGCACCATTTCGTGGCTGATGCGGCCCACATGCCAAAGCTGGAGGCATATACGCCCGCCGGCATCGTGCACGGCGTCGACCACCTTCGACCAGCCGGCTTCCTGGGCGTCGGTGAAGATGCCCGGGGTATAGACATAGCCGCGGGCGGACTCCGAGATATTGGTGGCCTCGGAGATGATCATGCCGGCGTCGGCGCGCTGGGCATAGTAGGTCTGTTGCATTTCGCCCGGCACGAGATCGGGGCAGCGGGCGCGCGTGAGCGGCGCCATGATCACCCGGTTGGGCAGATCCAACGCGCCGACGCGGATTGGTGAAAGCAGCTTGTCGTAAGCCATGACCGTCCTTTGATGAACACTGATCTCAATGACGTGACGGCGCTCGGTGCAAAATCAACGGGGGACGATCAATTCGTGGGCGAGACCGTCAGCGTGCCCTTCATCCCCGCCCGGAAATGTCCCGGGAAAGTGCAGATGTATTCATAGTCGCCGGGTTTGCTCGGCGCGGTGAACGTGACCGAATCGCTGTGGCCGCCGCCGACCATGTCGGTATGCGCGATGATGCGATCGCTCATCGATTTCGGCATATAGTCGTTGTTCGCCGCGCTCTGGGCGGCGTTGTCGAAGGCGCCGGCATCGGTCCCCGATTTCAACAACACCCAGTTATGCGACATCGCCGAAGCCGGCAGATGCGATTTGTTGACCAGCTTGACGGTGATCTTCTGACCCGGTGCCACGGTGATGTGATCCTTTGAAAACCGCAGATCGTTGCGCCCCACGATCGTGATGCTCTTGGGTGGTGCGGCGATCGCGGCCGTGGCCACGAGCGACAACAGACTTATCGCGATCAGACGACGAAACATCGGGAACTCCTTGGGCCGGCGTTTCGGCCGGTCGATTACGTTATCGGTTCGGACCTTGCTGCGCGGGCAACGTTCCATCAGAATCGGATCACCTGGCGGATCGCCTCGCCGGCGGCCAGCCGTTCGAAGCCGGTGTTGATCTCGTCCAGCGCCAGCCGGTGGGTGAGCAGGCGATCGACCGGCAGACGTCCGGCCTGATAGAGCGCGATGTAGTCGGGAATGTCCAGCTTCGGCACATGGCCGCCGAGATACGAGCCGAGCAGCCGTCGTTCCTGCGCCACCAGCGTCAGCGAGGGCAGGGACATGCGCGCATCCGGATGCTGCAAGCCAGCGGTGACGGTGGTGGCGCCGCGGCCGGTGGCATCGAAGGCGAATTCGAGCGCCTTGGCGACCCCGGCGAACTCGGCGGCGATATCCACGCCGCCGCCGGTCAGGTCGCGAATCTGCTCCAGCGCGCGGTCCTCGCTCGGGTCGACCGTGGCGGTGGCGCCCAGCGCGCGCGCGGTTTCGAGCTTGTCGGGCGCGATATCCGCCGCGATCACCTGCGAGGCGCCGCCCGCGATCGCGCCGAGCACGGCCGACAGGCCAACGCCGCCCAATCCGACCACGAGCACGCTCTGGCCGAGCCGGAGCCGCGCGGTTTGCAGCACCGCGCCGACGCCGGTCAGCACGGCGCAGCCGAACACGGCGGCAATATCGAAATCGAGCGACTTGTCGATCTTGACCAGCGATTCGGTGGCCACGACCGCGTATTCGGCGAAGCCGGACACGCCGAGATGGTGGTGCACGTCTTGTCCGTTGTGCGACAGCCGGCGCCCGCCGGCCAGCATGACGCCGGCGTTGTTGGCCTGGGCGCCCGGGGTACACAGCGCGGCGCGCCCGTCGGCGCAGTACTCGCAATGGCCGCAGCTCGGCACGAAGGTACAGACCACATGATCGCCGACTGTGAAATCGGTCACGCCGTCGCCGGTCTCCACGATCTCGCCGGCCGCTTCATGGCCCAGCACCATGGGTGTGGGCCGCGGCCGGTTGCCGTCGATGCAGGACAGATCGGAATGACACAGTCCGGCCGCGTGCATCTTCACCAGAACCTCGCCGCGGGTCGGCCCGGCCAGTTCGACCGTCTCGATCGCCAGCGGCTTCGATTCGGAATAGGGGCGCGCGGCGCTCATCTCGTGCAGTACGGCGGCGCGGGTCTGCATGATCAACCTCATGGCTTGCGTCGACGGCGGCGGGCAGCGGACAAAAGCGGCCGCCGGCGCGGCGTCGTATGAAACGTCAACTGCCCCTAGATTACACGAGCCGGTGGGATCGAATTTAGATTTGTCGGCCGGCCTGTTGCACAATGCGGCGCTGATCTGAATCCGGGTCCACCCGAGCCGATGCAAGCAACACAGCGCACCTATTCCGTCGAAATTGCCGGACTCAAGCGCGAGCTGCCGCTATTCCGGGTCGCCTCCAACGTGCGCATCGCCGTGCTCAACGTGCTGGGCGACACGGCGCTGGTGCAGGCGGCGGCCACGAGTCTGGCCAATCGGCTGGCGGAACTCGATTACAGCGTCCTGGTGACCGCGGAGGCGAAGTCGATCCCGCTGATCCATGCGCTTTCGGTGGCCACGGCGCGTCCGTACGCGGTGCTGCGCAAGAGCTATAAACCGTATATGGGCGATGCGTTGTCGGCGACCACGCACTCGATCACCACCGGCGAGGAGCAGACCTTGTACCTGGACGCCAAGGATCGCGATCTGGTGGCCGGCGCACGCATCGTGCTGGTCGACGACGTCATCAGCTCGGGCTCCACGCTGCAAGCCATGCGCAAGATCATGGGCCGCGCCGGCGCGATCATCGCCGGCGAGGCCGCGATCATGACCGAGGGCGAGCGCGGCGACTGGTCCGACGTTATCGCACTGGGCCATCTGCCGGTATTCGGCGACGAGGCCGCGGCCGCCGACTGACGGTTTCTCAAGCGCGACGCGACGGCGGTATAGGAAAACAGGACGGCCCGGCCGCCCTGCCGATGGTCGGCGACCGGTCAGCCTTTCAGATGGCGTTCAAAGAACGCCATGCTGCGCTGCCAGGCGAGCTTGCTGGCCTCGGGATCGTAATAGTCCCATTCTTCGTTGCCGAAGGCGTGCTGCGCTTCATAGCGGTAGCACTCGTGCTCGACGTTGCCTTGTTCGAGCTTTTTCTCGAACGCATTGGCCTGCTCGATCGGGAAGAACGTGTCCTGGGTCGCGAAATGACACTGTAGCGGCACGTCGATCGCGCCCGGGTCGCCCGCCTCGTCCGGCGGCACGCCGTACCAGGAGATGGCGACATCGGTTTCCGGCACGTGCATGGCCGCCAATACGGCGAGCACGCCGCCCATGCAAAAGCCGATCACGCCGACCGAAGCGCTGTCGGCCTTTAGATACTGGATCGCGCCGCGCACGTCCTGGGTGGCCGCGTCGGAAAAATCCAGATCGCTCATCTTGTGTTCGGCTTCGGCCTCGTCGAGTGCTTTTTCGCCGCGGTACAGGTCGGGAATCAGCACGCGGTAGCCGGCGTCGGTCCATTGCTTGCCGATGCGTTTGATCTGGTCGTTGAGACCCCACCATTCCTGTATCACCACGATGCCGGGCGCGCCCGTCCGGCCTTCGGGTTCGGCATAAAAGCCGGGCGCCTTGGCGCCGTCGGGGCGGGTGAACTCGATCTGTTTACCCATGAGTGATCCTTGTTGTCGTACGGTGCGGATATCCTAACCCGGGGTCCGCCTTATACAACACGGCCGGAAATAGTGGATTATCGCAGTGCGCGCTGCCGCGCTCGGATTGCCGGCCGGACGGTATGCACCGTAGCCGGCGCAATCCGGCAAGTCAGTGATACGACGGCCGGCGGGGTGCCGGTAAACGATCTGCCGGCGAGTTGTTGTTGAGGTCCAAAAGCCGGTTTGCCCGCTTGTCTTTCAGTCGCCGTGCTTGAAGCGCCGCAGTTGGCGGCGCTGCTTCTTGTCCGGCCGGGTGGTGGGCCGTGGCGTGGACAGGCGCGCCGCCCGGCGCTCGGCGGCGCGTTCGGCCCGGCGTTGCCGGCTGGCCTCGGTTTCGGTATACAGCATCTGGGCCTGCTCGGCCGGGCCACGCT
>NZ_DASSKM010000139.1:0-2884 GCF_035690525.1 Salinisphaera sp.
TAATTCGTCAAGCATTGGACGAGGTTTTTGGACCGGATCGTTTCGATTCAGAAATAATATGGAAGGCAACTAATACGCATCCCAATAATAAGACATACGGAAATGTTCATCAGACGATATATTTTTATCATAAAGGTGAAAATTATAGGTTTAACACGCAGTATGGTGACTATGATGAGGAGTATATCGAGCAGTACTATGGAAAAATATGCGATATAACAGGGAAAAGATTTCAATCGGCGGATTTAGTTGGTCACAAAGGAGTTAATCCGTCATATGAGTGGCGAGGCATAACGAGGCCATGGCGATTTCCGCGACACCGGCTTGATGAGCTCGATGAGACCAGCCAAATCTTTTGGACCCGCAATAACTTTCCAAGGCTAAAAAGATATCTCGAAGACGCTAAAGGGATGCCAGCTTCATCGCTATGGACCGAAAAATCACTTCGAAATATTAGATCTTGGGATATTGAAGATGAAGGTTATGCAACTCAAAAGCCGGAATCACTGCTGAGCCGGATTATTCTATCCAGCAGCGACGAGGGCGATCTTGTTGCTGATTTTTTTGTTGGCTCTGGAACAACAGCAGCGGTTGCCGAGAAACTAGGACGCAAATGGATCGCTACCGACCTCGGCAAGTTCGGTATTCACACAACCCGCAAACGTCTGATTGGCGTTCAGCGCGAACTCAAGGCCGCCGATAAGCCGTTCCGCGCTTTCGAGGTGCTCAACCTCGGCCGCTACGAGCGCTATGCTTATCTCAACGTGGGCGGCCGGCTGACCGGCGAGCAGCGCGAGGCCGCGCTCGCCGAACGCGAGCACGAGTTCCGCGAACTGATTCTACGCGCTTACCGCGCCGAGCCGTTCGACAACGATGCATTTTTCGACGGCAAACAAGGGCCGCGGCTCGTGGTCATCGGCCCGATCAACTTGCCGGTGGGTCGACTGTTCGTGGAAGAAGTCATCACCGAATGTCGCAAGCGCGGCGCGACACGGGTGGATATCCTCGCCTTCGAGTTCGAGATGGGGCTATTCCCGGCCGTATTGTCGGAGGCGAAAGAGAAGGGGATCGACCTGACGCTGAAGTACATTCCGGCCGAGGTCTTCGACAAGCAGGCAATCAAGCGCAATCAGGTTGTCTTTCACGATATTTCGTTCGTCGAGGCCACGCCGCGCTATGACAAAAAGCGCAAGCAGACGGTGCGCATCGAGCTCACTGATTTCTCCGTCTACTACAGCCAGAACGCCGCCGAGAAAGCCATCGAAGCGATGAAGAATGGCAAGAGCGAGGTAATCTGCGATCGCGGCCAGCTCGTGAAGGTAAGCAAAGACAAGCAGGGTGTCATCAGCCGCGAAGTGCTTACGCGCCACTGGACCGACTGGGTCGATTACTGGGCGGTCGACTTCGATTATCAGTCGCGCAAGGAAATTATCAAGGTGCCGGTCGGCAGCGGCACCAGCGGCGTGCTCGCCGGCTTCGAGGCGCCGCAGAGCGAGTTCAACCTCGATTTCGAGGAACGCTGGACTGGCAGCTATATTTTCGAGAACGAATGGCAGAGCTTTCGTACCCGCAAAGATCGCGCACTTGAACTAACGACCGCCGAACACCGCTATGAAAAGCCGGGCCGCTATACGGTTGCCGTAAAAGTGATCGATATTTTCGGCAACGACACCATGACGCTAGTGCCGGTGACAATCGATTGATCGCTACGTACACCGCGTAGTAATGAGCTGGGATATGTGGCATACAAGCCCACAGCCGGAAGCTCTGCTTTAGCAGGTCCGCACAGGCCGAGCGAACAGATCCGGTGCTTGTGTTTCTGGCGAACCTGGGTTCCTCGTTCATCAGCGGCCAAACCATCCATCCCAACGTTGAGACCGTCGTCAACGGCGGATACACGCGCCATACTGTGCGCTTGCCGCGAAACGGGAGAGCGCCTTGGCCGACTATCACGACACGAACAACGCCACGACCATCGGCCGTTGGGTGGAACGCGAAACGCATCGCCACTGGCTGGCCGCCGAAGGTCTCGATCTGCTCGAGTTCTATCGCGCGTCCTGCCTGGCCGGCGGCGGCTTCGGGCCGCTCGATCTCAACCGCGAACTCGCCTCCGATACAGCCGATACGCTGATCACGGCGCGCATGACCCACTGCTACGCCCTGGCCGCCCTTCAAGGCGTGCCCGGGGCTTTTACGCTGGCCGATCACGGCGTGAGCGCTCTGGCCGGGCTGCTGCGCGACGACGAGCACGACGGCTGGTTCGCGGCCGAACCCACGCCCGGTTTCGACGACTCGAAGCAGTGCTATATCCATGTCTTCGTGGCGCTGGGCGCGGCCAGCGCGGCGCGTGCCGGCGTTAACGGCGCGCGCGCCTTGCTCGACGATGTGCTGGCGGTGCTGGAAACCCGGTTCTGGTCGGCCGACGAACAAGCTTACGTCGAAGCGTATGCACGCGACTGGACCGGTCTCGAGGCTTATCGCGGCGCCAACGCCAATATGCATGCCACCGAGATGTGCCTGGAACTGGCCGACGTGTTGGACGACAACCGCTGGCGCGAGCGCGCACTGGCGATCGTCGATCGGTTGATCCACCGGGTCGCCGCCGACAACGATTGGCGCGTGATCGAGCATTTCGACTCGAACTGGCGGATCCTGCCCGACTTCAACGCCGACCAACCGGACGACGGCTTCAAGCCGTTCGGCGTCACCCCCGGCCACGGCTGCGAATGGGCGCGCCTGTTGCTGCACCTCGAAGCCGGCCTCGGCGCCGATGCGCCCGACTGGCTCGCCCACGACGCGGCCAAACTCTTCGATACGGCGCTGGCCGAAGGCTGGGAGGCCGACGGCAACCCGGGGCTGGTCTATACCGTCGATTGGGACGGCC
>NZ_DASSKM010000140.1:0-29339 GCF_035690525.1 Salinisphaera sp.
CGCGCCGCCTACCGAAAAACAGACCGGTGCCAGCCGGCGTCGGGCGGCCGAGACCAGCGGTGCTCAGGCGGTCGTCATGGTGGAACTGGCCGATCCGGATACAGCTTCGCGGCGGATTCTGGCGAACGGCCAGCCGGGTTACCGGGTCAGTCTCATCGACGTATCCCGGCACCGCGTCGTGGCCCGGCTCGCGATCGAAGGCCGATCGGGCCATCGTTCCCCCGGTAGCCGTGCCGGGGCAGTCGCCGACGCCGTGGTCAAGGCGCTAGCCGCGCATGATCTGCTGACCTGACGGCGGTAGGTCCGTGGCGGCCGGCGGTTCGTAACGTATTGTCTTTTTTTCGGCTATTCGGTCCGGGATTGCACGCATTATGAAGCCGGACTCTGCCGGATAACCTGATGCATATGCAAAGTCGATCGAAAAGACAGTCATCATGAGTCAGTTCGAGCATACCCCCCGTGAATGCACCAAGACCTTTCTGGAAAACGCGCTGGAGGTGCTGGGCGTCGAGTCCGAACTGGCTTATCTGCTCGAGACGCCGCATCGCACGGTGGAAGTCGAGCTGCCGCTGCGGCGCGACAACGGGGACCTGGCCGTCTATCACGGTTTCCGGGTGCAGCACGACGATAGCCGCGGACCCTTCAAGGGCGGCTTGCGCTATCACCCCCACCTCAATGCTGACCACGCGCAGGGTCTGGCGAGTTTGATGACTTGGAAGACAGCGTTGATGGGTGTCCCGATGGGCGGAGCCAAGGGCGGTATCAACTGTGATCCGAATGAGCTTTCGATCGGTGAACTGGAACGGCTGACCAAGCAGTTCGCGACCCGTATCGCGGCGATCATCGGCCCGGCGCAGGATATTCCGGCGCCGGACGTGGCGACCAGCGGCCGCGAAATGGCGTGGATCTACGATCTGTATACCCAGCTCAACGGCCATCATCCCGATGTTGTGACCGGCAAACCGCTGGAACTTGGCGGTTCGGAAGGCCGCGTGGAAGCGACCGGCTACGGCGTTGCATGGATCACCGAAGCCGCCTGCAAGGCCCGGGATATCACGATGGATAGTGCGCGTATCGCTATCCAGGGCTTCGGCAACGTCGGCAGTCACGCGGCCCGTTATCTTGCCGAGCGCGGTGCCCGCATCGTCGCGGTCAGCGATGTCGGCGGCGGGTTGTACAACAGTCAAGGACTCGACATCGACGTGTTGCTCGATGAAGTCGAAAACAATGACGGAAAAAGCTTGTCGGTGAGCGAGATACAGGGATCCGGCGACGCGATCGATAATCAGGAACTGCTGTCGCTGGACGTGGATGTCCTCATCCCGGCGGCGCTCGGTGCGGCAATCAATCGCGACAACGTCGATAACATTAATGCCGACATGGTGGTCGAAGCGGCCAACCTGCCGGTTACCTGCGACGCCGACGCCAGTCTGCGCGAGCGCGGGGTCATGGTGATCCCGGATATTCTGGCCAACGCCGGCGGCGTGGTCGTGTCCTACCTGGAGTGGGTGCAGAATCGTCAGGGCCAGCATTGGCCGGAGGACAGTGTGAACCAGACGCTGACCCGGCATCTCGATGCGGCTTGGCGTGCGATTCGCCAACGGACGAGCGAGGAGGATTTTCGGCTGGCCGCCTATTCGGTGGCGGCCGAGCGGGTGATCCAAACCAAGACCCTGCGCGGTTTTTTGTTATGACATCGCGCATGATCGACGCCGACGCGCTGGATTTCCAGCTGATTGGCGAAAAAGAGGCGGCGCTCGCGGCCTCCCGCCCGCGCCTTCGTTAACACCGTACGCCTGGGTCCGTCGAGGATCATCCAGGCCAGCCGCTGGCGAGCGCGTCCGGGCTCCGCGATTCACGCGCGCGATAGGGCAAAGTATTCGAACTTGGCCGCCGGTTGGCGGTTGTGCAAGCTGAGGGCTCAGCCAAGGGAACTGGAGCGGCAGACGAGATTCGAACTCGCGACCTCGACCGTGGGAGGGTCGCGCTCTACCAACTGAGCTACTGCCGCACGCTTGCCATTAGACCCGCGTTAGGCCGCACAATGCAAGCAGATTCGAACGACCCGGGACGTGGCGCCGGCGGCGCCCGTCAGGAGCAGCGATACATGAACAACATACTCATCACCGGCGGCACCGGCTTCGTCGGCCGGCATCTGATTCCCGAGCTGCTGGCCGACGGCTGGACGGTGGAAGTGCTTACGCGCGATGCCGTGAAGGCCCGGGATGTGCTACCTGACAGCGTAACGGCGATTGAATCGCTCTCGGCGGCGAGCGCGCCGAAAGCGGTGGTCAATCTGGCCGGCGAGAATCTGGCCGACGGCCGCTGGACCGAGGCTCGCAAGCGCAAGATGCGCGAAAGCCGCCTGTCGATCACGCGGGAACTGGTGGATTTCATCGGGCGCTGCGAAACGAAGCCGGAGGCGCTGATTAGCGGTTCGGCGGTTGGCTTCTATGGCGCGCGCGGCGACCAAGTGCTGGATGAAAGCGCCTCGGCCGGCAACGAGTTTCAGTCGCAACTCTGTGCCGATTGGGAGGCAGAAGCCACGCGCGCCCGCGACGAACACGGGGTGCGCGTCTGCTTGATCCGGACCGGAATCGTGCTCGGCGCGAACGACGGCGCGTTGGCGCAGATGATCACGCCGTTCAAGTACGGGCTGGGCGGGCACTTCGGCAGCGGTCGCCAATACATGCCGTGGATTCATATTCGCGATGAAGTCGGCGCGATACGTTTTCTCCTGCGCGAGACGAATTGCCAGGGCCCGTACAACCTGGCCGCGCCGAACCCGGCGACCAATCGAGCCTTCACCGACACGTTGGCCCGCGTGCTGCATCGCCCGTCGTTCGCCTGGGTGCCCGGCCCGGCGCTGAAAATGATGGTCGGCGAGATGTCGCATCTGCTGCTGACCGGTCAACGCGCGGTGCCACGCGCGCTGGAATCGGCCGGTTACACCTTCGAATACACCGAGCTGGAAGCCGCGCTCGACGATCTGGTCGGGCGCTGATCGATGGCTGATGAACTCATCGATGCACTGGTCGACATCGTCGGCGCCGGCCAGGTACTGACCGGTGGTGAACAAGCCGAGCGTTATCTGACGGAATGGCGGGGCGCGTTCAAGCCGCGGGCCGCCGCGATCGTGCGGCCGGCCGACGTGGACGAGATTTCCCGCGTGCTCGCCGTGGCGGCACGCTTTAACGCGGCGATCGTGGCCCAGGCCGGCAACACCGGCACGGTCGGCGGTTCGGCGGCCGACGATCCGCGGCGACAGGTGATTCTCAATCTCCAGCGGCTGAATCGGGTGCGCGAGATCGACGCCGACAACGCCACGATAACGGTGGAAGCCGGCTGTACCCTGGCCGATGCCCAGCGCGCGGCGGACAACGCCGGCTTTTATCTGCCGATTCAGCTCGCCTCGGCCGAGCGCTGTCGTATCGGCGGCAACTTGGCGACCAACGCGGGCGGTCTCAACGTGGTGCATTACGGCAACACGCGCGATCTCGTTCTCGGGCTGGAAGTGGTGCTGGCCGACGGCCGGGTTTGGGACAACCTCACCGGCCTGCGCAAGGACAACAGCGGGTACGACCTCAACGATCTGTTCGTCGGCTCCGAAGGCACGCTCGGCATTATCAGCGCCGCCGTGCTCGAACTGGCCGATCCGCCGCGGCAGCGAGCGGTGGCCTTCTGCGCGTTGGCCGATGTGCAATCGGGGGTGGCGCTGCAATCGCGGTTGCAGCGCGAGACCGGCCGGCACGTCGTCGGCTGCGAGCTGATCTCGGCCCAGGCTCTGACGCTGGCCTGCGACTACTCCGCCGAGTGCCGCATGCCGTTCACGCCGCACTCGGATTGGTATTTGCTGGCCGAGGTCGCGATCTCGGCCGCCGGCGACTGGCTCATCCGCGCCTGTGAATCGACACTCGCCGAGGCGGCGCGGCAAGGGCTGATCGTGAATCATGTCGTGGCGGACGCGCCGGGCGCGATGGCGGATCTGTGGCGTCTTCGTACCTCGATTCCGCCGGCCCAGAGCGCGGCGGGCGCCTCGATCAAGCACGATATCTCGCTGCCGGTCTCCAAGCTGCCCGCCTTTATCGCCGACATGACGCCGCGCCTATATGCGGCGGTGTCCGGCATACGGCCGTGCATTTTCGGCCATATCGGCGATGGCAATCTGCATTTCAATCTCACTCGCCCGGTGGACATGAGCGATACCGATTTCCGCGCTCATGAAGCCGGCCTACATCGGCTGGTGCACGATCGCGTGGCGGCGTTGCGCGGCTCGATCGCCGCCGAGCACGGGGTGGGGCGGCTGAAGGTCGACGAGATCGTGCGGTTGAAGGCCCCGGTGGAGATCGACATGCTGCGCGCGGTGAAGAAAGCGCTCGATCCAGACAACCGGCTCAATCCGGGGGCGGTGGTTCGAATCTGATCCCGGCCCGCCCGGGCCGGGCATAAAAAAACGCCCGCGAACTGCGGGCGTTGTCGTAAGCCGGATTTGCGATTAACCGATGCCGGCCATGCTCGAGCCGGCAACGATGTCGATCAGCCAAGTCGGGTAGATGCCGACAATGAGGGTTGCCGCGGCCAGCAGCCAGATCACGACCGCGCCGGCGGTCTGACCGAAGCCGCCGGTGGCCGGCTCGCGCGCATCGGCCGGGCGCTCCATGAACAGCAGCGCCATCACGCGCAAGTAATAGAACAGGCCGATGCCGCTGCCGATGATGATGCCGGCCACCAGCCACCACAGCCCGGCCGCGACCGCCACCGAAAGAATATAGAACTTCCCGATGAAGCCCATGGTGAGCGGAACACCGGCCAGCGACAGCATCATGATCGCCATCGACACGGCCAGCACCGGGCGTTTCCGGTACAGGCCGCGATAGTGGTCGAGATGCGTCGCGTCGCGGCCCGCGAATGGGCTGGAGACCAGCGAGACCACGCCAAAGGCGCCGAGCGTGGTGCCGACGTAGGTGGCCAGATACACCCCGGTGGCCTCGATCGATAGCGGGATGCCGGCCGCGATCGCGGTCAGCAGATAACCGATATGGGCGATCGAGGAATAGCCGAGCAGACGCTTGATGTCGGTTTGGCGCAGTGCCAGCAGGTTGCCGGCGAACATCGACAGGAACGCGATCACGCTGACGAGCGTCAGCAGCCAAGCGTCGTGTGCCACCGGGGCGAGCACGAACAGGCGCATCAGCAGGGCGAAGACCGCGGTCTTGGACACCGTCGCCAGGAAGTTCGAGACCGGAGCCGGGGCGCCGCCGTAGACGTCCGGCGTCCACAGGTGGAAGGGCACCAGCGAGAGCTTGAAGGTCAGGCCGACCAGGACCATGCCGATGCCCATCAGCCCCCAGGCGTGGCCGGGGCCGCCCAGCGTGGCCGAACTCATCAGGCCTTGGTAGTCCAGATGGCCGGTGGCGGCGTACAGCAGCGCCATGCCGAACAGCAAAAACGAGGAGGCCGCGCCCGACAGAATCATGTACTTGAAGCCGGCCTCCAGCGCCTGACGTTCGCGGTAGGTGTAGGCGGCCATGCCGTACAGCGGCACCGAGAGCAGTTCGAGGCCGATGAACAGCGACGCGAAGTGGCGGCTTGCCACCAGGGCCAGGGCGCCGAGCACCGATGAGGCCACGAGAATATAGAACTCTTCCCGGTTGTCGTCGAGCCCTTCGAAATATGAACCGGCATAAGTGCAGGTCGCCAGCGCGGCGACCAGAATCACCGCCCAGAAGAACACCGCGTAGTTGTCGACGACGAACAGCGGTGTCACCTGAATCGGCGTGACGAAAAGCACGCCGATGAGCGAGACCAGCGCCAGGTTGAGCCCGATGACGGTGATTACGGCCGCCGAGGTGTGGCTCCGTTTGACGGCGATGGCCGCGATGACGCCGATCACGGCGAGGCAGGCAAAAATCGGCGGCAGCACCGCGACCAGTTGGTTCCAGGTGTCGTTCATGTCAGCTATCGCTTAACTTGCCGTAGAGGCGGCCAGCCCGTGGGCGAACCATTGGGAGACTTCGGTCATCGTGGTCTGGGAGACCGACAGCACGGTCTGCGGGAACAGCCCGACGAGCAACGTGACCACGACCAGCGTCATCATGACGGTGTATTCGCGGGCGCTCATGCGCGCGATGGTGCCCTCGTCCGACGGCGTGCCCCAGTACACCCGATGCATCAGATACAGCGCATAGACAACGGCGAGGACCATGCCGCCGGAGGCGATGACCACGGTCCACGGCCAGTCGCCGAAGGCGCCAAAAAAGATCAGGAATTCGCCGATGAAGTTGGCGGTCGCCGGCATGCCGAGCGTGGCTACGACGAATACCAGAGCGAAACCGGGCAGGGCGCCGAGCCGGCCGAACAACCCGCCGAGCCGGCGCATGTCGCGGGTGCCCAAGCGCTCGTAGAGCTGGCCGGCGATGATGAACAAGGCCGCGGTCGAGACCGCCGACGCGACCACCTGCACGATCACGCCCTGTAGCGACAGCAGGGTGCCGGCGTACAGGCCGATCAGCACGAAGCCCATGTGCGAGATGCTGGCGTAGGAAATCAGCCGCTTCATGTCGGTCTGGGCGAAGGCCATCACGGCGCCGTAGTAGATGCTGATCACGCCCAGCGCCATCGCGACCGGCGCGAACGCCGCCGACGACTCGGGGAACAAGGGCAGCGCCAGCCGCAGAAAACCGTAGGCCGCGGTTTTGACCAGAATGCCGGACAGATCCACCGCGCCCGAGGACGGCGCGTTGGCCTGGGCGTCGGCGAGCCAGCCGTGGAAGGGCACGGCCGGCAGCTTCACCGCGAAGGCGATGAAAAAGCCGAGCATGAGCACCATGCCGAAGGCGCCGCCGAGCTGGGTATTCAGCAAGGCGTTGTAATCGAAGGTCAGGGTGCCGGTCTGGCCGTAGTGCACGAACACCACGCCGAGGATCGAGGCCAGCATCAGCAGGCCGCTGGCCTGGGTATAGATGAAGAACTTCACCGCCGCGCGCACGTGAGCCGCGCGCTCGAACTCGCCGTGGCCCCAGAGCGCGATCAGGAAGTACATCGGGATCAGCATCAGTTCCCAGAAAAAGAAATACAGGAACAGATCGATCGCCAGGAAGATGCCTATCACGCCGCCGAGCGTCCACAGCAGGTTCATGTGGAAAGCGCCCACGCGCTCGCGAACCTGGGTCCAGGAACAGGCGACCGCGAGCATGCCGAGCAGGCTGGCAAGAAGGACCATGATCACCGACAGGCCGTCGATCGCCAGATGGAAATCGATGCCGAAGGCCGGGATCCAGGGCGCGCTGATCTCGCGCTGCCAGTGCGGAGCGCCGCCGCCCAGCCCGGTCAGGGAGAAGTCGCCGGCCGCCCACAGCCACAGGGCGGGGATGAACACCAGCGCCATGGTCGCGAACGCGATCCAGCGCGGTACGGCGCCCTCCGGGTTGTCGCGGCCGGCGAGCCAGCAGGCCGCGCCGCCGATGAAGGGGATGAATAATAGCCAGCAGAGGAGCATCGAATCGCCTTCTTATCCGAACATCAACACGGCCAGCAGCACGGCCGTGCCGGCAAACATGACCATCGCGTACCAACGGACCCGGCCGTCCTGGACCGCCGACAGCCCAGAGTTGCCGATCGAAGCCAGGCCCGGCACCACGTTCACGATGGCCTCGATCCAATCGTGACGATGGCCGCGTGCAACCCACAGGAAGGGCTGAACGAAACCCTTGTCGTACAGCCAGTCGAAGCCCAGCGCGCTGTTGAAGAACAGCCAGGTCTTGCGGCCGGGGCCGCCCTCGGTCGCCTGCGTGATCAGCTGCCGCTTGCCGAGGAACAGCGCGGCGGCGACGCCGAGGCCGACCAGGACCACCACGCTCGAGATGACCTCGAATATAATTTCGATCCACGGGTAGTCCTCGACCGCGCCGGAAGGCAGCACACCGTCGAGCGGCTGACCGATCAGCGCGCCGATGAAGGTCGACAGCACGCCGAGCACGATCAGCGGCAGGTGATGCGGAATGCCGCGGCCGGCCTCGGCATGGATCTTCTGCTCGCCGTGGAACACGATGAAGATCATGCGGAAGGTGTAGATCGAGGTAATGAAGGCGCCGACCAGGCCGAACAACCACAGCACGCCGTGGCCGTTGGCCACCGCTTCCCAGAGGATGGCGTCCTTGGAGTAGAAGCCGGCGGTCACGAGCGGCAGGGCGGCCAGCGCCGCGCCGCCGATGACCATCAGCCAGTAATCCAGCGGCAGCGTCTTGCGCAGGCCGCCCATCTTGAAGATGTTTTGTTCGTGATGACAGGCGATGATCACCGAGCCGGCGGTGAGGAACAGCAGCGACTTGAAGAACGCGTGGATCATCAGATGGAAGATGGCCGCCTGCCAGGCGCCCACGCCGAGTGCCAGAAACATGTAGCCGATCTGGCTCATGGTCGAGTAGGCGATCACGCGCTTGATGTCGGTTTGCGCGGTCGCCGCCAGACCGGCGATCAGCAGCGTGAGGCCGCCGACGACGCCGACCAGTTCCTGAATCGCCGGCGCGAGCTCGAAGATGCCGTGCGTGCGGGCGATGAGATATACGCCCGCGGTCACCATCGTCGCGGCGTGAATCAGCGCCGAAACCGGCGTCGGGCCGGCCATGGCGTCGGCCAGCCAAGTCTGTAGCGGCAACTGGGCGGACTTGCCGCAGGCGCCAAGCAGCAGCAGAACGGCGGCCACGTTGACCATGACACCGCCCTGGTTCCAGACCTGCGGGGCCTCGTGCAGCAGCGTCTGGATGTTGAGCGTGCCGAAGACCGTGTACAGCAGAAACAGGCCGATCGCCAGGAACACATCACCGATACGCGTAACGACGAACGCCTTGTACGCCGCCCAGGCGTTGGCCGGCGTCTTGTAGTAGTAGCCGATCAGCAAGTAGCTGCACAGGCCCACGCCTTCCCAGCCGAGATACAGCAGCAGTAGGTTGTCGCCGAGCACCAGCAGCAGCATGGCGACGATGAACAGGTTCATGTAGGCGAAGAACCGGGCCATGCCGGGATCGCCTTCCAGGTCGTGGACCATGTACCAGGCGGCGAAAAAGTGGATCAGGAAACCCACCCCCGTGATCACGCCCATCATGGTGATCGACAGGCCGTCCAGGTACAGGCTGAAATTGATATCGAAATCGCCGACGGCGATCCACTGCCACAGCGTTTGGATATAGGGATAGCCGCCGTTGGCGCCCCAGAACACCATGACGATGGCCGTCACGAGCGCGGCCAGACCCACCGAGCCGGCGCCGATGGTGCGGGCCGTGTTGTCGGGCATGCGCGGGAATAGGGAGAGCGCGATGGCGCCGGCCAAAGGAAAGATCAGGGTCAGAACTAAAAGACTCATCCGTGCATCTCGCTGGCGGCGTCGATATCGATCGTGCGGAAACGCTTGTAGAGCTGGAGCAGCAGGCCGAGACCAATGGCGGCTTCGGCGGCGGCCAGGGCGATGATCAAAATGAACATCGACTGTCCGTCGGGCGCTTGCCAGCGGGCTCCGGCGACAATGAACGCCAGGCCGGTCGAGTTCAGCATGATTTCAAGGCACATCAGAACGAACAGCGCGTTACGCCGGACGACCAGTCCGGTCAGGCCGGCGATGAACAACAGCGCCGCCAGACCCATGCCGTATTGAATGGGAAGTCCCGTCATTATCGTTCCCCTGCCGTGGTGGTCGCGCGATCGCCGTGCTCGGCCTTCCGGCGGGCCTCGTTGCCCTCGTCGCGGCCGATATGGGCGGCGACCACCAGCGCAGCCAGCAAAAGGAAGGCGGCGAGCTCGGTGACCAGCACATAGGGCCCGAACAGGGTCGCGCCGACTGCATGGGCCGACAGCCGCTCGCCTTCAATGACGCCGATCGCGCCGCCGATGGTCATGGCCCAGATCATGGCGGCGAGCAGGATGGCCGCGAACACACCGGGCCCGATCCAGAGTTTGGGTCGCAGCCAGTGGCGTTCACGCGCGACCGTCTCTTGGTTCAGGTTGAGCATCATCACCACGAACACGAACAGCACCATGACCGCGCCGGCATAGACCACGACTTCCAGCGTGGCCGCAAATGGGGCGCCGAGCGCATAGAAATCGACCGCGACCGCGAGCAGCGAGACGATCAGGTAGAGCAGGGCGTGCACCGAATGCGCACAGGTAATGGTGCGGAGGGTCGCGGCGAGGGCGACGATGCCGGCGATGAAGAAAGTGGTTTCCACGTCAGCCTCTCCTTACGGAAGCAGCGTCTTGATATCGATCGGCTCGGCCTCGTTCTCGGCTTCGCCCTTGTCCTTGCCGCCGACCGACATGCCGGCCACGCGGTAGAAGTTGTAACCCGGGCGCTTGCCGACGCCGGCGATCAACAGATCGGATTTTTCGTACACCATGTTCTGCCGGTCGAACTCGCCCATCTCGAAATCCGGCGTGAGCTGGATGGCGTAGGTCGGGCAGGCTTCCTCGCAGTAGCCGCAGTAGATACAACGCGAGAAATTGATGCGGAACGTCTCCGGGTACCAGCGGCCGGTTTCGTCCTCGGTCTTGACCACGCTGATGCAGTCGACCGGGCAGGCCACCGAGCACAGGTTGCAGGCCACGCAGCGCTCGGCGCCGTCCGGATCGCGGGTGAGCACGATACGCCCGCGATAGCGCGGCGGCAGGTAAGGCTTTTCTTCCGGATATAGCACGGTGTCGCGCTTGCGGAAGGAATGCATGAACGTCATGCCGATCGTGCGAAGCACGCTCGACGTGGCGGTAACGGCGTTCTGTGCGGCGTTTTTCATAAACCACTCATTGCAAACACGTTGTCGGAGCAGGGTCTATCGGCACGGCCCGGCTCAGCTCTGGGCGACCACGATCGCGCCGGTGATCGCCACATTGAGCAGCGCGATCGGCAGCAGAATCTTCCAGCCAAAGGACATGAGCTGGTCGTACCGCGGGCGCACGGTGGCCGCGCGCAGCAGAATGAAGAAGCACATGAAGAAGAAGGCCTTGAGGAAGAACCACACGAAGCCGGGCAGCCACGGGCCGAGCCAGCCGCCGAAGAACAGCGCCGTGATCAGGCAGGAAATCAAAACGATGCCCAAATATTCGCCCACGAAGAACATGCCGAACTTCATGCCCGAGTATTCGGTGTGGTAGCCGGCGGTCAGTTCCTGCTCGGCTTCGGGCAGGTCGAACGGCGCGCGATGAATCTCGGCGCAGCCGGCGATCAGAAAGATCACGAACGCCGGGAACTGCGGAATCACGTTCCACATCCCGCGTTGGGATTCGACGATGTCGCCCATGTTGAAACTGCCCGCCAGCAGCACCACGCCGAGCAGGGACAGGCCCATGAAAACCTCGTAGGAGATCATCTGGGCGGCGGTGCGCATGCCCCCGAGCAGGGCATATTTGTTATCCGACGACCAGCCGCCGAGTATTACCGAATACACGCCTAGCGAACTCATGGCCAGCAGGAACAGGATGCCGACATTGAGGTTCGTGACGGTCCAGGTCGGCGTGAACGGCACGACCGCGAAGGCCAGTAGGGTGGTGACCATGATGATCGCCGGGGCGATGACGAATACGGCCTTGTCGGCGAACGGCGGAATCCAGTCTTCCTTGAAGAAGATCTTCATCATGTCGGCCACGACCTGTAACGAGCCGAACGGGCCGACGCGGTTGGGCCCGTAGCGGTCCTGCCACAGCCCCAGCAAGCGGCGCTCGATCCAGATCATCAGCGCGGCCATGATGACGCAGCCGAGCAGGATGACGAGCGTTCTAAGCGCCGTGAGAACGAGCGAAAGGATTTCGTGTTCCGAAACACCGAAGATCATGGCGTGACTTCCATCGGTAGGGGCAGCCCGCAGACGCCGTGCATGCCGACCGGCACGCCGATGGTCCGGTCGGGCAGGCTGGGATCGACGGCCAACGGATAGGCATGCGTTTCGCCGTTCATCGTCAGTTCGAGCGAATCGCCCGCGGCCAGGCCCAGCGCCTTGGCGCTGGTCGCGTTGACGCGGTATTCGGCCTTCGGCATGCGCTCGGCGATCGCCGGCGCCCGCGCCGACTGCGATTCGCTGCCGAAGATGTGGTACATCGGCACCGCTTGCCAGCCGTCGACGACAGCGATATCGGCCGGCGAAAATTCGCCGTTCCCGTCCGGCGCGGCCAACAGGCGCACGCCCGGGTCGCCACCTTTCAAATGGCCGCCCACCTCGTCCTGAAAGCGGGTAATGGCCGCCTGGTTGGAGTCCCAGCCGGGGCTCCACGCATAGGCGATGGTCGAGGGCGGCTGGGCCTCGCCGTAGTAGCCTTCCATTGAATAGGCCAGCGGCGAATCCTGATCGACCTCGGGGCGGCGCTCGCGCACGTCGACATTGGCGTATAGCGCGGTTCGGCCGGAAAAGCGATGCGGGCTGCGCGGGAAGCGCATGCCGAACTTGCGGAAACTCTGGCTGGGCGCGGCGTGCTCGATGCCGGCGAACTGCGGGCATTCGGCGACAATCGCCTTGATCAGATCGTCCATGCCCAGCCAATCCGGCTTATGGCCGGCGACCTCGGCCAGATCGGCCGCCCAGCGCCAGCCCTCTTGCATGGGCGCATCGGGAATGAATACCTGGAAGAAGCGTTGGGCGCGGGCCTCGTTGTTGACCAGCGTGCCATCGGCCTCGGCGAAGCTGCCGGCCGGCAGCACGTGTGTGGCCTCGCCGACCGTGCGCGTCATGCTGTGGTCGAGCACGATCACGTTTTTGGCCTTCTTGATCGCGGCCTCGGCGCGGGCCTCGGGCGCGCGCTCGTACAGACAGTTCTGCATCACCACCAGGGTGTCGGCCGAGCCGTCTTCGATCGCGGTCAGCGCATGATCGATGCCGCGCTCCTCCATCATCGCCATACCCAGGCTGTTGGCTTCCGCCAGGGTGACGAACAGGCGCGTGGCCTGGTTGACCGCGGCCAGGGCGCGGGTCGCGTTGGCCGCGGCCTTCACGATCGCCGGGTCGCCGAGACTGGTGCCGGCGATGATCAGCGGCTTCTTCGCGCCCTTGAGCGTGGCGGCGATGGCATCGACCAGCGCCCGGGTATCCGGGGCGAGCTGCTTGACCTCGGGCGCATTGTTGTCCAGCGCGTGCGCCACGGCGAAACCCAACTCGGCGATGGCCGCGGGGCGCATACGCTGCGGCGTCAGCACGATATCGTCCAGCCGCGTGGCGGCGGTCGTGGCCGAGAAGATCGGGCTGTTGTTGTCTTGGCCGATGTCGCGCACCGCACGCGCATGCCATTTCGGAATCTTGTTGGCCGCCGCGTGCTCCAGATGCTTGTTGCGACGGGCCTGGCGCAGCGACAGAGCCAGCCGCGGCGCGGTTTGGGTGACGTCTTCGCCGAGGATCAGTACGGCGTCGCAGGACTCGACCTCGCGTAGGGTGGCCACACGCTCGGCGTGGGCCGCAATCGCGTCGCGCGCGGCGAGACTCGCGGCCGAGTCGGCCGAATTCATGCCGTTGCAAAAGTTCGCCGCGCCCACCAGATGCCGCAGCGCGAAGTTGTCCTCGAGCGAAGCACGCGGCGAGCCGACGCCGACCACACCGCGGGCGTTGGCGAAGACGTCTTCCATGGTGTCGCGCATGACCTCCATCTCGCGCGGCTCGAGCACGCCGGAGGCGTTGCGCACCAGCGGCTGGCGCGGCCGGTCGTCGCGATTGACGAAGCCGGCGCCGAAACGACCGCGGTCGCACAGGAAGTAGTGATTGATTTCGCCGTGGTAGCGATTCTGAATGCGCTTGAGCAGACCCTGACGCGAACCGGGGCTGGTGTTGCAGCCCAGCGAGCAATGGCTGCAGATGCCGGGGGCGTTCTGCATGTCCCACTTGCGGTTGTAGTGCGCGCCCAGGGTCTTGTCGGTGAACACGCCGGTCGGGCATACCTCGACCAGATTGCCCGAGAACTCGTTGTCGAACGCGCCGTCGGAGTCGCGCCCGAAGTAGACGTTGTTGTGCGAACCGAGCGCCCGCAGATCGTCGCCGTCGGCGTAATCGCGGTAGTAGCGCACGCAGCGATAGCAGGCGATGCAGCGGTTCATCTCGTGATTGATGAACGGCCCCAGATCCTGATTCTTGTGGGTACGCTTGGCACCGCGGTAGCGGCGCTCGGTGTGGCCGGCCATCAGGGTCATGTCCTGCAGATGACATTCGCCGCCTTCCTCGCAGACCGGGCAGTCGTGCGGGTGGTTGATCATCAGCCATTCGATGACCTGGCGGCGCATCTCGGCGGCCTGCTCGTCGGCGATCTCGAAGCGGCCGCCGTCGGCGCACGGCGTCATGCAGGCCATGACGATCATGCCCTGCTCGTCCTCGTCGTTACGGTACGACTTGACCGCGCACTGACGGCAGGCGCCGACGCTGTGCAATTCCGGATGCCAGCAGAAATAGGGCAGGTCGAAGCCCTTGGACAGGGCGGCGGCCAGCAGGTTTTCGGTGTCGTCGACGTCGAATTGTCTACCGTCGATCGTGATCGTTGCCATGGCTTAACCGTGCGCTATTCTTGAAACTCTAGAGGGGGTTCGCGTTCGCCGCTTCGGTCCGCGACAGCCGTTCGGCGTCGTCGGGGATCAGCGCCGCGAGTTCGTCGCGGTAATACTTCAGGCCGGCCTCGAGCGGGCCCATCGCGCCCGGCGCGTGGGCACAAAAGGTCTTGCCCGGCCCGAGCAGCTTGACGTGCAGATCGAGCAGTTCGAGGTCGCCCGGCTGGCCTTTTCCGGCCTCGAGATTGACCAGCATCTTCTCGACCCACGGCAGACCGTCGCGGCAGGGTGTGCACCAGCCGCAGGATTCCTGGGCGTAGAAGTGTTCGAGGTTTTTCAGTACGCCGACGATCGGCGTGTGGTCGTCGAACACGACCATGGTGGCGGTGCCCAGACGGCTGCCGGCCGCGCCGACGCCGTCGTAGTCCATCGGTGTATCGAGGTGATCCGGGGTCAGAAACGGCGTGGAGCCGCCGCCGGGCAGCAGGCCCTTGAGCTTACGGCCGTGGCGGATGCCGCCGAAATGCTCCAGCACGTCGCCGAGCTTCACGCCCAGAGGGAATTCGGCCAGCCCCGGCTTGGCGACATGGCCGGAGGCGCCGAACAGCTTGGTGCCGCCGTCCTTGTTGAGACCCAGGCTCTTGTACCACTCGGCGCCGTTTTTGACGATATGCGGCACGTTGCAGATGGTTTCGACGTTGTTGACCGTGGTCGGCTGGCCGAACAGACCGGAAGCCGCCGGAAACGGCGGTTTGTGGCGCGGCACGGCGCGGCGTCCCTCCAGCGCCGACAGCAGGGCCGATTCCTCGCCGCAGATATAGCGGCCGGCACTCATGTGAATGTACAGCTTCAGGCTGAATCCGGAATCCAAGATGTTGTCGCCGAGATAGCCTTTTTCGTGGGCCTCATCGATCGCCCGCTGCAGGCGCCGCCGGCATTCGGTGTACTCGCCGCGCAAAAACACGTAGGCGATGTCGGCGCCGATCGCATAGGACGAGATGATCATCGCCTCGATCAGCTGATGCGGATCGCCTTCCATGAGCAGCCGGTCCTTGAACGTGCCGGGCTCCATTTCGTCGGCGTTGACCACGAGATAGACATGCGCCGGGCGCTCGTCGGGCTTGTCCTCGAAACGCGGCATGAACGACCATTTCACGCCGGTCGGAAAGCCGGCGCCGCCGCGGCCGCGCAGCCCCGCTTCCTTGATCAGCGGCCCGACTTCGGCCGGGCCGTAATCGGAAAGCGCGGTTTTAAGGGCCTCGTAGCCGCCCAGATCCATGTAGTCGTCGATCCAGACCGGCGAACGGTCGTCGCGGATGCGCTGCGTCAATACCTTGGTCTCGTCCATTGTGTACTCCGCCAGCCTATTTGTATTCGTCGAGTATGGCGTCCACCCGCTCGGGCGTGAGATGACTGTGGTAGTGCTCGCCGACCCGCATGGTCGGGCCCTGGTCGCAGTCGCCTAGGCAGCAGATCGGCAACAGGGTGAAACGGCCGTCCTCGGTGGTCTGGCCGAAATCGATCCCCAGGCTGGATTTCAGATGGTCGCGGACTTGCTCGTAGCCCACGAGATAGCACGAGATCGAATCGCAGAGCATGATCACGTGCCGGCCGACCGGCTGGCGGAAGATCAGGTTGTAGAACGTCGCCACCGCTTCCATTTGGGTCGGGGTGACGTTGACCACCTTGGCCGCGGCCTCGAGCGCCTCGTCGGACACCCAGCCGCGGTGTTCCTGCACGATCTTGAGCGCTTCGATGGTCGCCGCGCCCGGGTCCTCGTAGAGCGACATCTCGTGCTTGATGCCCTCGATTTCGGCTTCGCTGAGTTCAATCATCGGTCGACGTCCGCCATAACGAAATCGATAGAACCGATGATCGCGACCAGGTCCGCGACCAGGCCGCCCTGCGAGATCAGCGGGATCTGCTGCAGATGGGCGAAGCTCGGCGTACGGATACGCGTGCGATAGCTCATCGTGTTCTTGTCGGAGATGGAGTAGTAGCTGTTCAGGCCCTTGGTGGCCTCGATCATGGTCGAGGATTCCATCGCCGGCACGACCGGGCCCCAACTCACCGTGAGGAAGTGCGCGATGAGCGTCTCGATGTCGTGCATCGTGCGCTCCTTGGTCGGCGGCGTGGCCAGCGGGTGATTCGCCTTGTACGGCCCCTCGGGCATGTTGTTCAGGCACTGCTCGATGATGTTCGTGCTCTGGCGCATTTCCTCGATGCGCACCTCGAGCCGGTCCTGGCAGTCGCCGTTGACGCCCAGCGGCACCTCGAATTCGAAGTTCTCGTAGCCGGAATAGGGCCGGGCCTTGCGCAGATCGAAATCCACGCCGGTCGCGCGCAGACCCGGGCCGGTGATGCCCCAGTCGATCGCCTCATCCTGCGAATAGGCGCCGATATGCTTGGAACGTTCGACCACGATTCCGTTGGGCACGATCATGCGTTCGTATTCGTCCAGGCGTGGGCGGAACCAGTCGATGAACTCCTTGACCTTGCGGTCCCAGCCGCGGGGCAGATCGAGCGCCAGCCCGCCGATCCGGAAAAATGCCGGATGCATACGAAAGCCGGTGACGGCTTCGATGACGTCGTAGGCTTTCTGGCGGTCCGAGAACATCCAGAAGATCGGGCTCATGAACCCGATGTCCTGCACATAGGTGCCCAGAAACATGAGATGGCTGGTAATGCGGAAGAACTCCGAGAGCATCACGCGGGCCACTTTCACGCGTTCGGGCACCTCGATGCCGAGCACGTGCTCGATGTTCAGTACATAGGGTAGCTCGTTCATCACGCCGCCCAGATAATCGATCCGGTCGGTATAAGGAATATAGGTGTGCCAGGACTGGCGCTCGGCCATCTTCTCGGCGCCGCGGTGGTGATAGCCGATATCCGGCACCGCGCCGACGATTTCCTCGCCGTCGAGCTGCAGCACGATACGGAACACGCCGTGCACCGACGGGTGGTTCGGGCCCATGTTGAGGAACATGAACTCGTTGTCGTCGGATTCACGCGCCATGCCCCAGTCCTCGGGCCTGAACTGAAGCGCGTCCTCCTCGATGTCCTGGCGCTTGGGGTCGAGATGCAGCGGCTCGAACTCGGTTGCGCGGGCCGAGTGATCCTTGCGCAGGGGATGACCCTGCCAAGTCGGCGGCATGAGAATGCGGCGCAGGTTCGGATGCCCGTCGAAGGTCACGCCGAACATGTCCCAGACCTCGCGCTCGTACCAGTTGGCGTTGGGCCAGATACCGGTCGCGCTCGGCGTGTTCGGGCTGGATTCGGACAGCGCGACCTTGATACGGATCTCGGCGACCGGCGACAGGCAGAGCAGGTGATAGACGACGGTGAAATCGGCTTCGGGCTGGCCGGGCCGGTTGTGGCGCGCGCGCTCGTCGATCGCGGTCAGATCGTAGAGCATGCGGTATGCGGGCGCCGAATCCTGGCGCAGGTACTTCAGAACGTCGAGCACGCGATCGCGGCCGACCCAGAACGTGGGCATGCCGTCGGCCGTGATCTGCGGGATGAGCGTGTGGTCGCCGAACCGCTCGGTCAACTGGCGCTGAATGTCTACCGTATCAAGCATCCGTTGGGCCCTTAGACTTCGTCGGGAGTGCGCAGGGTGGTCGCCGTCAGGCGGTCCGCGCGCTTGCTGTCGCGCTGGGACAGCCTGGGCGCCCTGGTCACGCCTTGCGGGCCGATCATCCACGACAGCGGACGTTTCTCGGTCGTGATCGATTCCTGGAGCAGAAGCAAGCCCTGGAGGAAGGCTTCGGGCCGCGGCGGGCAGCCCGAGACGTAAACGTCGACCGGCAGGAACTTGTCCACGCCCTGAACCACCGAATAGATGTCGTACATGCCGCCGGAATTGGCGCACGAACCCATCGAGATCACCCAGCGCGGTTCCATCATCTGCTCGTACAGGCGCTGGATCACCGGCGCCATCTTCAGAAAACAGGTGCCGGCGATGATCATCACATCCGACTGGCGCGGTGTGGCGCGGATGACCTCGGAGCCGAAGCGGGCCATGTCGTGCGGCGCGGTCAGGGCGGTCGCCATTTCCACATAGCAGCAGGACAGCCCGAAGTTGAAAGGCCACAGCGAGTTCTTGCGGCCCCACGCCACCATATCTTCCAGCTTGGCCGTGACAATGTTGCGGGCCATGGCGTCCTCGACGGTGCCGCCGTGGTCGCCGGGCGTGCCGGAGCCGGGGATCGGGTTTTTATCAGCGCTGGTGAGAGACCAAGACATGGCTCATTACCGTTAAGTCAAAATAGAAGGTCGGTTCGAATCGCGGCCTAGCTTTGTTCGCTCGGCAGGTTGCGGCGTCGATTGGACTCGATCGCGTGCAGCCGGTATTGGCGCGGCGCCTTGGGCGCCCAGTCCAGCGCGCCGATGCGCCATTCGTAGATCAGGCCGAGCGTCAATATGCCGAGGAAGCCGAGAAAGGCCAGATAGCCGGACCAGCCGAGCTGCGGTGCGGCAATGGCCCAGGCAAAGACGAACACCACCTCGAGATCGAACAGCACGAAGATGATCGCCACCAGATAGAACTTGGCGGAGAACCGCATGCGGGCGCCGCCGGTAGGCCTGATGCCCGACTCGTACGGCTCGTTGCCCAGGCGCTCGTTGTGACGGCCGCCGAGCATATAGGACATGCCCAGCATCAGCCCGACCAGGCCGAGAGCGGCCGCCGTGAACAGGATCAGCGGCCAGATGACGACGGCGTGTTGCGCTGCAGGATCCATAACTCGTGTCCATCCTACGCCGCAGCCGGGCATCGCGATGCGGAACCGGCCGGGCAATTCGATGTAGTATACAGGAAAATCGGCCAAGCAGTGAGCGGCCAAAGATTTCCCGTGCCTCGATTGAGCGCGCTCAAAATAGACCAAAAGTCACGCTCATGGCGAGACCTGGGGTTGAAAACCGCATGAAACCGTTGCGGGTAATGAGAACCATTATCGATTGGCGCTAAATCAATGGGTCCGGTCCCAGCGGGCTCGGTGCCGGCAACAGGCGCAAGGGAACGACCGGACTTTGTCAAAGCGATATCGCAAGCTAGAGTGTGGATAACGCACTTATGGAGGCTGACATGGCACAGAACGTCGCCCAGAAACTGATCGAATCGCATTTCGTCGACGGCGAGATGACGCCGGGCAAGGAGGTCGCGCTCAAGATCGACCAGTCCCTGACCCAGGACGCCACCGGCACGCTGGTGATGCTGGAACTCGAGGCCATGGAGCTCGATCGCGTCAAGACCGAACTCTCGGCCCAGTACGTCGATCACAACCTGATTCAGGAAGACAACAAGAACCCCGACGATCACATCTTCCTGCAGTCGGCCTGCGAGCGTTTCGGCGCCTGGTACTCACGGCCCGGCAACGGTGTGTCGCACGCGGTGCATATGGAGCGCTTCGGGCGGCCGGGCAAGACCCTGCTCGGTTCCGACAGCCACACGCCGGCCGCCGGCTCGATGGGCATGCTCGCGATCGGCGCCGGCGGCCTGGAAGTCGCCATGGCGATGGCCGGCGAGCCGTTCCATACCAAGATGCCGAAGGTGTTCGGCGTGAAGCTGACCGGCGAGCTGCCCGACTGGGTCTCGGCCAAGGACGTGATTCTGGAAATGCTGCGCCGCCACGGCGTGTCGGGCGGGGTCGGCAAGATCATCGAGTACTACGGCCCGGGCCTGGATAATCTCGAGGCGATGGATCGCCACGTGATCGCGAACATGGGCGCCGAACTCGGCGCGACGACCACCGTGTTTCCGGCCGACGACGAGATCAAGCGCTTCATGAAATCGCAGGGCCGCGAGGACGAGTACGAGGAACTGCTGGCCGACGACGGCTGCGAATACGACGAGCACGACGAGATCGATCTGTCCGAGCTCGTACCCTTGATCGCCAAGCCGACCTCGCCGGGCAATGTGGTGCCGGTGTCCGAGATCGCCGGCGACGAGCTTTATCAGGCTTATATCGGCTCTTCGGCCAATCCGGGCTATCGCGACTTCGCCATAGCCGCCGAGATGGTGCGCGGCCGGACCGTTTCCAAGTCGGTTTCGTTCGACGTCAATCCTTCCTCGCGCGCCATGCTGCAGACGCTGGCCCGCGACGATCGCCTCGGCCAGTTGATCGCCTCGGGCGCGCGTATCCATCAGGCCGGTTGCAACGGCTGCATCGGCATGGGCCAGGCGCCGGCGTATGGACGCAACAGTCTGCGCACCACGCCGCGCAACTTTCCGGGCCGCTCGGGCACGCCGGAGGATGCGGTATACCTTTGTTCGCCGGAGACCGCGGTCGCCAGTGCTTTGATGGGCGAGATCACCGATCCGCGTACGCTCGAATTCGAATATCCCAAGGTCGGCAATCCGACCGACCCAGTGATCAACGACCACATGCTGGAAGCGCCGCTGCCGATCGAGGAGGCGCGCGAGGTCGAACTGGTCAAGGGCCCGAATATCAAGTCGCTGCCGGACTTCGACGGCATCCCGGACGAATTCGAACTGCCGATTCTGCTCAAGGTCGGCGATGACATCTCCACCGACGAGATCCTGCGCGCCGGCGCCGAGGTGCTGCCGTTCCGCTCCAACATTCCCGAGATCGCGAACTTCGTCTACGACGTGGTCGACGAGGAATATCCCGAGCGCGCCAAGGAGACCGGCGATCACGCCATCGTTGGCGGCTCCAACTACGGCCAGGGCAGCTCGCGCGAGCACGCGGCGATCGCGCCACGTTATCTGGGGCTGCGCGTGGTGATCGCAAAAGACTATGCGCGTATCCACTGGTCGAACCTGGTCAACTTCGGTGTGTTGCCGCTGACGTTCGCCGACGCGGACGCGCTGGACAAGCTCGAGCAGGGCGGCAAACTCAAAATCAGCGGCCTGCACGACGCCCTGGCTTCGAGCGACACCGTGTCGGTGGAAACCGAGGGCGGCGACACCATCGAGTGCAAGCACGCGCTGTCCGAGCGTCAGGTCGAGATCCTGCGCGCGGGCGGTCTGATCAACTGGAAACGCGACCAGGGCGAAGATTCCTAGGAGCTTACTGTTGTAGGAATAAATGGCGCGTCGCAGTCCTTTCGATTTCTGCGGCGCAGGCTCCAGCCCAGACGCCGGATCGTTGCCGGCACTCGGGCCGTATGGTCGAAAGCGGTCCGGCTCGCCGAACAGCGGCGCGCCGTTTTTGTATCCCGCCGCGGATCGGCGTATTCTCCACGCGCTTTCGATCATCCTCGTCAAGCAACCGGGTCATACCACGTCATGGATGAACGTTCCGTCGTTACCGCCTACCGTCGTCTGTCGAGCAGCTACGACCGTTTCTTCGGCCCCGTGTTCGAACAGGGCCGGCAGGTCGCGGTTCATAAGATGGATTGCCAGGCCGGCGATCGCGTGCTCGAGGTCGGGGTCGGCACCGGTCTGTCGTTGACGCACTATCCGGACGGTGTGGAAGTGGTCGGCATCGATGTTTCGCCGGACATGCTCGAGCACGCCCGTCAGCGCGTCAACGGCGATGCCGATCGCATCACCCTGCAGGTGATGGACGGCCAGGCCACCGAATATCCCGACGCCAGCTTCGACAAGGTGGTGGCCATGTATGTGGTTTCGGTGGCCCCGGACCCGAAGAAGCTGGTCGAGGAAATGAAGCGGGTTTGCAAACCGGGCGGCGAGATATTCATCGTCAACCACTTCAGCCAAAAAGGCCCGATGGCCAAGCTGGAGCGCCTGGCCTCGCCGCTATCCAAACTGGTCGGCTTCCGGCCGTCATTCCCGATCGATGACTTTCTGGCCCTGGCCGGTCTCGACGTCATCGAATCGGTACCGGTCAACGCCTTCGGCTACTGGACCTTCATCCACGCACGCAATCACTGAGTCCGCGAGTCGTGAACTGGTGTTTCTTTCAAAACATCGGGACGCGTTTAAAAAGAAGATAGTCCGCAAATAAACGCTAACAGGCGCAAATCTAATACCAGCCTGCAAAAGAATAGACACGAACTCAGGACAAGGCCGCCCGTAAATAAACACGAATAAATGCAAATAATACGTGATGTTGCGCAATTCTGCCTTCCATTAGCGTTTACTTGCGTTTATTTGCGGATAGGTTTCTTGCGGACTCATATTCGCTCTTTCATTCGGTAATCTTCACGTTAACAACCTCCGGCGGCGGGCCGCCCGGGCGGCGGCGTAGAAAACGCGCGAAGCGGGGCAGGCCGGTAGCGGTCTCGCCCTGATAACGGAAAGTGATCCAAGAGCCCACCGGCGGCGGATCGGCGCGTTGCTCGTCGCTAAAGCCGGTGCCGATCGCGAACCTACGGCCATCGACCATTTCGACCTCGATCGAGCCCATCAGCCCTTTGAGCCGGCCGTGGCCGGGGTGGATCGCGATCACCCGGGCCTCGGCGTCCTGATAGGGTTTGACCTTGAGCAGTCCGGCGTGCCGGCCGGGGGTATAGTCGCGGCTGCCGCGATGCAGAACCAAGCCCTCGCCGCCCTTGGCCAGCACTTTTTCGAGCGCGGCGCGCAGCGCCTGGCGGCCGGCGACATGCGATTGGCGGATAGCAACCACCCACGGGTCGTCGATGCGGGCGACGGTGCGGCGAATGGCCGGCACGCGATGGTCGAAGTCCACGTCGAGCCCGGGCAGATCGAATACGCGATAGCTGATGTCGTGCCAACCCGGATCGTTCGGCTCCGCCGTGCGCACCAGCGTCGAAGCCTCCGAGAACCGGCCGTAACCGGCCCAGAGTTCCCCGTCCATCGGCGTATCCGGGAAGTCGGCCGTGAACCAGTCGGGCAGCGCCACCACCGAGCCGCCGCGCGTGAGCATACGCTGGCCGTCCCAATAGCCGCGTACGCCGTCGTACTTCTCCGAAACCCAATAGTCCGATAGATCGACCTGCCCGTGATAGACATCGACCAGTTCCACCGGCGGCGGATGCGCGGCGCGTGCCGTGTGCAAGCCGGCGAGCGTCGCGACCAGCGCCAGCACGGCAACGATGGCATGTTTCATAACCCGTTCCCCCGGACGGACTGTAACGGCTTGGCAAGCGCGGTGTACAGCGCCGGCCCTTGAGGCGGGCGGTCGGCGATAGAATGGTTATCTATCCCGTTAAACCCTGTCATCCATGTCGATAACGCTGCGTCATCATCATCGTTACGCCTATCAGGCCATCGTCGACCGCGAGGACTTCGAATGGCCGGAGGGTAAACGGCTGGCGGTGTACATCGGTCTCAACTTCGAGCATTTCCATTTCGATCAAGGCTACGGCGCGGCCCTCGTGCCCGGGCGCCGGCAGCCGGACGTGCTCAACTACTCCTGGCGCGACTACGGCAACCGCGTCGGCGCCTGGCGCATGCTGGAGATGTTCGAATCGCTAGGCTTTCCGGTCGGTCTGATCGTCAATTCGGCGATCGCGGATTATTGTCCCGAACTGATCGCCGCCTATCGCCAGAAGCTGTCCAGCGAACTGATCGCGCACGGCCGGACCAACAGCGAATCCCAGAACGAATTCGACGAAGAAGGCGAGGCGGCGCTAATCGCGGAATCCCGTGACGTGCTGATCAAGGCTTTCGGCGAGCGGCCGGTGGGCTGGCTCGGTCCCTGGGTGGCCCAGAGCCGCGTCACACCGGATCTGCTGGCCGAGGCCGGTTTTCTCTATCACCTGGACTGGGCGCACGACGATCAGCCGGTGTGGATGGATACCCGGGGCAACGGTGAGATTCTGTCCGTGCCCTATCCGCAGGAAATCAACGATATCCCGACACAAGTGCCGCAATATAGCGATTATCGGGAGTTCGAGGCCCGCATTGTCGATCAGTTCGACGAGATGATGGCGCAGTCGCGGCACCAGTCGCTGGTGATGGGCATCGCGCTGCACCCCTACATCGCCGGCCAGCCGTTTCGCCTGCGGTCACTGCGCCGGGCGCTCACCCGGATCACAGAGCGCCGGCGCGATATCTGGCTGACCACGCCGGGCGCGATCGCCGAACACTACGGCGGGCTGTTCCCGGGTTAGGCCCTGTTGTTGCACACGGCTCACGCCTCGTCCATGAGCTTGTCCAGCGTGATCGGCAGATCGCGTACGCGTTTGCCGGTGGCGTGATAGACCGCGTTGGCGACCGCGGCCTGGAAGCCGGTCACGCCGATCTCGCCGATGCCGCGGGCGCCGAGTTCGTTGAGGGCGTAGTCCGGGTAATCGAGCAGGGTGACGTCGATCTTGGGCGTGTCGGTATGGACCGGCACCAGATACTCGGCATAGTTGTTGTTGACCGGGATCGCGTCGCGCTCGTCGTAGTTGGTGGCCTCGAACAAGGCCGAGCCTAGGCTCAACATGACGGCGCCCTCGACCTGGTTGCGGGCGGTCGCGGCGTTGATGACCTGGCCGACGTCGATGGCGCTGGCCACCCGCGTGACCTTGAGTTCGGCGATGCCCGGGTCCCAGGTAATTTCCACGAAATGCGCGCCGAAGGACTGGAAGGAATATTCGCCTTCCGGCGCGCCGCCGGTCTGGGCGTCGCCGGCCGCGCTGGCCAGCGACTGCGGATTAAGCACCTCGGCCACGGTTGCGCTTTTGCCGTTGCCGTCTTTTAGCGTGCCCGCCGTATAGACCAGATCGTCGATATTGCCGCCGGCGAACGGCCCGCTCGGGTTCACGGCGTAGGTCTTGAGCGTTTCGATCGCCTCTCGGGCGGCCGCGGCCACCGCCGGCAGGGCGCTCGCGGTGGCCCAGGAGCCGCCCGAGATCGGCCCGCGGGGGAACGATGAATCGCCCAGCCGGGCCTCGATTTTGTCCAGCGGCAGGCCGAGCTCGCCGGCCGCGGTCTGGGCGACGATGGTGTAGGTGCCGGTGCCGATGTCCTGGCTGGCGCAGTGGACTTGCGCGGTCCCGTCGGCGCGCAGCGCCACCCGGGCGCTGGCCGGCATGCGCATGGCGGGCCAGTTGCAGGAGGCCATGCCCCAGCCGATGATTTGGTCGCCCTCGCGCATCGCGCCGATCTCCGGATTGCGCCTGGACCAGCCGAAGGCTTCGGCGGCGGTATCAAACGCTTCCAGCAGATGAATGCTGGAAAAGGGCAGGCCGGCCGCGCTGTCGTAGTCGGTATAGTTTAGGCGCCGGAATTCGACCGGATCCATCCCGATCACCTCGGCCATTTCGTCCATCGCGGACTCCAGCGCGAACAGGCCGACGCCGGCGCCGGGCGCGCGCATATGGGTCGGCGTGCCCTGGTTGGCCGCCGCGGTGGCGTGGGTCATGCGTACGTTGTCGCACCCGTACAGGCTGATCGAGGCGCTGCCGCACGTCTCCGGAAAGATGTTGATCATCGATGTGGCGCTGACCGTGTCGTGGGCCAGCGAGACCAGTTTGCCGTTGTCATCGGTGGCCAGGCGCAGGTGTTGGCGCGTCTGCGCACGGTGGCCGGTGGTGGTGAACATCTGCTGGCGCGGCACCATCATCTGCACCGGCCGGCCGAGCTCGCGCGCCGCGCCGCAGGTGGCGACGCTGTGCGGCCAGATCCACAGCTTGCCGCCGAAGCCCGAGCCGATGAACTCGGCGTGTACCTCGACCTTGCCGGGTTCCAGATCGAAGATCTTGGCGAGCGCGTTGCGGGCGAAGACCACGCCTTGGGCGGACTCGTAGACGACCAGCCGGCCGTCGTCGGCCCAGCGCGCGGTGGTGGCGTGCATCTCCATCGGGTTGTGGGTTTCGACCGGCGTAGTGTAGGTGGCGTCGATCTTGTGCGGCGCGGCCTCGAACGCCGCGTCGGCGTCGCCGCGGGTATGGCTGTCGGCGGGCACGGTGCCATTCGTCTCGATCGCTTGGTCGAGGTTGGCGGCCGTGGTCTCGGCGTCGTAGTCGACCCGAACCTTATAGGCCGCCGCGCGCGCTTGTTCAAAGGTCTCCGCCACCACCAGGGCGACGAACTGCCCGGCGTAGTACACCCTGTTATCCTCGAAAGGCACCCTCGTTTCGTCGACCATGTCTTCCTGGGCGAAGGTCGCCGGCGAGCGGTACAGCTTCGGGAAGTTGTCGTGATGGAAGATCTCGATCACGCCGGGCGAGCGCCTGGCTTCGGCGAGATCGAGATCCACGATGGTGCCGCTGGCGATATGGCTGTAGACGCCGTAGGCGTGGGCCACGCCTTCCGGAAAATGGTCGGCGGCGTAGGCCGCGCGGCCGGTGAGTTTGTCCGGTCCGTCGACGCGGGGCGCGGCGGCGCCGATGATCTGTTCGCTCATGATGCGGCTCCCTAGTTCTGGCCCTAGTTCTGGCCTTGGTCGCGGCCCTGATCCTGGTTTTGAGCCCGGGCGGTGGCGTCGCGCAGGCTGCGCACCACCGCCTTGCGGCCGAGCGGAATCTTGAAGGCGTTGTCCTTGTAGGGCGTGGCCCCTTGCATGGCGATGGCCGCGGCTTTTTCGAACGATTCGAGCGTGGCCGGCTGGCCGATCAGGGCGTTTTCGGCCTCTTGGGCGCGCCAGGGCTTGGTGGCGACCCCGCCCATGGCGATGCGCGCCGCAGCGATGGTGTCGCCGTCGAGCGCCACGATCGCGGCCGACGAGGCCAGGGCGAACTGGTACGACGAGCGGTCGCGCAGCTTGATATAGGCGGCGTGGCCGCCCTTGATCGGCGCGTCCAGGGTGACGTGGGTGATCAACTCGTCGCCTTCGAGATCGTGCTCGATATGCGGCGTATCGCCCGGCAGCCGATGAAAATCGAGAAAATCGATCGCGCGCTCGCCGCTCGACCCGCGCACATGGACAGTCGCGCCGATGGCGGCCATGGCCACGCACATATCCGACGGATGGGTGGCGATGCACGCCTCGCTGGTGCCCAGCACCGCGTGTACGCTGCGGTTGTCGCCGCCGATCGCCGCGCAGCCGGAACCGGGCTCGCGCTTGTTGCAGGCCGATACGCCGTTACGGAAATAAGGGCAACGCACGCGCTGCATGACGTTGCCGGCGGTGGTCGCGCGGTTGCGCAGTTGGCGCGAGGCGCCCTGCAGCAGGGCTTGGGAGAGTACGCTGTAGTCGTGTTCGACCCGCGGGTGATAGGCGAGCGCGGTGTTGCGCACCATGGCGCCGATCTTCAGGCGGCCGTCGTCGAGCACCTCGATCCCGTTCAGCGGCAGGCGGTTGACGTCGACGATCCGGTCCGGCTGCATGACATCGAGTTTGACCAGATCGATCAGCGTCGTGCCGCCGGCGACATAGGCCGATGCCTGGCCGCCATGAGCGCTGATCGCGCTGTCCACATTGTCGGCGCGGCTGTAGTCGAATTCTCGCATCGGGCTATGCCTTAACGCGCGTTGCGCGTCTGCTGAATGGCGGAGAGGATGTTTTGATAGGCGCCGCACCGGCAGATATTGCCGCTCATCGCCTCGCTGACATCCGTGTCGCGGGTGCCGACGTTGTCGTTGTCCAGCAGCTCGGCCGCCGACATCAACTGGCCGGGCGTGCAATAGCCGCACTGGTAGGCGTCGTGTTCCCAGAACGCCTGTTGCAAGGGATGCAGGTGCTGCGTGTCCGCCGCCAGTCCTTCGACGGTGGTGATTTCGTCGCCGTCGTGCATGACCGCCAGGGCCAGACAGGAATTGACCGCTTGGCCGTTGACCAGCACCGTGCAAGCGCCGCACTGGCCGTGGTCGCAGCCTTTCTTGGTGCCGGTGAGCCGCAGCCGGTTGCGCAGTGCATCCAGCAGCACGACGTTCGGCGGCAGATCCAGTTGCCGGAGTTGCCCATTGATATGCAAGGACACCCTCATCTGGGCGGGCGCGTTGGTCGAGTCCATGGGCGGTCTCCCTAACGGAAATGATAGATCGGGTTGTGAAGCGCCACGGCTATATCCGGATCATACCGTCGCCTTCCTCCTCACTACAGGTGGTGCTTGACCCAGCGCAATAAGGGAAATCACGGTGCTTCGCGAGTCGGGCCGCAAACGCCGTTTTATCATCCGTACCAGAAGCGCCCGCATCGCAGCCGGCCTGTATTGCGTATTGTATTTACAAGCTTGCAGGAGTAACGACATGAACGAGCACATCGACCATCCGAGGCGGCGTTTTCTCGTCGGCGGTTTGGCGGTGGCCGGCACCGGCCTGATCGCCGGGCTTGTGCGTGGGTTGCCGGCCAGGGCCGCGGACGAGGCGCCGGCCCGGCCGAGCGGCCCGGTGACGATTGTGGCCTTCGACAACCACGGCAAGCGGCTCGGCGAGCGCACGGTCAAGCGTGTGGTCAAGACGCCGGCCCAATGGAAGGCCCAGCTCACGCCCGCGCAGTATCATATCCTGCGCGAGCACGGCACCGAGAGCCCGTTCTCCGGCAAGTATGTCGACAAACCGAAACAGGCCGGCATCTATCGCTGTCAGGGCTGTGGCACCGCGCTCTACGATTCGGCGACCCAGTTTCATTCCGGCACCGGCTGGCCGAGTTTTTACCAGCCGATCGCGGCCGAAAACGTGACCGAACACACCGATCGCAGTTTCGGCATGACCCGGACCGAAATCGCCTGTACGCGCTGTGCCGGCCATCTCGGCCACAAATTCCACGACGGCCCCGAACCCACCGGCCTGCGCTATTGCATGGATTCGGTGGCCCTGAGCTTCGTGCCCACCGGCGCGGCGTAAGGCATCGCCGCCCGGGCGCACTACATCAACGGAGGTTGATATGTCCGTTCGATTGAAAGGATCCACCCTATTCGCCGGTCTGGGCGCGGCTAGCGCGCTGGCGCTGGGCGTCGCGTTGCTGGATGCGCCGGCGCGTTCGGCCGATACGGTCTACGGCACCGCCGTGCCGGCGGCCGAGGCGCATTTGGCGCACGCCGGCGGTCGGAGCGCCCAGGCGGTACTTGCCGGCGGTTGCTT
>NZ_DASSKM010000141.1:0-19095 GCF_035690525.1 Salinisphaera sp.
TATACATCCGAAAGGATTAGCCCTATTGCGCCCGCCATAAACGGTTGCCGTCTCGATCAGCCGGCGCGTCCGCGCCGTACGCGGAAAAACCGCCGCAGCAGAGCGGCGCTCTCGTCGGCGAGCACCCCGCCTATATGCGCCACGCGGTGGTTGAGGCGCGGTTCGTCGAACACCGCGAAAACGGAATGCGCCGCGCCGGCGCGAAAATCGTTTGCGCCGTAGACCACGCGCGCGATTCGTGCGTGGCCGACCGCGCCCGCGCACATCGCACAAGGCTCGAGCGTGCAATACAACGTCGCGCCGGCAAGCCGGTAGTTGCCGATCCTCTGGCAAGCGGCACGGATCGCCATGATCTCGGCGTGCGCGGTGGCGTCATGCGCCGCGATCGGCCCGTTGCGCCCGCGACCGAGCTCAACGCCGTCGCGTACGATCACCGCGCCGACCGGCACCTCACCGGCGGCGTCCGCCTCCTCGGCCAACGTCAACGCGAGCCGCATCCAGTAGCGGTCAGCTTCGTCATCATCGGTTACGGCGTCGGTCATCGGGCGCGGCTCGGCGATCGCGGCCCGTCATTATGCCGTGTCGGCGCCAAGCGCTGCCCGCGAGCGACGGCGCGATCGCGTGGCGGGGGCGTTCACCGAGCCTATGAAAAACGAAAAGGCCCGACGCGATGCGCCGGGCCTTTCCCTCATACCGCAAATCGGCGGTTTCAGTCCTCTCTAGCTGTCGGATGCCTTTTTGCCGATCGAGGACGGGTCGTTGAAGGCTTTCAACAACTCATCGTACGGCAGCGTTTCGCCCGGCGGATCTTCATTTTCCATCGGGGGCTTCGGGGCGCCCGGCTGCTTGAACCAGTACTCCTTGCTCTTCTTCGGATTGAGCTTGGGCGGCGCCACCTTCTCGAGATTGGCTATCTGGATACGATGGAACACCTTGTCCATATCCTCGGCCACCGCATCCATGCCTTCCTGTGGCGAAAGTTCGCCGCTGTTGATCTTGGCGATGTTCGTCCACCACGCCGAAGTCAGCTTGCCGTAGGCCGGCACATTGACACCGGTCGGCGTCCAATACTTTTGCGCCGGGCTGCGGAAGAACTCGACCAGACCGCCGAGGTACGGCGCGGCCTCACCCATCGGCTTGGAGCTGATATCCGAGCGCCGAAACGGCGTCAGGCCGGCCAGGCTCTTACGCAGCGATACCGACTTGCAGATACAGAACTGGGCGTACAGCCAGCTCGCCGCCCGATGCTTCGGATCGGTGGCCTTGGGCAGCATCCAGGAACCGCAATCCTGGTAGCCGAGCTTCATGCCGGGTTCCCAGTACGGGCCGTGCGGCGACGGCGCCATACGCCATTTCGGCGTGCCGTCGTCGTTGACCACCGGCAGGCCCGGCTGCGTCATGCTCGGCGTGAACGCCGTGTACCAGAAGATCTGCTGGGCGATGTGGCCCTGAGCCGGCACCGGGCCGGCTTCCGAGAAGGTCATGCCCGCGGCTTCCGGCGGCGCATACTTATCGAGCCATTCCTTGTATTTGCGGATGGCATAGACGGCCGCCGGGCTGTTGGTGGCGCCGCCGCGCTCGACCGAAGCGCCCAACACGTTCAGATCGTCGTTGACGCGGATGCCCCAGTCGTCGACCGGCATGCCGTTGGGCAGCCCCTTGTCGCCGGCCCCGGCCATCGACAGCCAGGAATCGTGAATACGCCAGCCCAACGACGGCGATTTCTTGCCGTAGTCCATATGGCCATAAATACGTTTACCGTCGAGGTTCTTGACCTTGTTGGTAAAGAAATCGGCGATGTCTTCATAGGCCGACCAGTTGACCGGCACATCAAGCTCGTAGCCGTATTCGTCCTTGAATTTCTTCCGCAGGTCCGGACGGTCGAACCAGTCCTTGCGGTACCAGTACAAATTCGCGAACTGGCCGTCCGGAATCATGTACTGCTTATTGTTCAACGGCCAAGTCACATAGCTCTTGCCGAAGAAGTCGTCGAAATCCAGCGTCGGCAGCGTGACATCCTTGCCTTCGCCGGTCATGTAGTCGCTGATCGGAACGACGTCATCCATGCGTGGATGGGTGCCGATGAAGTCCGAGTCGTTGATGAAGATGTCGTAAAGCGAACGGCCGGTCGCCAATTGCGCCTCGAGCTTCGCCACCACGTCGCCTTCTTGCAAGGTCGCGTGTTCCACCTTGATGCCGGTGATCTGCTCGAAGGCCCGGGCCAGGATGTTCGACTCGAACTGATGGGTACCGGTGACCTCGGATATGGCCGTGATCTTCATACCCTTATAGGGCTGGGCCGCCTTGATGAAGTAATCCATTTCCTTCATCTGCTCATCGCGGGTCAGCGTCGAGGGTTGCAGAAAGCCGTCAACCCAGTTCTCGGCCGCTTTCCTGCCCGTCTCGCCCTTGCCGTAGTTTTTATAATCGGGAATCTTGCCCAGCGGCGGCAGATCCGATGCGCCGGACTGGCTCGATGCGGCCGCGGCGGCCGTACCCACGAACGGAACCGCGGCCACACCGGCCGCCGCGGCGGCGCCCGAGCGCAGGAAATTGCGGCGGTTGGCGTTGAAGCCTCGAGGAGTTTTGCCCCCCGTCCGACCCTGCGGGTCGTCCTCATGCTTTTTAGTCATGTCGATCTCCTTCCGATCGCAGTTATTGTCCGGCCCGCATAGCGCTGAGCCGGCGGTTTGACCGGACGCATCGCCTGCGAACTAACGCGCTGCGCCCGGCTAAAGATCTATTCGCTAATTCATGCGCTCAGCCGACGAGCACGACCACGGCCACCAGCACCACGACGACGGCCAGCAGAACCCAGCTCGTCAGCGGCACGAACACGATCCACAAAGCCGTGAGATAGGCCGATGCCAACAGTCCGATAAATAGACGGTCCCCGCGCGTGGTGCGCATGGGAATGATCCAGCCGCGGCGGTCGCGCGTCGGCTGTATGAACTGCCAGATCGTCATGCCGACCAACAACACACCGATGGCTGCGAAAAAGATTGCGGTGGGAAGCGTCCAGAGCATCCAATGCATGATCAAGCCCCTATTTAAACGCGGCCCAGCGCAAAGCCGGAAGCAATACGGTTGCGCACGAACCAGATGACGATGACGCCCGGTACAAGCGTGAGCGTGCCGGCGGCGGCGAGCAGGCCCCAGTTGGTACCCGAAGCGGTGAAGGCGCTGCCCATCATGGTCGGGATCGGCGTGGCGTTGGTGGTGGTTAGTGTCTGGACCAGCAACAGCTCGATCCAGCTGAACATGAAGCAAAAGAAAGCGGCCACGCCGATACCCGAACCGATCAATGGCAGGAATATTTTGATAAAGAAACGCGGCAGCGAATAGCCGTCGAGATAAGCGGTCTCGTCGATCTCACGCGGCACGCCGGACATGAAACCTTCCAGAATCCAGACCGCCAGCGGCAGATTAAACAGCGTATGAGCCAACGCTACGGCGAATACCGTATCGAACAGATGAATGCTGTGATAAAGCTGGAAGTACGGAATCAGAAACACCGCGGGCGGCGCCATCAGATTAGTCAGCAACCAGAAGAAAAGATGCTTATCGCCCAAAAAATTGAAGCGCGAAAAGGCATAAGCGGCGGGGATCGCCAGCGGCAGCGTGATCGCGACGTTGATCAGCACATACGACAACGAATGTAGGAACGCGCCGCGCCAGTCGGGGTGGTCGAAGATTGTCCGGTAATGCTCCAGCGTCCAGTCGGACGGCCATAGCGAAAGCTGGGTGATGATTTCCTGGTTGCTCTTGAACGACATCGTGACCAACCAATAAATCGGAATCAGCAGGAACAGGATGAACAGCGTCAGGCCGATACGACGAACCATCTTATTCGCCCCCCTCGTTCGTGCCGACGCGGGTCAGCACGATATAAAATATATAACTGATCAACAGAATGACCAGGAAGTAAAGCAGCCCGTAGGCGGCGGCCTTGCCGTACTCGAACTGCCCGAGCGCCGTATTGGCCAGCATCTCGGTCATGAAGGTGGTCGTGCTGCCCGGCCCGCCGCCGGTTACGATCAACGGCTCGGCATAGACTTTGAAGCTGTAGACAAAGCGCAGCAGGATCGCGATGGTCAGCACGCCGCGCAACTTGGGTAGCTCGATGAAGCGGAATACCGCCCAACGCGATGCGCCGTCGATGCGGGCGGCTTGGTAGAACGCCCCGGGGATCGCGCACAGGCCGGCATAGCACAGCAACGCCACCAGCGAAGTCCAGTGCCAAACGCTCATGATGATGACCGTGAACCAGGCCGAGAAGAAGCCGGTGGAATAGTTGTAGTCCAGATGCAGCCAATTATTGACGAACGCGCCGAACAAGCCGATGTCGCCGCGGGAAAATATCTGCCAGATCAGGCCCACGACGTTCCACGGCACCAGTAACGGCAATGCCAGCACGACCAGCACCGGGCCTACGGCCTTACCGCTGCGCGGCATGGTCAGCGCCACGCCAATGCCCAGCGGCACCTCGACGCCGAGCACGATCGCGGTATAGATCACCTGACGATAGAAAGCACTCCGGAATTCCTCGTTGGTCAACGCGTCACGGAAGGTTTCCCAGCCGACAAACGCATGGTTTTGCATGCTGAACACGATCTGCACGCTGTAATTGACCACCGCCATGAAGGGAATCAGCGACGCGAACGCCACCATCAGCACGGCCGGCAGAGCTAGAAACCACGCCCTGTTGTCGGAAAAGCGGTTGTCGTTCACGACGTCACCTCGTCGCCGATCAGGCGTTCGTTGCGATAAAGACAGACCCACCGCGACGGGAACTCGACCGCCATTTCACCGGTGTCGACCTCGCCGGCTTCGACCGGCAGCTTGATCTTGATCTCGTGGCCCTCGAGCTTGGCCGTAACCAACCGAAACTCGCCCATGTCGGCGACGTGCGTCACGGACACTTTCAGGCCGTTGTCGCCGGCGGCGCGCGTCACGAATTCGGGCCGGATACCGAGCTTGAACTGGTCGTTACCCGAGCCGTGCTTGGCGGCCGCGCCGGCCTGGGCATCGGTGAGCGGAATATGAGTCGAGCCGACCACGGCCGCGCCGTTCGCAATCGAACACGGCAAGAAGTTCATACCCGGGCTGCCGATGAAATAACCCACGAAGGTGTGCTCGGGGCGCTCGAACAGTGCCTGCGGTGTACCCACCTGCACCATTTCGCCGTCCGACATCACGACCACCTTCTCGGCGAAGGTCAGCGCTTCGATCTGATCGTGCGTGACATAGATCAGCGTATGGCTGAACTGCTTGTGCACTTCCTTGAGCTGGCGCCGCAGCCGCCACTTGAGCTGCGGGTCGATCACGGTCAGCGGCTCGTCGAACAGGATCGCCGACGTATCGTCGCGCACCAGGCCGCGCCCCATCGAAATCTTTTGCTTGAGTTCGGCGCCCAGGCCGCTCGCGCGACGTTTGAGCACGTCCTCGAGATCGAGCATCGCCGCGACTTCGCGCACGCGCTTGTCGATCTGCGGGCGCGCCACGCGCCGGTTGCGTAGCGGAAACGCCAGATTGTCGTAGACGCTCATCGAGTCGTAGAGCACCGGAAACTGGAATACTTGCGCGATATTGCGCTTTTCCGGCGACATCGCGGTCACGTCTTGGTCGTCGAAATACACACGACCTTCCGAAGGCGCGAGCAAGCCGGAACAGATATTGAGCAGCGTGCTCTTACCGCAGCCGGACGGACCCAGCAACGCATACGCGCCGCCATCCTCCCAGCGGAAATTCATCGGCTGGAGCGCGTAATCGCTATCTTGCCGGGCGTGCCCGGAATAGCTGTGCGCGACTCCGTCGAAACGAATCAAGGCCATAGTGATCGAGTCCCTAGTGTTCGCGTTGGCGTTCGCCGCCAGCGGCTTCGGGGGAGTGAACGAGTTGCCCGTCGCGGTCGAAAACGAACAATCTTTCGATATCGAAACCGAGTTCGACCGGCGCGCCCAGTTCATGCTCATGCACGCCCGGCTGCACGGCGACCCAGGGCAAACCGGCCACCTGGCAATGAACATAGGTGTCGGAGCCACTGATCTCGGTGACATCGACCGTGGCCGACAGGCCAAGGTCGGCGCTTTCATCGTCGATGGTCAGGTGCGCGGGCCGCAAACCGAACAGGTACTCGCCCGCGTCCAGACCGGCCAGCGCCTGGGGGCGGGCCCCGCGCAGCAGATCGGCCAATCTCAATTCGTCGCCGGTGAGCTCGCCTTCGACAATATTCATGGGCGGATCGCTGAATACGCTCGCCACATGGGTCGTCGCCGGCGCCGCGTACACACGGGCGGCGTAGTCGTACTGGCGCAGCCGCCCTTCCTCGAGCACGGCCGTGCGACCGCCGAAGGCCAACGCCTCCCAGGGATCGGTGGTTGCATACACGACCATCGAGCGCCGCCCTTCCAGCGCCCGGGGCAATTCCTCGCGCAGCGTCTCGCGCAGCTTGTAGTCGAGGTTCACCAGCGGTTCGTCAAGCAGCACCAGTTCAGCATCGCGCACCAGCGCGCGCGCCATGGCTGTACGCTGCTGCTGCCCGCCAGACAGCTCGGCCGGCAGCCGATCCAGCATCGCTTCGATATGCAGGCGCTCGGCCTCGGTCCGCACCCGCCGGTCGATCTCGGCCGACGACACGCCCGCGATGCGCAGCGGCGACGCGATGTTCTCGTAGACCGTGAGCGACGGGTAGTTGATGAACTGCTGATAGACCATGGCCACGTTGCGTTTTCGCACCGCGCGGCCGGTCACGTCCTTGCCCTCCACCAGAATGCGCCCCGTGGTCGGCTTGTCCAGCCCGGCCATCAGTCGCATCAGCGAGGTCTTGCCGGACAAGGTCAAGCCCAAAAGCAGCGACAGCGAGCCGCTTTCCAGCTCGAGATCCATCGGTGCGATATGGGTTTGGCCACCCACCACCTTGGATACATTGTCGAGCACTAGCGACATCGCCCTTCTCCTCCTGAACATGCTGGCAGCTTTATCGGCTGAACAGACAAACAAGCGAATTTGCCGGATCTTGAACGGTCGGGATCAAGTACCGGGCGTTTTCTAAATCTAGCGGCCGACTGTTTCTAAACGGCCATCGTTAACTGAGCCCGAGCATAGTGTTCGAATTCGAACACGAGCAACTAGCCAAAGGTCGTAGGCGAACATTTGCCAGCCCCTGGATACGACTAATCGGCAATGTGGACCGCCACCCCGTGCTCGGCCAACACATCGGCAAGAGCGCGCGGCGGCGCACTGTCGGTGAACAGCGCGTCGATGCTGTCCGCAATATGGCCGGCGCGCACCAGCGCATGCCGGTTGTACTTGGTCTGATCGGCGAGCAGGAACACACGGCGTGCATTGGCGATGATCACGCGCAGCAGCCGTACCTCGCGGTAATCGAAATCGAACAATGAACCGTCCGACTCGATGCCCGAAATGCTCATGAGCGCGTAGTCGACCTTGAAATTACTGAAAAAATCCAGGGTCATCTCACCGGTCACCCCGGCGTCGATCGGCCGGACCGCGCCGCCGGCCACCATCACTTCGGCATCCTTGCAGGACGAGATCATGCCGGCGATCTGCAAGTGATTGGTGATCACGCGAAGCCCCTTGTGGCGGGTGAGCGCACGCGCGGCTTCCTTGGTCGTGGTGCCCAGGGTCAGAAACAGGGACGCATGATCGGGAATCTCGCGCGCCACCAGTTCCGCGATCTTGCGCTTACCCTCCAGATTCAGGACCTGACGGGCCTCGTACGCAATATTTTCGACCGTGGACGGCAGGCCTGCGCCTCCGTGATACCGGCGCAACAGACCGGCCTCGCACAGGGCGTTCACGTCGCGACGCGCCGTCTGTTGCGTGATATCGAAATTTCGGGCCAGCGCCCCGATGGCAACGAAACCCTGCTGTTCCACCAGATCAACGATCGCACGCTGGCGCGCTGTCGGCGTCTCGTCGCTCGATGCGGGACTACTCGACGATGTCACTCGGCTTCTCTCCTTTTTCCGGCTCCGCACATGCGAATACTTGTGATCGATACGCTCCTGACGCCCGCCGGCGACTGCGATCGATCCGGTCCGCGCACACGTCTATAGTCACTGCGAACCCGCCTCAAATGCATACTAGCCCGTGGTCGGCCATTGCCATCTACAACTTTTGTTGTATTTTTGTTTTCGCTTTCGAACTCTAAGGTTTTAATCCGAACATTAAACAGGCCTGACATGAGCGCTCGGCAAATATATGACTTGATCGTAGTCGGTGGCGGGATCAACGGCGCCGGCATTGCCCGCGACGCGGCCGGCCGCGGCCTATCGGTTCTGCTCTGTGAAGCGGACGATCTGGCCAGTCATACATCCTCGGCCTCGACCAAGCTCATTCACGGCGGCCTCCGTTATCTGGAACATTACGAATTCAAACTCGTGGCCAAGGCCTTGTCGGAACGCGAAATTCTGCTCAAGGCCGCGCCGCACATCATTTGGCCGATGCGCTTCATCCTGCCGCACCAGAAACATCTGCGCCCGGCCTGGATGATTCGTACCGGGTTGTTTCTCTACGACCATCTCGGCGGCCGTCAAACTTTGGCCGGGTCGCACGGCGTGAAGTTCGTCGACCACCCGGCCGGCGCGCCATTGAAGCCCGACTTCAACAAAGGCTTCGTTTATTCCGACGCCTGGGCTCAGGACGCCCGCCTGGTCGTGCTCAATTGCATGGACGCGGCGAACCGCGGCGCAACCGTCATGACGCGTACCGCTTGCGAATCCGCACGTCGCGACGGCGAGGGCTGGCAGATCACCCTCAAAACCGCGGACGGCGAGACCATCGAAACGCGAGCGCGAGCGCTGGCGAATGCGGCCGGACCTTGGGCGGTGCATTTTCTCGATCATATAGTCGCGATGGATCACCCGTACGCTCTGCGGTTGATCAAGGGCAGCCACATCGTCGTGAATAAACTGTTCGATCACGACTACGCCTATATTTTTCAGCAACCTGACGGGCGCATTGTGTTCGCCATTCCCTACGAACAAGACTTTACCCTAATCGGCACCACCGATATCGAGCACGAGGGCGCGCCCGGCCAAGTCGCGATCGATGCCGACGAGGTGGCCTATCTGTGCGAATCGGCGAATCGGTATTTCAAACGTTCGATCGGGCCGGATAACGTGGTCTGGAGCTACTCGGGCGTTCGTCCCTTGCTCGACGACCGTCGGGACAATGCCAGCGAGATCACCCGCGATTACCGTATCCAGCTCGATACCGAGGGTGGCGCGCCACTGCTCAACGTGTTCGGTGGCAAGCTCACCACTTATCGGCGCTTGGCCGAGGACGCGGTCGATCAACTTGCGCCGCAACTGGGCAACCGGAGCAAGGCCTGGACCGGCGATGGTCATCCGCTGCCCGGCGGCGACCTATCCACCCCGCAACGCCTGCTCGAATTGCTGCAACAAAGCCATCCCTTCCTGGCCCGCGATATGGCCTATCGCCTAGTCTTCCACTATGGCACCAGGGTGTACGAAATTCTTGGTGCCGCGACAGATCTGGAAGATCTGGGCGAGCACTTCGGCGCCGGGTTGTATGCCGCCGAAGTCGACTATCTACGCGAACACGAGTGGGCGCGCACGGCCGAAGATATCCTTTGGCGCCGCTCCAAGCTGGGCCTGCGCCTGAATGAGAACGAGGCGCGCCGGCTGGGTGAATATCTCAGCCAACCGGCGGTAAAGCAGGTGGTCTCGAAATCCACGCAATCGGTCTAATAAATCGGTGACGAAATACGCAAAGCATAATGATTTCGTGCGCGCGGCCCGTCGCGCACCCGTGCCGCGCGCTCTACAACGAGCCGAAGCGGCTTGTATTAGTACTCCGAAAAGGTTTGTCTATTTGATTACCGGGGTAATAAGTAGAGTTGCCCAGCGACAACTTGGCTACCTACCGTCAATATCAGGTCATTATCGGCGATATGCAGGTGCGATATGGCTCGACAATATCTGGGCGAGCTCGTTGCGGAAGCCGCCGGCGTATTCATCATCGTGGTTTTCGGCGACAGCGCGTCCGCCATGTATTTTCTCTACGACCCCAGCCCTTATATGCATGCTTACTGGGGTGTGGCGATTTCCTGGGGCCTCGCGGTCACGATCGCGATTTATGTCACCGCCTCGGTGACCGGCGCCCATGTAAATCCGGCGGTGACCCTCGCTTTCGCCTGTTTTCGCGATTTCGAGTGGAAGAAGGTCGTGCCCTACTGGCTGGCGCAGACCATCGGCGCGTTGGTCGCCGCCGCTATTGTCTATGCCCTGTTTTATCCCGTCATCGATCATCTGTTGGCCGCGCACCACACCGTGCGCAGCGCCGATACCGATATCGCACAGAAAACCGCCGCCGTGTTCTTCACCCATCCCAACACGCACATCACGACCATGCATGCCTTCATGGACGAAATCATCCTGACCGCACTGCTGGTATTCGGTATTTTCGCGATCACCGAGCAATACAACGACATGGCGCCGATGGCCAATTCGGGTGCGTTCATGATCGGTCTGCTGGTCGCGCTCATCGGTGCGTCGATGGGCTATCTTGAAGCCTGGGCCATCAATCCAGCGCGCGATTTCGGCCCGCGCGTATTCGCCTGGTTGGCCGGCTGGGGCTATCAGGCGTTTCCCTCGCCGAAGGATTATTGGTGGGGGCCGATCGCCGGACCACTGATCGGCGGCGTCGTCGGTGGCGCTGCTTACCAGTGGCTCATCCGGCCGTTTCTGCCGGCCCGCGCGGGCGCCGATCCGGACGACGCCGAATAGGCTGTGCACATCATCATCGCCATATCCCCGAGGAGTCAGCCATGAATAAGAAATATATTCTCGCCATCGATCAGGGCACGACCAGTTCGCGTTCGATGCTGTTCGATCACGGCGGCCGGATATCGGGCGTCGCTCAGCGTGAATTCGAACAGATCTTTCCGCGCCCGGGCTGGGTGGAGCACAACCCGCGCGAGATCATGACCAGCGTGCTCACCACGCTGACCGAGGTGATCAACAACAGCGAGGTGGACGTCTCCGAAATCGCGGGCATCGGCATCACCAATCAGCGCGAGACCACCGTGGTCTGGGACAGGAACTCGGGCCATCCGGTGTATAACGCCATCGTCTGGCAGTCGCGCCATTCGGCCGAGATTTGCGACCAGCTACGCGAAGCCGGCCACGCCGAGATGATCCGCGACAAGACCGGCCTGGTAATCGATGCTTATTTCTCCGGCACCAAACTCAAATGGATCTTCGACAACGTCGAGGGCGTGAAGGAAAAAGCCGACAACGGCGACCTCCTGTTCGGCACCATCGACTCCTGGCTGATCTGGAACCTGACCGGCGGCGAAGTGCACGTCACCGATGTGACCAATGCCTCGCGCACGATGATGTTCAATATCCACGAACGACAGTGGGACAGCGAATTGCTCGAGCTGTTCGGCGTGCCCGAATCGATGCTGCCGGAAGTGAAGTCTTCCAGCGAAGTCTATGGCAATGTGCTGCCCAAGTACTTCTTCGGCAACGAACTGCCGATCGCGGGCGTCGCCGGCGACCAGCAGGCCGCCCTGTTCGGCCAGGCCTGCTTCGAACCCGGCAAGGCCAAGAACACCTACGGCACCGGCTGCTTCACACTCATGAATACCGGCACCGAGGCCACGGCCTCGGACAACGGTCTGCTCACTACCGTGGCCTGGGAAATCGACGGCCAACTCGAATACGCCCTGGAAGGCAGCGTATTCGTGGCCGGCTCGGTCATCCAATGGCTTCGCGACGGACTGCGCATGCTGGGCAAGGCCTCGGACTCGCAAGACTACGCCGAACGCGCCGGCGACAACGACGGCGTGTATCTGGTGCCGGCCTTCACCGGGCTCGGCGCGCCGTACTGGGATTCCAACGTGCGCGGCGCGATGTTCGGGCTGTCCCGCGGCACGACCAAAGAACATTTCATCCGTGCGGCGGTGGAATCGCTGGCCTACCAAAGCACGGACGTGCTGCTCGCCATGCAGGCCGACGCCGACCTGAAACTGACGGAGCTGCGCGCCGACGGCGGCGCGATCGCCAACGATTTCCTCGCCCAGTTCCAGGCCGACATCCTCGGCGTCGAGGTGCTGCGCTGCGAAGTCAACGAAACCACGGCGTTGGGCGCGGCTTATCTGGCCGGGCTCGCGCTCGGCTTCTGGGAGTCACGCGAGCAGATCGCCGAACAATGGGTGATCGAGCGCCGCTTCGAGCCCGTCATGAGCGAAGACAAGCGCCGCAGCTACTACGCGGGCTGGAAACGCGCCGTAGAAGCCACAATGGGCTTTCGCGTCGATTCATAAAAACGCCGTTGCAGCCGGCACACAAAGCCCCGTCGTGGCAATACGGCGGGGCTTTTTTCTTTTCGACGCCGCGCGTCGAGGCGTCTGGGTGTGGCCGCCCGCCGCCACAGCTGTGGCGATCGGGGCGGCCTGCCGTCGCCCGGCCATGCCGCCGGAGCCCCGATCGTCGGCCCCGGCCGCCGCCCGTTCCACTGGCGCGAAATTTGCGCTATCACTGGTAAACGGCGTTCGAAGATAGACACGTCGGCCGCTCCGCGTGACGGCGCGGCCGGAACACGTTAAAGAACACATAAGAGGAGATGCACCATGTGCGCAGTCGCAGCCCGCGAAGTCGAACTCGAATCCAGCGTTCGGGAATTCATCGACCAACCCAGAAACATGCTCATCGGCGGACAATGGGTCGCCGCCGAATCCGGCAAGACCTTCGAGGTTTACAACCCCGCGACCGATGAAGTCGTGGCCCATGCGCAATCGGCGGAAAAGGCCGATGTCGACAAGGCGGTGAAAGCCGCGCGCAAGGCCTTCGATGACGGGCCCTGGACGCAGATGTCGCCCGCCGAACGCGGCCGCATCGTATGGAGGATCGGCGACCTGATCATGGAACATCAGGAAGAACTGGCCCAACTCGAAGCGCTGGACAACGGCAAGCCGATCGCCATCGCCCGCGCGGCCGACGTGCCGCTGGCGGCCGAGCTGTTTCAGTACATGGCCGGCTGGGCCACCAAGCTCAACGGCGAGCAGATCGGCATCACCGTGCCCTACGCGCCCGGTGCGGCGTGGCACGCCTACACCCGGCGCGAACCGGTCGGCGTTTGCGGCCAGATCATCCCCTGGAACTTCCCGTTGCTGATGGCCGCCTGGAAACTTGGCCCGGCGCTGGCCTGCGGCAACACCGTGGTCATGAAGCTGGCCGAGGAAACGCCGCTGTCCGGCTTGAAACTCGCCGAGATCATGCAGGAAGCCGGCGTGCCCGACGGGGTGGTCAACATCCTCACCGGCTTCGGTGAAGAAGCCGGCGCGCCGATCGCCGCCCATCCGGCTGTCGATAAGATCGCGTTCACCGGCTCTACCGAAGTCGGCCGGCTGATTGTCGACGCGGCCAAGGGGAATCTGAAGAAGGTCTCGCTCGAACTCGGCGGCAAGTCACCGAATATTATCCTTGACGACGCCGACCTGGAAAAAGCCATTCCGGGCGCGGCCAACGCCATCTTCTTTAACCACGGCCAATGCTGTGCCGCCGGATCACGTCTGTTCGTGCACGAGTCGATCTACGATCAGGTTGTCGAAGGCGTGGCGGATTTCGCCCGCAATATCAAGCTCGGTCCGGGGCTGGATCCGGAAACCCAGATGGGCCCGCTGGTTTCGCGCACCCAATTCGACCGCGTTACCGGCTATCTGGACGCCGGCAAGAAACAGGGCGCGCGGGCAGCGGCCGGCGGCGAACGCGGCGAAGGCAGCGGCTATTTCGTCGAACCAACGGTGCTGGTCGACGTCGCCGACGACATGAGCGTTTATCAGGAGGAAATCTTCGGACCCGTGGTCGCGGCGACGAAGTTCTCCGATGTCGACGCCGACCTCATCAAGCGCGCCAACGACACGGTCTTCGGCCTGGCTTCCGGCGTGTGGACGCAAGACATCGGCAAGGCCCACAAGCTGGCGGCCAAGATCCGCGCCGGCACGGTGTGGGTGAACTGCTACAACATCTTCGACGCCGCCCTGCCCTTCGGCGGCTTCAAGCAGTCCGGTTGGGGGCGCGAAATGGGCGAACAGGTGTTGAACAACTACACCGAAACCAAGTCCGTGGCTGTGTCGCTGTAACACCCCGCTGCGCTGGATATCGGCCGGCCCTTCGGGGCTGGCTTTTTTGGTCTCGCCCCAGGATTTGAACGGCCGGGCATGTGCTTGCCTTCAGGTCCTCAAACCCGAATGACGTTATTCACCGCCGAATTGCGTTTATCGCAACATGTCCATAATATTAGACATATGGACGAGAAAAATGCTATCGAGCGCTTTTCGGCGCTGGCTCAGGAAACCCGGATCGCGGCTTTTCGTCTGCTGGTTCGTCACGAGCCGAACGGTCTGCCAGCGGGCGAAATCGCACGGCTGCTGAATGTGCCTCACAACACAATGTCCGCGCATCTCGCCGTGCTGACCCGCGCCGGACTCACTGTACCGCAGCGCCAGAGCCGATCGATCATCTATCGCGCCCATCTCGCGCACATTCAGGAAACCGTGGGGTTTCTCGTTCGCGACTGCTGCGCCGGCCGCCCCGAAGTCTGTCAACCGTTACTCGACTCGCTGGCCGGCTGTGCCTCCGCCTCCCATCAATAAGGACCGCCTCATGCAACCGCTGATCTATCACAACCCAAATTGCGGGACCTCCCGTAACACGCTGGCGATGATCGAGGCCTCTGGCGAGACACCCGAGATTGTCGAATACGTGGACAATCCGCCTTCGCGGGAACGATTGCTTTGGCTACTCGAGCAGATGGGCATGACGCCGCGCGATCTGCTGCGCCGCAAGGGCACACCTTATGATGAGCTCGGCCTGGCCGATCCCACCCTCACCGACGAGCAATTGATCGAGGCCATGCAAGCGCATCCGATCCTCATCAACCGGCCGATCGTGGTGACCGCCAAGGGCGTGCGCCTGTGCCGGCCGTCGGAGCGGGTGCTGGATCTGCTGGCGACACCGGTGGCCGCGTTCACCAAGACAGACGGCGAAGTCGTTACCTATACGAAAGGCGAAGTATGAACAAGCGCCTTGATCTGGCCGATCTACCGAACATCGATCCGAATTTGCTGGAGCCCATCGACATCGACGCCCTGGCCGGGCCGGACAGCCCACGGTACGCGCCGCGTATTCTCATCCTTTACGGCTCGCTGAGAGCGCGCTCCTACTCGCGCTTGCTCGCCGAAGAGGCGGCCCGTCTGCTGTGCTGGCTCGGCTGCGAGGTGCGGGTTTTCGACCCCGCCGGCCTACCGCTCCCCGATGACGCCGAGGCGGATCATCCGCGCGTCCAGGCACTGCGGGAATTGGCGACGTGGTCGGAGGGCATGGTGTGGATCAGCCCCGAACGCCACGGCGCGATGACCGGGATCATGAAGGCCCAGATCGACTGGATTCCTCTGTCGCTGGGCGGCATCCGCCCCACACAGGGCAAGACGCTGGCGGTGATGGAAGTTTCCGGCGGCAGCCAGAGCTTCAACGCGGTTAATCAGTTGCGCGTGCTGGGGCGCTGGATGCGCATGGTGACGATTCCGAACCAGTCGTCGGTGCCCAAGGCGTTCGGCGAGTTCGACGAGGCCGGCCGCATGAAGGATTCGCCGCTGTATCGACGCGTGGTCGATGTCTGCGAGGAACTCGTGAAATTCACCTGGCTGATGCGCGACCGGGCCGGCTACCTGACTTACCGCTACTCCGAACGCGTGGAAAGCGCCGGGGAAACGTCGAAACGGGTCAGCCAGGTCGCACACTGAGCTATACCCCAACCGGAGCGATTCCCGCCCATGCTGGGGCTGGCCATCTTCATCATCACGCTCGTGCTCGTCATCTGGCAGCCGAAGAACCTGGGCATCGGCTGGAGCGCACTCGGCGGCGCCGCGGCCGCACTGGCCACCGGCGTGGTGCAACTCTCGGATGTCGCCGTGGTCTGGCATATCGTCTGGGACGCCACGTTCACCTTCGTCGCGCTGATCGTTATTTCGCTGATCCTCGACGAGGCGGGCTTTTTCTCCTGGTCGGCGCGGCATATCGCGCGCTGGGGCAACGGGCGCGGCCACCGGCTGTTCCCGCTGATCGTGCTGTTGGGCGCGGTGATCGCCGCCGTCTTCGCCAACGACGGCGCCGCTCTGCTGCTCACGCCGATCGTCATCGCCATTCTGGTAAGACTGGAATTTTCCGCCCCCGCGGCGCTGGCCTTCATCATTGCCACCGGGTTCGTCGCCGATACCGCCAGCCTGCCGCTGGTGATATCGAACCTGGTCAATATCGTCAGCGCGAATTTCTTCGAAGTGCCGTTCGACCGCTACGCGGCGGTCATGGTGCCGGTCGATCTGGTCTCGATCGGCGCCACGCTCGCGGTGCTCTGGCTCGCCTTCGGCCGCAAGCTACCGAAGCGCTACCCGGTGAACGAGATCGACCCACCGGCCAGCGCGATCGTGGATCCGTACGTGTTTCGCGCCGCGCTGCCCGTGCTTGCCGCCCTGCTGGTCGCTTATTTCGTGCTGGCCCCGTGGCATGTGCCCTTCTGCCTGGTTACCGGCGCCGGCGCATTGATTCTGTTGGCCATCGCCGGCCGCTGGTGGCGCGGCGGCCAGGGCGCCATCGTCCCGCTCGCCCCGGTGATGCGCAACGCGCCGTGGCAGATCGTGCTGTTCTCGATCGGCATGTATCTGGTGGTTTATGGCCTTGGCCAGGCCGGGCTGACGCACTACGGCGCCACGGTGCTCGATTGGCTCGGCCGGCAGAACGCGATCGTGGCCACACTCGGCACCGGTTTTCTTTCCGCGTTCGTCGCTTCGGTCATGAACAACCTGCCGTCCACGCTGGTGGGCGCGCTGGCGATCAAGCAGGCGCACGTGCCCGAAGTCACGCGCGAGCTGATGATCTATGCAAACGTGATCGGCAACGACCTCGGCCCCAAGTTTACCCCGATCGGCAGCCTCGCCACCCTGCTGTGGCTGCACGTGCTGGCGAACAAGGGCTATCGCATCGGCTGGGGCCAGTACATGAAAGTCGGCCTCGTGCTGACGCCGCCGGTCTTGTTGGCAAGCCTGTTCGCACTGGCGATCTGGCTGCCGTTGATCACGTCGCCATGAGGAGCCCCGCAAAGTTCGCAAGGGCCGGTATCAACTTAGATGGTGCGTTTCCTGTAGTCCGTAAACCGGCGTGGGAATGCCCTCCATCCGGGCCTTGAGTTGCAGCGCGAGATAATGCGAGTAGTGGCGCGACTGGGCGAGATTGCCGCCGTGGAACCACAGGCCGCCCTGTTGCGTGGGCTTCCACATATTGCGCTCTTCGCCTTCCCACGGGCCGGGGTCCTTGGGCGTGTCGGAGCCGAGCCCCCAGACCTTGCCGACCTTGTCGGCCACGTCCTGTGAGATGAGATCGGCGGCCCAGCCGTTCATGGAGCCGTAGCCGGTGGCGTAGATGACGACGTCCGCCGGAATCTCGCGGCCGTTTTCGAGCACGACACTGTCTTCGGTCAGTTCCTTTACCTCGGCGCCGCTTTCCAACTTGATCTTGCCGTCGATGATGAGCTGGCTGGCGCCGACATCGATGTAATAACCCGATGCCCGGCGCAGATATTTCATCATCAAGCCGGAGTCGTCCGGGCCGAAGTCGTGCATGAAGCCGGCCTTTTCCAATTGCCGGTAGAACTCGGCGTCTTCCTCGCGAATCGCGTCAAAGACTGGTTTTTCAAAATTCGCCATGACCGCGTAGGGGATCGAGGCGACAAGCAGGTCGGCCTTTTCGGTGGTGATGCCGTTTGCCACCGCTTGTTCCGAATACAGCGGGCCGAGTGCGTGTTTCAGCAGCGATTCCGAGCGCGAGATATGCGTGGACGAGCGCTGGATCATGGTCACGTCGACGCCGTGCTCGGCGAGCGCGGCACAAATGTCGTGCGACGAATTGTTCGAGCCGATCACGACCACCTTCTTGTCTTCCATGCCCTCGGGGCCCGCGTGCTCCGACGAGTGCTGCTGGACACCCTTGAAGCGGTCCTGGCCGGCGATCGTCGGCACGTTGGGCTTGCCGGACATGCCGGTGGCGAGCACTAGCTGCTTCGGCTCGATCGTGATCTTTTCGCCGTCGCGTTCGACCACGACGCGCCAGGTGCCCGTGTTCTCGTCGTAGCTGGCGTGCTTGGCCTCGGTCCGCCCCCAGAAGTTCAGTTCCATGACTTTGGCGTACATTTCCAGCCAGTCACCGACTTTGTCCTTGGGCGAGAACACCGGCCAGTTGTCGGGAAATTTGATGTAGGGCAGGTGGTCGTACCACACCGGGTCGTGCAGACACAGCGACTTGTAGCGCTTGCGCCAGGAGTCTCCGGGGCGTTCGTTCTTCTCGACGATTAGCGCGGGCACGCCGTGCTGACGCAGGCGCGCGCCGAGCGCGATGCCGCCTTGCCCGCCGCCGATGATCAGTACATAAGGCTGGACGGTAACGCCGAGTTCGGCCAGTTCGGCCTCGCGATCCTCGGCCCAGGTCGGCTCGCCCTGATGCTCGCCGTGTTTGGCGCCGAACGGCCGCGAGCGGCCTTTCGGCTCCTCGTAGCCCTTCAACTCGTGCATCGTGGTCAACAGCGTCCAGATCAGACCGTCCTTGAGCCGAATATAGCCGTAGCCGCGGGCGACGGCGGTATCGAACACGATGAAACCTTCGGTAATGCCGTCGGCGTGGGCGGCGGGCTCGTTATCGTCGAGCCTCCAGCCGCCGGGCTTCACCTCGTCCAGCCGTGCTTCCAGCATGTCGCGGATCGCCGTTTTGCCCTCCACCGTCCTGATATTCCAGGTGAACGCGACCAGATCGCGCCAGTAGCAATCCTCGGCGAACAGCTCGAGGGCGCCGTCCAGATCACGGCTGGCCAGCGCCCGGTTGAGCGCGGACAGCACGTTCTGGATCTTGGTGCCTGCTGCGGTCTCCAGCATGGGGGTTCTCCTCTCTTTCATTTTGTGGTGAATCAGACGCCTGTTCGACCAGTTTTTAGGCGGAGCACGATCTCGGATACTTAGCGTTCTCTTCCGGGTCGTTGTTTGTTGGCTGCCGGCCC
>NZ_DASSKM010000142.1:0-14381 GCF_035690525.1 Salinisphaera sp.
GTCCTTGTGTACATCCAACCCGACATAAACGCTAAACTCGGTCATGACCTGCCCTCCTCAATGTGGCTCTGCTTGGGAACGTTCCCGTCCTCAACGTAACCCACGTTCGTTGAGGACGGGCAGGTCAACCCATGGTGTCTAATGCAAGGCCCGCCGCCCGACGTCCATGGCCGCGCGCATTTCGCGCACGGCCTCGGCGAGGCCCACGAAGATCGCGCGCGCGATCAGCGCATGGCCGATATTGAGTTCGACGATCGGCCCGATCTCGGCGATCGCGCCGACGTTGTCGACGTGCAGCCCGTGTCCGGCGTGTACCTCGATGCCGTGTTCGGCCGCGCGCTCGGCGGCCGCGACGATGCGATCCAGTTCGCGCGACGCAGCGCCCTGGTCACGGGCATCGGCGTAGGCGCCGGTGTGGATTTCGATAAAGCGCGCGCCGGCCTCGGCCGCGGCGTCGATCTGGTCGATCTCGGGGTCGATGAACAACGCGACGTTGATGCCCGCGCCGTGCAGCTTGTCCAGGCCGTCGCGCACACGCTCGATCTGAGCCGCGACATCCAGCCCGCCTTCGGTGGTCAACTCCTCGCGCGACTCCGGCACCAGGCAACAGTCGCGCGGCTTGTGGGCGAGCGCGATATCGATCATCTCGTCGGTGAGCGCCATCTCGAGATTGACCGCGATATCGCCCGCTGCGCAAAGCGCTTCGACATCCGCATCCTGGATATGGCGTCGGTCCTCGCGCAGATGCACGGTAATGCTGTTGGCGCCGGCGGTGATCGCCTTGCGGGCCGCGTCGGCCACGTTTGGATAAGACGTGCCGCGCGCCTGGCGCAGCGTGGCCACATGGTCGACGTTCACGCCGAGGCGCATGTCTGAGGGCTGGATCGCGGTGCTCGCGTTCATGAGGAATCTCCCGCATCGGATTCGCCGCGGCGCGCGCCGCCGGCGAATTGTTGCATGGCTTGTAGTGTGGCCACCGATTTTAGCGGCTTGGGGCCGATGTGCGGGGCCAGCGCGGCCTGCATCAGATCGCGCGCCTGGCGAATCGATTCGCGATCGGGCAGTCGGCCCGCGTTCAAGCCGGCCAGCGTTCGCCCCGCCACCGCGATTTCACCGGCGCACGGGGCGCCGCGGCGCAGGCCGTGCTCGGCATGCCAGGCGTACTCGGCGTCGGCCGCCACGGCTTCGCCGGCGTCAGTCTCGGCGAGATTCAAGCCGTAGCCCAGTTCGTCCAGCAAATCGCGTTCGAAGAAGCGCAGGCCGACGATGGCCGGCGCGCCTTCGGCCAAAGCCGCGAGCAGCGCCGCCAGACTGTCGTGAATACGGGCATGGGGGTCGTCGCGAGCGGTCAAGCGCAGCACCAATTCGGCGGCGTACAGCCCGCCCATCAGCGCGTTGCCGCTTAAGCTGTGTCCGCGTACGTATTCCACCCCTGTCAGCGTATAAAGCTCGCCGCGCCCGCTCCACGACAGCGCCACGGCCGAAAGCGGCTCGAGCAGCCCGCGCCAGCGCGATTTGACCCGGCGCGCACCTTTCGCCACCGCTCCGATGCGCCCGTGCTCGCGCGAAAACGCCTCGACGATCAAGCTGGTATCGCGCCAAGGGCGACGATGCAAAATCAGCGCCGGACTCAGCTCAACACGCATGGCGATTTAAGTAGTCGGACTCCACCACATGAAGCGTAAGGCATTTATTAACCGCAGATCTACGCAGATTCACGCAGATAAAAGAGAAGAATCTCCTGCTTTTCCTCTGTATTCAATCTGCGTCTATCTGCGTAGATCTGCGGATAAATCTGTATTCATGTCTGTGCGAGGCGACAGAAAGCCTTTTATCCGCAGATACACGCAAAGGCACACAGTTCAAAAAAGAATTTCTGCCTGTTCTTCCTCTGTATTCAATCTGCGTGAATCTGTGTACATCTGCGGTTAAATGTCTTCGTTTTTAATGCAAAGCGCTCAGTGGCCGAGATCGCGCACGCTGGCTTCGGAGTCGATCCAGTTGTCGCGGACCTTGACCCAGAGCCGCAGGTCCACGCGCTGGCCGAGCCGGTCCACCAGGTCGAGCCGGGCCGCGCGGCCGATCTTTTTGAGCATGGCGCCGCCCCGGCCGATGACGATCGATTTGTGGTTGTCGCGCGCGACCCAGATACAGGCATGAATTTCGATCTGTTCGCCCGAGGTGTCGAAACGCTCGATCTCGATCGCGATCGAATACGGCAACTCCTGCTGTAGATGCATCATCAGCTTCTCGCGCACCGCCTCGGCGGCGAGAAAACGCATGTTGCGATCGGTGTATTCATCCTCGGGGAACAAATACGGCCCTTCGGGCATACGGGCGACGCATTCGTCGATCAACGCTTCGAGGTTGTCCGCGCGCCGGGCCGACAGCGGCACCACGAAATCGAAGGCGCGCCGGGCGGCCAGCCGTTCGATGAAGGGCAGCAATTCGGTCTTGTCGGGCACGCGATCGGTCTTGTTCACGACCAGACCGACCGGGGTATCGAGTTTTTCCAGCCGGGCGAGCGCGGCGGCGTCGTCGGCGCGCCATTGTCCGGCCTCGACCACGAACAGCACGCAATCGATGCCGGCGAGGCTCGCCATGGCGGTCTCGTTCATCACCCGGTTGAGCGCGGTCTTGGCGCCGGTGTGCAGGCCGGGGGTGTCGACCAGCGCGATCTGAACGTTGTCGCGCGTGAGCACGCCGATAATGCGGTGCCGCGTGGTCTGCGGCTTGGGCGTGACGATCGAGACCTTCTCGCCCACCAACGCGTTGACCAACGTCGATTTGCCGACATTGGGCCGGCCCACCAAGGCCACCATGCCGCTTCTGGCCGATGTGGATTCGTTCATGTCTGTTTGCCTTCCAGGCGTTGCAGCATTCGTTGGGCCGCGGCCTGCTCGGCTTTGCGCCGGCCGCCGCCTTCGCCCTCGACCGCGTCGCCGCTGTCGGTCAGACGACAGCGTGCCACGAAATGCTGGGCGTGATCGGCGCCGGAAACGCGGACCACTTCATATTCCGGCCGCATACGTCCGCGGGCCTGCAGCCATTCCTGCAGGCGGGTCTTGGCGTCCTTGAGGCTATCGGCGCTCGGCAATTCGGCCAGACGCCGGCGATATAGCGCGAGAATCACCTCGCGGGCGCGATCGAAGCCGGCATCGCAGTAGATCGCGCCCAGCACGGCCTCCACCGCGTCGGCCTTGATCGACGCGCGCCGCCGGCTGCCGGTCCGACTTTCACCGGGGCCGAGCACCAGCAGATCGGCGAGCGCGAGCTCGTCGGCGATTTCGGCCAGCGTACGCTCGCGCACGAGTGCCGCGCGCAGCCGCGAGAGATCGCCCTCCGGCGCATCCGGATGGTGCGCGAACAGCGCCGCGGCGATCACGAAATTGAGTACGCCGTCGCCGAGAAACTCGAGCCGTTCATTATGATTGGGCCCGGCGCTGCGATGCGTGAGCGCCTGGGCGAGCAGCGCGCGGGCGGAAAAAACATGGCCGATGCGCTGTTCGAATGCATCGCGCGCCTGGGCGCGGTTGACCGATTCGCCCTCATTTGCCACCGCTCAATCCCCCGGGCCGCCGCCGGTCATCCGGGCCGTATCCTTAAAGCTGTAGACCAGCGACATGTTGAACGCCAGCGGCCGGCGCACCTCGTAGCGCAGTTCGATCACGCGCGCCGCGCCCGCGTGGCCGATGGTCACGTCCCGTGGCGATACGCCCGAGGTATAACCCGCTTCGAAATGCCGGCCCACGGCGCGTTGAATCGCCATGATATCGGCGTGCTGCATCGACGGATCGTTGGCGACTGCGGCCAACGCTTTCTGGATCTCGAAATTGTTCAGATACACGGGCACGCTGCGCACCGCCACGAACACGATGATGCCGAACGTGATCAGCACATACAGAGCCGACCAAAGCGTGAAACCGCCCTGGCGGGCCGCGGCCCCGACGGTACGCGGCCTATCGCTCAACCCAGCCATGTGCCGATGCGCGAAAAGCGTATGTCGAAATCGGAGAAATCGATACTCAGCCAAATCATCACCGCCTGCCCCACCAGGTTGTGTTCCGGCACAAAGCCCCAGATACGCGAATCCGAGCTGTTATCGCGATTATCCCCCATCGCGAAATACATGCCCTCGGGCACGGTAACGCTGGCTTCGGGGCCGTTACGCCCGATCACGTGCAGCATTTTGTGCGGATCGTCGTCCCCCGGCAACTTTTCCAGGAACAGCTTCATTTGATCATAAATATCGGCATCCGGGCCGTTATACAGCCCCAGATATTTCTTCGGCACCGGCTTGCCGTTTATGTATAGCTGCTCGTCACGATAGGTGATGTGGTCGCCCGGCAGACCGATGATACGCTTGATGTAGTCCTCGCTGGGATTGCGCGGGTAGCGAAACACCGCCACATCCCCGCGTTCCGGTTCGCCGGTATCCAGGATCTTGGTATGCGTGACCGGCAGGCGCAGGCCATAAGAAAACTTCGTTACCAGCACGAAGTCGCCCACCAGCAGGGTGGGCACCATCGACTTCGAAGGGATGCGGAACGGCTCGAACACGAAGGCCCGCAGCACGAGCACGGCCAGCAGGACAGGAAAGAACGAGCGGCAAAATTCGGTCGCCCAATTGCCCTCGGCGCCGGCCGGGCGCCGTTTGGACAACACCAGGCGGTCCACGAGCCAGACGATGCCGGTGATCAAACACGCCAGCGTCAGCCAGGCTTCGAAGTTCATGTCGATATGGCTCATGAGATCGCGGTCCCCAACTAACCCTTGTCATCCGTCGAAAGCACGGCGAGGAAAGCTTCCTGGGGAATCTCCACGCTGCCGAGCTGTTTCATCCGACGCTTGCCTTCCTTCTGTTTCTCGAGCAGCTTGCGCTTGCGCGAGACATCGCCGCCGTAGCACTTGGCGGTCACGTTCTTGCGCATCGCCTTGACCGTCGAACGCGCGATGATGCGGGTCCCGATCGTGGCCTGGATAGCCACGTCGAACATCTGACGCGGCACGATATTCTTGAGCTTGTCGACCAGCGCCTTGCCCCGGTCGTAGGCCTGATCGCGATGCACGATATGCGCCAGCGCGTCCACCGCGTCGCCGTTGATCAGTACATCGAGACGGACCAGATCGGCGGCCTGGAAACGTACGAAATCGTACTCGAAAGAGGCGAAACCGCGGGAAACGGATTTCAGCCGGTCGAAGAAATCGAGCACGACTTCCGACAACGGCATCTCGAAATCCATGGCGACCGAGTTGCCCATATAGGCCATGTTCTTCTGCACGCCGCGCTTTTCCATGCACAGCTGCATCACCGGGCCGATGAACTCCTGCGGCATGAGAATGCTCGCCTTGATGATCGGCTCGCGGATCTCGTCGATCTCGCCGGTTGGCGGCAATTGCTGTGGATTGGAAATCGCCAGTTCCTCGCCCGCATGCGTCGCCACTTGATAGACCACCGTGGGCGCGGTGGTGATCAGATCGAGGTTGTATTCCCGCTCCAGGCGTTCCTGCACGATCTCCATGTGCAGCATGCCGAGAAAGCCGATGCGGAAACCGAAGCCGAGCGCGGCCGAGGTTTCGGGTTCGTAGTTCAGCGACGAGTCGTTCAGGCGCAGCTTGGCCAGCGCGTCGCGGAAATCCTCGTAGTCGTCGGAGTTGACCGTGTAGACGCCGGCGAACACCCGCGGCTGAATCTGGCGAAAGCCCGGCAGACGCATCGCGCAGGGCGCATGCGCGTGGGTCAACGTATCGCCGACCGGCGCGCCGTCGATGTCCTTGATGCCGGCGATGACGTAGCCGACCTCGCCGACTTCCAGCGCGTCGCGCGGCTTTTTCTTGGGCGTGAAAATGCCCACCCCGTCGACCACGTACTCGCGCGCGGTCGCCATCACGCGGATGCGGTCCTTGGCGGTCAGACGGCCGTTGACGATACGCACCAGCGAGACCACGCCGAGATAATTGTCGAACCAGGAATCGACGATCAGCGCCTGCAGCGGTTCGTCGGCCGAGCCGCCGGGCGCCGGAATACGACGCACGATCGCCTCGAGCACGTCGGTTACGCCCTCGCCCGACTTGGCCGAGACCAGCAGCCGATCGGTGGCCTCCAAACCGATCACGTCCTCGATCTGTTGCGCCACGCGATCGGCGTCGGCGGCCGGCAGATCGATCTTGTTGAGCACCGGCACGACTTCCAGATCCTGCTCGATCGCGGTATAGCAGTTGGCTACCGACTGCGCCTCGACGCCCTGCGAGGCATCGACCACCAGCAGCGCCCCCTCGCAAGCGGCAAGCGAACGCGAGACTTCGTAGGAAAAGTCGACGTGGCCCGGCGTATCGATGAAATTGAGCTTATAGGTCTCGCCATCGGCGGCGGTGTAGTCGAGCGTGACCGCCTGCGACTTGATGGTGATGCCGCGTTCGCGCTCCAGGTCCATCGAGTCGAGAACCTGGTCCGCCATCTCGCGCTCGGTCAGGCCGTTACAGGTCCGGATGAAACGATCGGCCAGGGTCGATTTACCGTGGTCGATGTGCGCGATGATCGAGAAATTGCGAATATGTGACTGCATTCAGGGTTCGGACGCCGGCCCAAAACAATCGCCCCGGGCAAGCCGGGGCGATACGGATTACGACGCGCAGTATACGCGCCCGTCGATGGATTTTTTAGCCGCCCCCGCTGCCGCTCTTGCCCGTGTCCCCGGTCTGCATGGGCAGATACAGGCGCACGCCGTCGCGCAGCACCAGCAGCGCGACCGGACCATCCGTCTGCCGCAAAGCGTCGAGCAGCGCCTGGCGATCCTCGACATCGGTCGAGCCGACGCTGAGAATCACGTCGCCGGCCTGCAGCCCGGCCTCGGCAGCCGGACCGGGCGCGACATCGGTCACGCGTACCCCGCCGCGGTCAAGTCCGAGCGCCCGCCGCTGCTTGGCGTCGAGCGACTCCAGCGTCAGGCCGAACGCCGATGACCCGGGGTCTGTCTCACCGCCGGGGGCGCCGGAGCCGCCGGCGCCGCCGGCGCCGCCTTGCAGACGGGGCGGCAGCGCCGCGATCGTGATCTGCTCGGTGCGCGTGTCGCCGTCGCGCAGAATCTTGAGCTTGGCCTTCTCGCCGGGCGCGATCGAGGCTATCAACGGCGGCAAATCGGACGCCGTGTCCACCGGATGCCCGTTGCAGGCCAGGATTATGTCGCCGACATGGATATCGGCCTCGGATGCCGGGCTGCCCTTGAAAATCTGGGTGACCAGCGCGCCCTCCGGCCGGGCCAGCTCGAACAACTGCGCCAGCTCGCGATCGACGTTCTGGATTTGCACGCCGAGCCAGCCCCGGGTGACATGCCCGGTCGTCCTTAGCTGCTTGGCGACATGCATCGCGATATCGATCGGAATCGCGAACGACACGCCCTGATAGCCGCCGGTCTGGCTGTAGATCTGCGAATTGATGCCGACAACCTTGCCGGCGAGATTGAACAGCGGGCCGCCGGAGTTGCCGGGATTGATCGCCACGTCGGTCTGCAGGAACGGCACGTACTGGTCGTCGGCCAGGCTGCGCCCCTTGGCCGAGACGATGCCGGCGGTCACCGACGTCTCGAACCCGAACGGCGAGCCGATCGCGACCACCCAGGCCCCCACGTCGAGCTTGTCCGGGTCGCCGATCTGCACGGTCGGCAGGTGATCCGCCTCGACCTTGAGCACGGCCACGTCGCTATCGGGGTCGGCGCCGACCACCTTGGCGATGAGCTGACGACGGTCGTTGAGCTTGACCACGATCTGCCCCGCGCCCGCGACCACATGACGGTTGGTCAGAATGTAGCCGTCCGGCGAAATGATGAACCCCGACCCGAGCGACACATGCTCGCTGCTGTCCGGCAACCGCGGCATGCCCGAATCCGGGCCGCTGTGTTCGGCGCCGTCGCCGAAGAATTTACGCAGCCAGTCGCCGAGCGCGTCGTCGGGCGCCTTCTGCGACGAGCCGTCGCCGCTATCCGACGGCGGCAGCGCGCTGATATTGACCACCGCCGGCGACACCTTCTTGACCAGGCGGCTGAAATCCGGAAGCCCCGACACCAGCGGTTGACCGTCGCTGTTGGCATCCGGCGCCGGTTGCGCGGATTGATCCGGGGCGCGGGCCTGATCGTTGGACTGCGAATCGTCGCCGCCGCAGCCGGCCAGCACCAACGCGCCGCTCACGGCCAGGATCACCCACCCCGCGCGTCTGCGAAGCATCTGCATTGTGTCGTCCTTTGTTCGTTGTCGGCGTCGCGTCTCTCTAAGAGCCTATTCATAATCCTCACGACGCCGCGCCGGCGGCTATTTTTCCGCAAGACAAGGCGCAGCGAGCGTAGTGTAGCCTAGCTACATAAGTGAGCTGCAACGCCGTATTGCGGAAAAATAGCCACCGGCCCTTCGGGTTGCGGCCCAAAATCGCGCCATTCGGCGTTGCAGGGCTTGACCGCAGAATGACTGCGGCCGGCGCCCTGCGCCTTGCCTGACACGATTTTGGGTCGCAACGCGGTGCCGTGGGGATCATGAACAGGCTCTAACGCCTTTATAGTCTAGCCCGGCCGCTCGACCCACGTCGCCGCATCCGGCTTTGCCGGGTTAATCGTTTGCCGCCGGCGCCTTCTTCGCGGTGTTTTTTTCCTGCACGAGGTTTTGTGCGATACGGCGCGCGGTGATCGCCGGTACCTCGCCGACCACGGTGATCTGGGTATCGTCGACGATATCGCCATAGGCGTGGACGGCCCCCATGCGGGTCGCCCCCTTGAGCGGCGCGCGCAGACCGGCCGGCGCGATGAACGCCGATACGGTGGCCACGCCGTCGGTGAACAGCATCTGGCGAACCGAAGCATCCGAGGTTAGCTGCCGGACCCCGTCCTCGGCCAGTTTGAAACCGGGCGGCAGGTTGGTGGCATGCCATTGCTCCTCACGTTTGTCCGACGCGCTTTCGGACACGTGCACCGCCTGATGCCGCACGATGCGAAAACCGTGCACATCGTAGCTCGGCACGAATTCGGAATCCGGGATATGGTCGGGAAAGGCGATGTCGGTAAACATCATCTGCTCGAGCCGCTTGCCGTGGTGAAGCAGATTGAGCTTGAGCGGCAACTGAGTCTTGCTGTCGATGAGCATCTTGTAGCCGTAGCGAAACTTGTCACGCGGCCGGATCGCGATCACCCGGCAATCGCGCCCGGCCGTGCGCGCCGTGCCGAGATCGACCACCTGATAATTGGCCTTGAGCCGCTTTGGCGAAAAATGCGACATGCCGCCGAGCATGCTTTTCGGCGGATGCTCGGAAACCAGCACCAACTCGTGGTCCGGCAGGATCGAGGTGACCTTGTCGCCCTTGCGGATGACTTCACGCACCTGTCCGCTCATCGAAATCAGCCGTTCTTGTTCCTCGTGGTCGTAATAGCGGTGCACGACCTTGAGCGTGTCGACATCGCCCTGGCGCAGATAAACGATGATGCCGCGATAGGTTTCGCGGCGTACGGCCTTGGAAGCCTGGGTGAGTAGGTCGATCGCCTCGGCGCTGTCGCCGTCTTTGTTCTGCGGCGCCGCCAGGGCCGGGGCGATCAATCCGAATAGGACGAGGAACGCCGAAAGCGCTCTCGTCACTGCGTCACATCCTGTCCGTAGGCCGCGACACGAACCAGCGCCGGTGTCGTGCTCGACATGCCGTAGGCGCGCGCCATGCCGTTGTGATCCACCAAATAGCCGTTGAGTTCATCGCGCACGGCCGGATCGGATACGGACCAATGGTCGGCCGGCCCCGCGGCTGCGCGCAGGCCGCGTGAGGCCATGCCGGAAGCCGGCCCACCCGCGGCCACGGTCTGCACCCGCACCGGTTGCGCCGAAATCGAACTGAAATCGGCCAGCCGTTCGTTCCAGCCGCCGGCGCCGAACCCCTGGCGCTTGGCGTCGACGGTGTCCCCGGTGCGGGTGGCGGTCTGGCCGTTGCCGGCGACCGTCATGCGGCCTTCGCCGCCGGACATACCGCCGCGCACGAACGGGCTGCCGGTGAGAAAAACCACGCCGGCCACCGAGGCCGCGGCGGCCACGCCGGCCACACCACGCCAACGCCGCGGGCGCCTGTGGCGGGCCGCCGCCGGCATTTCGCTGCCGCGTCTCGGCGCCAGGGTCTCCGGATAACCGGGGGCCTCCGGATAATTGTCGGCGGCGATCGCCGCCATCACCCGGTTGGCGAAACCGGTATCGACATCCACCACCGTTTCGGCGCTATGCGAGCGCAGGGTCGTTCGAATCCAGTGCTGACGGGTCCAGCTATCGCGCAGCGCTTCGTCGCGCAGCAGCGCGTTGACCACCGAATCGGCCTCGTCTCGCGTGGCCTCGTTATCCAGAAAGGCGGACAACTGCTCGTTCATAACAACCTCACCTGTCCGCAAGGGACACCAGCTTTTCCTCGATCGCCGCGCGCGCCCGGAATATTCGCGAGCGCACGGTACCGACCGGACAATCCATAGACTGCGCGATCTCTTCGTAACTCATGCCGTCCAGTTCGCGCAACATGATGGCCGTACGTAAATCCTCGGGCAATTCGCGTATAGCCGTGATCACCGCATTGCGGATCTCCTCGCTTTCCATCAGGGCCTCGGGGGTGTCCTGCTCGGAAAAACGATCCGTATGGCCGAAGGCCTCGGCATCCACCACATCGATATCCTGGCTGGCGGGCCGCCGGGCGCGCGCCACCAGATAGTTCTTTGCGGTATTGATCGAAATGCGATAGAGCCATGTATAAAACGCGCTATTACCTTTGAACCCGGCAATCGCGCGATACGCCTTGATGAAGGCTTCCTGCGCGACATCGGGCGCATCCGCCGGGCTGACGTATCGCGCCACCAGCTTGACCACCTTGTGCTGATATTTGCGCACCAGCAGGTCGAAGGCGCGATCGTCGCCGGCCTGTGCCCGCGCGACGAGTTGATCGTCGGAAGCGTCTTCGCTCATCTAAACGCGGCACGCGCCCGGATTACGACTTGTCAGGATGGATCGGCGTGCATCTGCCTCGCTTTGCCAAAGCACCATATCGTTACCCCCGTAGACCACGGGCGGCGCGAATAGTTCGGCAATTTTTTTAGGCGGTTGGCAGATTACCATGCGGGCGGTATCCATCCAGGCGACGGCGATGACGGAGTCATAGTCTATCGAGGCGCGCGGGCGGCGTCATTCGCGTGCCGTTCAGGCTTATCTCCTGCCAATGCCGGCGGGCATCGTAACGTGTCGAGCCACGCGCCGCCGCTCGCGACGAAACGCGATATGGCCCGCCGTGCGCATGGGTCGCGCTTGAGTACACCGTGGCCGGTCTCGGCCACGCTCAGGAACTGCCATTGCGGATGCGCCAGAACCGCCCGTATCGCGACATCGTGCGGCGTCAGTATGTCGCGCTCGCCGGAGATTACCAGTACCGGGACCGCGATATTTCCAGCGGTTGCCGCGAGCGGCGCGACCGGCCAGCGCGCACACGGCGTGTCTGGCTTGGCACCCGATCGTGTCCGGGTGAACTGACAACGCGTGCTCCAGTAGACGGGCGCGGTTCGATGCTTGCGCCGAGCCAGCGCGACCAGCGGGCCGGCCAGCGACGCCAGCACCGCGCGCTCGGTCATGGCGGCGCGCAAGATACGGCGCACGGCTGCATCATCGCGTCCGCCGTAGCCCGTCAACATGACGAGCGTGCGCACCACGGCGCCGTTCAGTTCGATCGTGCGGGCGCGATACGGCGGGCGCGCCCACGAAATAACCGTCGGATCGCGCCGCCGTGCGGCGATCAGCCCGTCGATGACGGCGCCCAGTGAAGGCGCCGTGAGCCGGCATTGCAAATGCGCGCGGCAGCCGGCGATCAACTGCTGCCGGCGCCGACGGAATGCCGCCGCCCGCCGCCGGGCGAGCGGCTTCGGGTGCAGCACCGGTGAGTCGAGAATCATCGCTTGCACGTCGTCCGGATGCCGCAGGGCCAGCCGGCGCGCGATAAGCGCACCGTAGGATTCGGCCCAGACGGTGGCGCTGCCCTGACCGAGCGCGGCGATGAGCCGATGCAGATCGGCGACCTGGGCGTCGACACCGAGATCGCCAACCGTATCGGCGCCAAGCGCATGAAAGCATGCCGCCAGTTCATCCTTGCCCGCTTCGGGTTTGACTTGCCCGCAGCTCGGGCGCGGCGTGCTGAGCCCGGTGCCGCGCGGATCGAAGATCACGAGATCGCGCGGCCAGCCCGCGCGCTGCTGAAAACGACGCCAGGCTTGCAAGGCTTGCGGGCGCTGTCCACCCGGGTCGCCGGGGCCACCCGGCACATAAACGATCGGATGCGGCGTCGGCCGATCGGGGCGCGCCTGAAGCCGCGTGATACGGATCCGAACCGGCTTGCCGTCCAGCGATTCGCCCTGCTCGAACGCGCCGCAGCGCATGACGGCCGCGCTGTAGCCGTCTGTCACCGCCGGCGGACAAGGCCGCCAATGAACGGTCCCGGAGGATGCAGCGGCGACGGTCGTGGTCGCCATAAGCAGCAAGGCCATGCCGGCCATGCGCCGCCAGCCGGGGCGTTCGTGTCTCAAGTGCCGGGGCCGGAACCGGGGCCGGGCGGCATCGTTCGGCAACGGCCGCGCAGCCGTCGATGGACGTCCGGCTCGACGGCGTCGAACGGGATGATGAAAACCCAGGGCCAGCGCCGCCCGGCTTCCCGGGCCCGCAGCCGCACCCACAGCGCGCCCCAGCTTTTCGCCTCGGTACATCGGCCCCGGTGCTCGACCCCGTCGCCGCCCTGCCAGTACAGCGCGTGATCGGCGCCCCAACGCAAGCGCGTAATCACTGAGGAGCGCCGCAGCATGATCCGGCGGTCGGCATAAACGCCGGAGACGATGACGCACACGGCGAGCGCGGCGAAGCTAGGTCTATGACAGGCCAAAACGATCAACACCGCCAGCGCCGCCACATGGACCAGCAGGCTCGTGACGCGCAATATGCGGGACGGCCGCAGGCGAACGTGAATGGTATCGGTGAAACTCACGCCACGAGCATAGGCCCGCTTGGCGTCGATCCGTCAATCCGCGGCCGGCGGCGCAACCGGCGCACGAAGAGCGATGATTTATACCAACCTGCAAAAACGAGGATATAAAAGGAAGACAAAAACAGTCCGCAAATGAAAACTAATTTTCTTTATTTTGCGTGCCTTGGCGTTTATTTGCGGACTTGTTCTTTTTCTTATCGGCTATCGTTACAGCATTATAACGGCTGGTATTAGACGCTCGGCGGGCGCTGGAACTCGCGAATCCGTTGCAGCAGCGCACCCTGTTCCTCGTTCTCCGGCTCCGCGCGCCCCATCATCAGCATCCACAAATCCGGATCCTCGTGGTGCAGCAGCCGGACGAATTCATCGTGCTGATGTTCGCTCAAGCTGTCGTAGTCGGATCGCACGAAACGCTCGAGCAACACGTCCAGCTCTTTCATGCCGCGCCGGCACAGCCAGCGGACCCGGGATTTCTCGCTCATATCCGTCCCATTGACGATAAGGCCCGGCGGTGAAAGGCAGCGCCGGGCACGGGTCGATCGCGGACGATCAGGTGCGACGTTCGACCATCAGCTTCTTGGTTTCCTGAATGGCCTTGGCCGGGTTCAGACCCTTCGGGCAGGTATCGGTACAGTTCATGATGGTATGACACCGGTACAGCTTGAACGGATCTTCCAGGGCGTCCAAACGGTCACCGGTGGCCTCGTCGCGCGAATCCACGATCCAGCGATAGGCTTGTAACAGCACCGCCGGGCCGAGATAGCGCTCGGGATTCCACCAGTAGCTCGGACACGCGGTGGTACAGCAGGCGCACAGGATGCACTCGTAGTAGCCGTCGAGCTTTTCGCGGTCTTCCGGCGTCTGCAGGCGTTCGCGCGTGGGGGCGGCGGTGTCGACCTTGAGCCAGGGCTCGATGGCTGAAAGCTGGGCGTAAAAATGGGTCAGATCCGGGACTAAGTCCTTGACCACCGGCATGTGCGGCAGCGGATAGATCCGCACGTCGCCTTCGATGTCTTCGATGCGCTTGGTGCAGGCCAGCGTATTCTTGCCGTCGATATTGAACGCACAAGAGCCACAGATGCCTTCGCGGCAGGAGCGCCGGAACGTCAGCGTCGAGTCGATCTCGTTCTTGATCTTGATGATCGCATCGAGCACCATCGGCCCGCACTGGTCCAGATCCAGCGTAAAGCTATCCACCCGCGGATTTTCATCGGCCTCGGGCTCCCAGCGATAGATACGGAACGTCTTGGGGTTTTTCGCGTCCTCGGGCGCCGGGTAGTGCTTGCCCTTGCTAATACGGGAGTTCTTGGGCAGGAAAAATTCAGCCATCGGCGGCCTCCGTTTTTAAAGCGCTTCGCCGGCGGCT
>NZ_DASSKM010000143.1:0-32777 GCF_035690525.1 Salinisphaera sp.
GGTCTCGGACAGTGTGTCGGGCACCGTTGCGCTACAGCTCGACGACGTGCCATGGGACCAGGCGCTCGACATCATCCTCAACTCCAAGAGCCTGGGCATGACGCGCAACAACAACGTGATCACGGTCGCCCCGCTGGCCGAGATCGCGAATCGTCAAAGGGCCAAGGCGGCCGCTCGCGCCGCAAGCATCGAGCTGGCGCCGCTGCATTCCGAGATCATTCAGATCAACTATGCGCGGGCCGCGGATATTGCGCAGATTCTCAAATCCAATACGGCTACATCGCCTTCGAGCCGCAGTATCGCGGTACCCGGCACGCCCGCGCCAGCCAACATCGGCGGTTCGGACGACACGCCGTCGCTGCTCTCGCCGCGCGGCCACGTGACGGTCGACGACCGCACCAACAGCCTGCTGGTCACCGATACGCGCGAAAAACTCGATCAAGTTCGCAGCCTGATCAATCAACTCGATATTCCGGTGCGCCAGGTGCTGATTCAATCGCGCATCGTGATCGCCAACCGCGATTTCACGCGCAATCTGGGCGTCTCCCAGACCGGCGTCGACAACTCACGGCTTAACAACGCGCTTGACGCTCAAAATTCAGGCTCGCTTAGCAGCGCTTACAACGCCAACAACGGCGGCTATTCGGTAAGCCTGCCGGCGACCAACGCCACCAGCTTGCTGTCGACGAGCATTATCACCGATACGTTCAGTCTGAATCTGGAACTGTCGGCGATGGAATCGGAGAACAACGGCGAGATCATTTCCTCGCCGCGCATCATCACCGCCGACGGCCAGGAAGCCAACATTGAACAGGGCCGCGAAATTCCCTATCAATCGGGTACTTCGGGCAGCGATCAGGGTACAAGCATCGAGTTCAAGAAAGCCGTGCTGAGCCTCAACGTGACGCCCAAGATCACGCCGAACAAGAAAGTGATCATGAATCTCAACGTCACCCAGGACTCGGTCGGCGACTACGTGCCGACCGCCGAAGGCGGCTCGGTGCCCTCGATCGACACCCGCAGCCTGACCACCCAGGTGCTGGTCGACAACGGCGATACCGTCGTGCTCGGCGGCATCTTCGAACAGACCAATCGCGACGCGACCGACGGCGTGCCCTATATCAGCAAGATTCCGCTGCTAGGTGCGCTGTTCAGAGGCCACTCGCGCCAGCGCGACAAACAAGAACTGCTCATCTTCGTCACGCCGAGAATACTCGACAACAATCTGACCGTCGGGAGCCGCTGACCCGCATTGGAGTCCTTAGAGCCTGCTCAGACTCTTACGGCGACGATTCAAGTAACGAAAGGGGGATATATGTTGCAGCGTTCGAGATGGGGGCTGATCATCTTCATTGCCGGCCTCATTGCCGGCTTGAGCCTTTTCACCGGCTGCACCACCGGCCACGACAGCAGCAACGACGGGGGCGGCGGGGGTGGCAGCAGCAGCGGCGACAACGGCAATCCAGCCGGCGGCGGCCAGGCCGTGGCCTTGTTCGGCACGTTCGACGACGCCGGCGTATTTCAAAACGGCACGATCAAGGCATCGAATGCCGTGCTGTCCTCGGGCGAAAGCACCGAGCTCAGCGTCAATCTGGTCGGGGCCGACAACACCGGCTTAAGCGACAGCACGGACGTTTTTTTCAGCTCCGATTGTACCCGCCAGGGCCTCGCGGATATCGCGCCCGCCGTGGTCACCAACAGCGACGGCAACATAAGCACGACCTATACCGCCCTGGGGTGTGAAGGAAAAGACGTCGTGACCGCAAGAACGAGCATCGACGGCGCGACGCTGACCGCCAAGGTCACCGTAACGACGTCGTTGCCACGGCTCGGCGCGTTACAATTCAGCGGCGCCAGTCCGCAGCAAATCGGCATTCGCGGCACCGGCATCCTGCCCGAGCAATCCAGCCTCACGTTCACGGTGACCGACGCGAACGGCCAGCCCGTACCCAACCAGCGCGTCGATTTCTCGCTGGATACGGCGGTCGGCGGGCTGAAGCTGAACCGAACCAGCGCCATGACCGACAGCAGCGGCCAAGCAGTCGTCATCGTCACCGCCGGTACGCAGGCGACAACCGCGCAGGTGCGGGCCCGCAGTATCGGCAGTAACGGGGTAACCGTGAGCGCGCGTTCCAATGTGCTGGCGGTCACCACGGGCGCCCCGGATAACGACAGCTTTTCGGTCAGCGCCGAAACACCCAACATCGAGGGCTGGAGCTACGACGGGACATCGACCCAGATCACGGTTCGCGCGGCTGACCGCTTCAATAATCCAGTGCCCAACGGCACCGCCGTCAACTTTACGACCGAGGGCGGTTCGATTCCGGGCAGCTGTGTCACACAAGACGGCGTATGTTCGGTGACCTTCACCGCGCAGGACCCGCGACCGGAAAACGGCCGGGTCACGATCCGGGCCACCGCGATCGGAGAGGAATCCTTCGTCGACAGTAACCCCTCGAACGGCCGGTACGACCCAAATGAAAGCTTCACGGATCTACCCGAGGCATTTCGCGACGATAACGAAAACGGGCGCTGGGACAACAACGAGCCTTATCTCAACTTCAACTCAGAAGACGGCTACACCGAAAAGGATCAAAAATTCAGCGGCCTGCTGTGCAAAGCCGGCGACAAGTGCGCAACAAGCCCAACAATCAATGTTCGTCGAAATATCGTGGTGGTCCTGTCCGGCTCGAGCCTGAATATCGGCAACCTGCCGGGCTCGATTTCCTTGGCCGGCGGCCCGGTCACCATTCAACCCACGGTGTTCGATGTCAACGGCCAAGTGCCGCCGGCGGACACCACCGTCGAAGCGAGCGTAACCCAGGGCGAACTCGACGGCACAACGTCTTATACCGTACGCCCAACCAATGCGCCCGGGCCCTATCGAGGCGCGACGTTCCATATACTGCCGGGAAACGATCCAGGCTCCGGCCTGCTTCGGATCACGGTCACGACACCAAAAGGCACGATCAGCCGGGCGAACGTCGCGATAACACAGTAGGGTCTGTTACCGCCGTCTCCGACGCGGCAGCGCCGATGACGGCCGACTGCGTTACAATAGGCAGTCCATCATCGGATAAGTATGCCGTTGATGTTTTCTCTATCGTCTACATCTGTTTGTACGCACATGGCAGCAAACCCGAATATCTATCTGGTCGGCCCCATGGGGGCCGGCAAAACCACCGTGGGCCGGCGCATCGCCGAGCTCAAAGGCATGCATTTCGTCGATTCGGATCACGAAGTCGAAAAACGCACCGGCGTGGATATTTCCTTCATCTTCGATATGGAAGGCGAGGAAGGTTTCCGCAAGCGTGAGCGCGACATGATCGCCGAGCTATCGGAGGCGCCCAACACCGTCATGGCCACCGGCGGCGGCGCCGTGCTCGACGCCGGTACGCGCGATCTGCTCTCGGCGCGCGGGGTGGTGGTCTATCTCGAGACCTCGCTGGAACAGCAGCTCGCCCGCACCCGCAAATCCAATAGCCGACCGCTGCTGGCCGATAGCGAGGATCTGGAAACGACGCTGACCCAGCTCATGGAAACGCGTGATCCGCTATATCGCTCGATCGCCGACATTGTGGTGACCACGGGCGATCAACAGGCCCGCAGGCTGGCGCGCGAGATCGTGGAGCAGCTGGAAGCCATCGGCACGGCCTGATGGCCGAGCAGCGGGCTGGCGAGTGGGTTTACGCCGGATTCTGGATCCGGGTCTGGGCCTCGATTATCGACAGCGCGCTGCTGCTGTTGGTCGTCTTCCCGCTGCTCTCGCTCGTCGTGCCGGGCCCGTCCGGCGCGCACGCGACCGGCGGCCGGCTGATCATGCCCAACGGGCGCATCGACTACGGCGCGCTGACCCTGATGCCGACCCTGCCCGGGCCGCTGCATATCCTGCTTTACTGGGTATTGCCGGCGGTCGTGGTCATAATCTTTTGGCTGACCCGCGAAGCGACACCGGGCAAGATGGCGATTCGCGCGCGCGTGGTCGATGCCCGCAGCGGCGAGCGCCTCGCCCCTGGTCAGTCGATACTGCGCTATCTTGGCTATTACGTGTCGACGATCCCGCTGGGCCTCGGCCTGATCTGGGTCGGGATCGACCCGCGCAAGCAGGGCTGGCACGACAAACTGGCCAGAACCGTGGTCGTGCGCCGGCCGCGGCGCATCGAAGCGGTGCGTTTCGACGCGCCGCCGGCCGCGCCGAAACCCCACACCGGATGGAAAAATGATTGATAGCCCCGCCGCCCGCAGCCTGCGCGTCGAACTCGGATCGCGCGCCTACGACATCCTGATCGGGCCGGGACTCATCGGCCGGGGCGCGTCCTACGACGGCGCGCTCCGCGGCCGGCGCGTGCTGATCATCACCAACGAGACGGTCGCGCCGCACTACCGCGAACCGGTCGAGACCGCGCTCGCCCAGTCCGGCCACGAGGTGGACACGCTCATCCTGGCCGATGGCGAAGTACACAAGACACTCGCGAGCATCGACACCATCGCCGAGCATATGCTGTCGAGCGGCTACGGGCGCGACACCACCGTCGTGGCGCTCGGCGGCGGCGTGATCGGCGACCTGGCGGGCTTCGCGGCCGCAATTTATCAGCGCGGCGTGGATTTCGTGCAGGTGCCCACCACCCTGCTCGCCCAGGTCGATTCGTCGGTCGGCGGCAAGACCGGCGTCAATCACCCGCTCGGCAAGAACATGATCGGCGCCTTTCATCAACCCAAGCGCGTGCTCGCCGATGTGGACGTGCTGGCCACGCTGCCGCAGCGCGAGTTCGCGGCCGGCATGGCCGAGGTGATCAAGTACGGACTGATCCGCGACGCCGGCTTCTTCGACTGGCTGGAAGCCCACATGGCCGATATCAACGCCCGCGACCCGGAACTGGTGGCCGAAGTCATCCGGCGCTCGTGCGCGAACAAGGCCGAGGTCGTGGTCGCCGACGAGCGCGAGGCGGGCGAGCGCGCCCTGCTCAACCTCGGCCATACCTTCGGCCACGCGCTCGAAGCCGAGCTCGGCTATGGCGCCTGGCTACACGGCGAGGCGGTAGCCGCCGGCATGTGCATGGCGGCCGACACCTCGAAGCGGCTGGGCTGGCTGAACAGCGCCCAGGTCGAGCGTATCGAGGCCGTGATCGCGGCCGCCGGCCTGCCGATCGCGCCGCCTGAACAAACGTCCGCGGCCCGCATACTCGAACTGATGCGGCGCGACAAGAAAGTCACCGCCGGCACCCTGCGCCTGGTGCTGCTGACCGACATCGGCCGGGCCATCATTCATGAAGACCTCGGCGCCGCGCTCGACGATACGCTGCACCATTATCTGGCGGCGTAGGGCCTGTTGAGGTTTCATACGGCACCGCGTCGCGGCCGGCGCGTGATTGATTGTCGCTCGCAGGCCTTTTATATTAAAACCAGCGGTTCCACCGCTCGCGCGCCAGCTAACTGGCGCTGCCCGTCGCCGCCGAACCCGCGCCTTCCCCAGTTGCGTAACCCGCCTGACGGGCCGCGGCCCGCGCTGCGACGACTTCCGGGTCCGGCCGGCCGAGCGCGTAACGCGCGCGGTTTTTCGGACCGTAGCCCATCCAAGGGAATGGACTATGCATAAACTCGAAGGCGGACTCTACTCACCGGAGTTCGAAAAAGATGCTTGCGGCTTCGGCCTGATCGCCAATATGGACGACCAGCCGAGCCATTGGCTGGTCGATACCGCGATCGGCGCGCTCGAGCGCCTGACGCATCGCGGCGCGGTCGCGGCCGACGGCAAGACCGGCGATGGCTGCGGCCTGCTGATCAAGAAGCCCGATTCGTTTTTGCGCACGATCGCGGCCGAAGCCGATATCGATCTGGCCGAGCTGTATGCCAGCGGCATCGTGTTCCTGAGCCTGGATGACGCCGCGGCGGACGCGGCGAAGGCCGAACTGGAAAAACAGCTCGACGGCGCCGGGCTCACCGTCGCCGGCTGGCGCGGCGTGCCGACCGACGCGACATCCGCCTGCGGCGCCGAAGCGCTGGAGACCTTGCCACGCTTCGAACAGATATTCGTCAACGCGCCGGCGGATATGGACCACAACCTGTTCGAGACCCGGCTGATCATCGCCCGGCGGCGCACCGAGAACGCCCTGCCCGACGACGACACCTTCTACGTGCCGTCGCTGTCGGCGCGGGTGTTTTCGTTCAAGGGCATGGTGATGCCGAGCTATCTCACCGTGTTCTACAAGGATCTGGCCGACGAACGACTGACCACCTCGCTGTGCGTGTTCCACCAGCGGTTTTCCACCAACACGCTGCCGCAGTGGCGCCTGGCCCAGCCGTTTCGCTATCTCGCGCACAACGGCGAGATCAACACCATCACCGGCAACCGCAACTGGTCGACCGCCAGAGCCTCCAAGTTCGCTTCCAAGGACCTGCCGGATCTGGAATCGATCCTGCCGCTGGTCTCGATGACCGGTTCGGATTCCTGCAGCCTCGACAATATGCTCGAGATCCTGCTCGCCGGCGGCATGGACATCTTCTACGCCATGCGCCTGCTGATGCCGCCGGCCTGGCAGAACGTCGACTACATGTCGCCCGACATGCGCGCGTTCTACGAATACAACTCCATGCATATGGAGCCGTGGGACGGCCCGGCCGGCATCGTGCTCACCGACGGCCGCTACGCCGCCTGCTGCATGGACCGCAACGGCCTGCGGCCCGCCCGCTACGTGATCACCAAGGACCGCCACATCACGCTGGCCTCGGAGATCGGCGTCTGGGATTACAAGCCGGAGGACGTGGTCGCCAAGGGCCGCCTGAAACCCGGCGACATGCTGGCCATCGACACCGACAACGGCGAACTATTGCAGCCGCGCGATATCGACGCCAAGCTGGCCGGCCGCGCGCCATACAAAAAGTGGCTGAAGAAGCACGCCCGTATCCTGGAGTCGCGCCTCGCCGATACGCGCGATGAGGCCTGGATGGATCGCACCCGCCTGAAGTCGCTGGAAAAACTGTTCCACGTGACGTTCGAGGAACGCGATCAGGTGCTGCGGCCGCTGGCCGAGGCCGGCCAGGAAGCGATCGGCTCGATGGGCGACGACACGCCGTTTCCGGTGCTTTCCCGGGTCGACCGCGTGCTGTTCGACTACTTCCGCCAGCAGTTCGCCCAGGTCACCAACCCGCCGATCGATCCGTTGCGCGAGCGCATCGTGATGTCGCTGGAAACCTGCTTCGGCCGCGAGCTCAACGTCTTCGACGAGTCCGAAGCCCGGGCCAAGCGGCTGGTGGTCGACTCGCCCGTGCTGTCCACCGGCAAATTCCGGCGCCTGCTGTCGGTCGAGGACGACGACTACGCCCAGATCACGCTGGATCTGACCTATCCGGCCAACGGCGACCTGCGCGAAGCGGTCGAAAACCTGTGCGAGCGCGTGGTCGACGAAGTGCGCGCCGGCAAGACCGTTATCGTGCTCACCGATCATAACGTCGACGAAGGCCAGCTGCCGATCCAGGCGCTGCTCGCCACGGGGGCGGTGCATCACCGGCTGACGCGCGAGAACCTGCGCTGCGACGCCAATCTGGTGATCGACACGGCCGCGGCGCGCGATGCGCATCATTTCGCCTGCCTGATCGGCTACGGCGCTACCGCCGTCCACCCCTATTTGGCCTACGAGTGCCTCAACGACCTGGCCCAGATCGGCCAGATTCACGACCGCAATGCCGACGAACTATGCGCGGCTTATCGTCAGGGGATCAATAAGGGTCTGTACAAGATCATGTCCAAGATGGGCATCTCCACGGTCGCGAGCTACCGCGGCGCTCAGCTGTTCGAGATCGTGGGTCTGGCCGACGAGGTCGTGGATCTGTGCTTTGCCGGCACGGTCTCGCGCATCGGCGGCGCCGGGTTCGCCCACCTGCAAGCGGATGCTGCGCATCTGGCCCAAAACGCCTGGAACACGCGCATCGCGATTGATCAGGGCGGCATTCTGAAGTTCGTCTACGGCCAGGAATATCACTGCTACAACCCGGACGTGATCGCCACGCTGCACGATGCGGTGTCGTCCGGCGAATACGCCAAGTACCGCGAATACGCCCGCATCGTACAGAACCGGCCGGTCGCCGTGCTGCGCGATCTGCTGGCGCTTAGAGACGATCTCGAGCCGATCGATATCGACGAGGTCGAGTCGATCGAAGCCATCACGCCTAGATTCGACTCGGCCGGCATGAGTCTCGGCGCGCTCTCGCCCGAGGCGCACGAATCGTTGGCCCAGGGCATGAACCGCATGGGCGGGCGCTCGAATTCCGGCGAAGGCGGCGAGGATTCGGCCCGCTTCGGCACCGACAAGATGTCCAAGATCAAGCAGGTCGCCTCCGGCCGCTTCGGCGTGACGCCGCACTATCTGGTCAACGCCGAAGTGCTGCAGATCAAGATCGCCCAGGGCGCCAAGCCGGGTGAAGGCGGTCAATTGCCCGGGCATAAGGTCAATGAAATGATCGCGCGCCTGCGCTATTCACGCCCGGGCGTGGCGCTGATCAGCCCGCCGCCGCATCACGATATCTACTCGATCGAGGATCTGGCCCAGCTCATTTTCGACTTGAAGCAGGTCAATCCCAAGGCGTTGGTTTCGGTCAAGCTCGTGGCCGGGCCCGGCGTGGGCACGATCGCGGCCGGCGTGGCCAAGGCCTATGCGGATTTGATCACCATTTCCGGCTACGACGGCGGCACGGGCGCCTCGCCGCTGACCTCGGTGCGCTATGCCGGCACGCCGTGGGAGCTGGGCCTGTCCGAAACGCATCAGACCCTGCGCGCCAACGATCTGCGCGAGAAGGTTCGGGTGCAGACCGACGGCGGGCTCAAAACCGGGCTGGACGTGATCAAGGCCGCGATCCTGGGCGCCGAATCCTTCGGTTTCGGCACCGGGCCGATGGTCGCGCTCGGCTGTAAATATCTGCGGGTGTGTCATCTCAACAACTGCGCGACCGGCGTCGCCACCCAGAACCAGATCCTGCGCGAGCGCTATTTCATCGGCATTCCCGAGATGGTGCAGAACTTCTTCCGCTTCATCGCCCAGGATACGCGCGAGATCATGGCCTCGATCGGGGTGAAGAAGCTCGAAGACCTGATCGGGCGCACCGATCTGCTGGAGATCCTGAGGGGCGAAACCGCCAAACAGGCCGGTCTGAATCTGAAGCCGCTGCTGTCCACGGGCGGGCTGGCCGACGACAAGCCGATGTACTGTGTCTCGCCGCACAACGAACCCTTCGACAAGGGCGAACTGGCCGAGCGCATGGTCGCCGATACGCTGTCCGCGATCGAGAACAAGGCCGGCGGCACGTTCGCCTACGACGTACAGAACAGCGACCGCTCGATCGGCGCCCGCGTGTCCGGCGAGATCGCGGCGCGCCACGGCAATCTCGGCATGGAAGATACGCCGATCACTCTGGAACTCACCGGCACCGCCGGCCAGAGCTTCGGCGTGTGGAACGCCGGCGGTCTGCACATGCACCTCACCGGCGACGCCAACGACTACGTCGCCAAAGGCATGGCCGGCGGGCGCATCATCATCCGTACGGCCGAAAACTCCGACTTCGTGGCGCGCGAGGCCGCGATTATCGGCAACACCTGTCTGTACGGCGCGACCGGCGGCACGCTGTATGCGGAGGGTCAGGCCGGGGAGCGCTTCGGCGTGCGCAACTCGGGCGCCACCGCGATAATCGAGGGCGTGGGCGATCACGGCTGCGAGTACATGACCGGCGGCTGCGTGGTCGTGCTCGGGCCCACGGGCATCAACTTCGGCGCCGGCATGACCGGCGGCGCGGCCTATGTGCTGGACGAGAAACGCGAGTTCGTCGATCGTTATAACCACGAGCTGATCGACATCCATCGCGTGGTGTCCGAAAACATGGAGGCCCACCGCCATTATCTGTACCAGCTCATCGAGGCCTACGTCGAAGCCACGGGCAGCGCCTGGGGCTCGGAAATTCTCGAGGATTTCCGCGACTACGTCGGCCAGTTCTGGCTGGTCAAGCCGAAGGCGGAAAGCGTGGAAACCATTCTGGATACGCTGACCCGCGCGGCCTAACCGATACCGGACAAGGGGCCGCGGCATCGCCCGCGGCCCGCTTTCGCATCGCGACAAGAGCCGCATCGCGCCGCGACAAGGAGTATAGATGGCAAAGAACAATCTTCAGTTTCTCGAGGTGCCGCGCCAGGACCCGGCCAAAGTCGCCGTGCCCGTGCGCATTCACGAGTTCGCCGAGATCTACGGCCAGTTCGACAAGGAAACGGCCGCCCAGCAATCCGGGCGCTGTATCTCCTGCGGCAATCCGTACTGCGAATGGAAGTGCCCGGTGCACAACTACATTCCGAACTGGCTCAAGATGGTCAACGAAGGCAATCTGTTCGAGGCTGCGGAACTGTCGCACGCCACCAACACCCTGCCCGAAATCTGCGGCCGTATCTGTCCGCAGGATCGCCTGTGCGAAGGCGCCTGCACGATGAACGACGGCCTGGGCGCCATCACCATCGGCTCGGTCGAGAAATACATCACCGACGAAGCCTTCAGGCAGGGCTGGCGGCCGGATGTCTCCAACGTCGTCTGGACCGATAAAAAGGTCGCCGTGATCGGCGCCGGGCCGGCCGGCCTGGGCGCGGCCGACATCCTAGTGCGCGGCGGCGTCCACGCCGTGGTTTACGACAAATACCCGCGCATCGGCGGCCTGCTCACCTTCGGCATCCCGCCGTTCAAGCTGGAAAAAGACGTCGTCGAAACCCGCCGCGAGGTCATGGAAGGCATGGGCGTGGAATTCCGGCTGGGTGTCGAAGTCGGTAAAGACATTCAGATCGAGGCGCTGCTCGAAGAATACGATGCTGTGTTCATGGGCATGGGCACCTACACCTACATGAAAGGCGGCTTCCCGGGCGAGGACTTGAAGGGCGTCTTCGAGGCCCTGCCGTTCCTGGTCGGCAACATCAACCGCGAGATCGGCGTGAAAGGCGAGCATCCCTTCGTCGACATGAAAGGCCAGCGCGTGGTCGTGCTCGGCGGCGGCGACACCGCGATGGACTGCAACCGCACCTCGATCCGCCAGGGCGCGAAGGAAGTGATCTGCGCCTACCGGCGCGACGAAGAGAACATGCCCGGCTCGGCCCGCGAGGTGGAAAACGCCAAGGAAGAAGGCGTGCAGTTTCGCTTCAATCGTCAGCCGGTGGAAATCGTGGGCGATACCTTTGTCGAAGGCATCAAGATGGTCACGACCCACCTCGGCGAACCCGACGAACGCGGCCGTCGTCGCCCCGAGCCGGTGCCGGGCACCGAGGAAGTCATCGAGGCCGATCGCGTGATTATCGCGTTTGGCTTCCGCCCCAACCCGCAGGACTGGTTCGACACCCACGAGATCGAATGCGACGACGGCGGCCGCGTGATCGCGCCGGAAAAAGGCCGCTTCAAGCACCAAACCACCAATCCGAAAATCTTCGCCGGCGGCGACATGGTGCGCGGCTCGGATCTGGTCGTCACCGCCGTTTACGAAGGCCGCGAGGCGGCCAAGGGCATTCTCGACTATCTCGCGGTCTGATCCGGCCACCGACACAAGAACATACGGCTCGGCGGCGAGCTCGACCACGAACATGAGCGCGTTGATCGACAGCACCGCGAATTCTTATTAAAAGCCTATTACTTGGCAAAATGCACACGAAAACCGGGCTACATTCCGACGAAGAAATTATCACGTATCTGGAGATGAGCTCTCCGGCCGACCTGCTTTGGCCGAGACGATCAGCGCCGGATTTCGATTTCGAATTGATGAGCCCGCCGGACCCGGAGCTGCACCGCGCATTGTATATACGGGTTGGATCCGCATGGCAGTGGACCGATCGTCTATCCTGGTCGTTTGCCGAATGGCAAGCCCGCTCGCACGACGCGCACGTGGCCGTTTGGGTGGCGCGGGTCGCGGACGAACCGATCGGCTTCGTCGAGCTCGATTTCGCCGACGACGGCAATGTCGAGATCACCTACTTCGGCCTCACGCCGAACTGGATCGGCGCGGGCTATGGCGGCGCGGTTTTAGCGGCGGGCGTGAACAAGGCATGGCGAGAACCGGACACGCGACGCGTTTGGCTTCATACCTGTAATTTCGATCATCCGAACGCGCTCGCCAACTATAAAGCACGCGGTTTTCGAATAACTTGCGTCAGGCATGGGCCGGAGTAACTTGGCAAGTTGCAAAAGGATCGCCGTTTCTTCGATGCAGGCGTGGCAACTGCGGCGGGTCGAGCCGACCGTGGACACCAGAGTCCCGTTGATGTGTCGCGCATATCACGCCAACGGCACGCGGTCCCATGCAGCGGAGCGTTTATAATCGCCCCCGGCCGCCATCCGGCGCCATCGATTTCATCGGGGCCGACTTTGTCATGATCGAGATTGCCGAAACCCGCGACCGCCTGATCTTCGCGCTGGACGTACCCGATACCGACGCCGCCCGCGCGCTGGTCGAGACACTCGGCGAGACCGTGACCTTCTATAAGGTCGGCCTGGAACTGGCGATGTCGCCCGGCTATTTCGAGCTAATCGACTGGCTCAAGGCGCGCGGCAAGAAGGTCTTTGTCGACGTGAAGCTGTTCGATGTGCCGGCCACCGTGGCGGCCGCGGTCGCCCGGCTGGACGCACGGAATGTGGATTTCATCACCATCCACGGCAATCAGCGCATCATGGAAGCGGCCGGAGCGGCGCGACGAGGCGGCGCGAAGATTCTTGCGGTCACCGCGCTCACCAGCCTGGATCGCGGCGATATGACGGATCTGGGCTTTGACTGCGATATCGACGAACTGGTGCTGTCCCGCGCGCGACGCGCGTCGGCGGCCGGCTGCGACGGCGTGGTGTCTTCCGGTCTGGAACTTGAGAAACTCCGCGCCGAAGCGCCGGATACGCTGATTACGGTCACGCCCGGCATCCGGCCGGTCGACAACGATGCCCGCCCCGACGATCAGAAGCGCGTGATGACACCAGCGCGGGCGATCGCGGCGGGCGCGGATTATCTGGTCGTCGGACGGCCGATCCGCCAGGCGGCCGATCCGGCGGCGGCGGCTCGAGAAATCCAGGCCGAGATCGCCCGGGCCGTTGCCGAGCGGTGATCGAAGCGTATTTACGACGCATTTACGGCGCTTCTATTGCCCGGCCGCGCCTGGCCGGTAGAATCGGCATATCCATCGTCCGGCCGCCGATCGTCCATGGCTCACGACCGTCTGCTCCGCGCGCTCGCGCGCCAACCCGTCGACGTCACCCCGGTCTGGCTGATGCGCCAGGCCGGGCGTTACTTGCCGGAATACCGCAAGTTGCGCGAAAAGGCCGGTAGCTTTCTGGATCTCTGCCAGAATCCGGAATTGGCCTGTGAAGTCACGCTGCAGCCGTTGCGCCGCTTCGATCTGGACGGCGCGATCCTGTTCTCCGATATCCTGACCATCCCCGAAGCCATGGGGCTGGGCTTGCATTTCGTCGCCGGTGAAGGCCCGCACTTCGCCCATCCGGTGCGCTCGCCGGCCGCGATCGATCGGCTCGTGGTCCCCGATATCGAGGATGAGCTGGGTTATGTGCCGGCGGCGGTCAAGCTGATCCGGCGCGAACTGGAGGGCAAGACGCCGCTGATCGGCTTCGCCGGCAGCCCGTGGACACTGGCGACCTATATGGTCGAAGGTGGCCCGTCCAAGAACTACCGGCATATCAAGGCGTTGATGTACAACGCGCCGGACGCGCTGCATCGGCTACTCGACGTATTGGCCCGTGCCACCGCAGCCTATCTTAACGCCCAGATCGCCGCCGGCGCACAAGCGGTACAGATCTTCGATACCTGGGGCGGCGTGCTGTCGCCGGCCAACTATCGCGCCTTTTCGCTGGCCTATATGGAAAAAATCGTGGCCGCGCTCGAGCCCGGGCCGGACGGCGCGGTGCCCACGATCCTGTTCACCAAGGGCGGCGGACCGTGGCTGGAAGCAATCGCGGCGACCGGCGCATCGGCGATCGGGCTGGACTGGACCATCGATATCGACGACGCGGCCGCCCGGGTCGGCGACCGGGTGGCCCTGCAGGGCAATGCCGACCCGGCGATTTTGTTCGCCGAGCCCGGGCGTATCCGGGCCGAGGTGCGCGATATCCTGGACCGTTTCGGCGACCGGCCGGGGCATGTTTTCAACCTCGGCCACGGCGTCACTCCTGAGGTCGAGCCGGATCACGTGGCCGCGCTGGTGGACGCGGTTCACGAATTGTCGACCCGCCGATGACCGCGCTGTCCGGGCCGCTGCGCGGCGTCACGGCCATCGGCGGCCTGATCGGTCTGACGATTCTCTGCGGCATTCCGCTGCTGCCGGCCAGCCTCGTCAAGCTCGCGCTGCCGGCCGGCCGCGCCCGCGACCGGGCCACCGCCATGCCGCTGGCGATCGCCAAGACCTGGGCGCGATCGGCCAACGGCGTCATTTTCGGCATCAGCGGTACCCGTGTGCATTATCAGCAGCAGATGGCCGACGATCCGGACGGGCGCTACGTGCTGATCTCGAATCACCAGTGCTGGGCCGATGTCATGCTGCTGATCAAGGCGATCGATCCGCGGCTGCCCTTCCCGCGATTCTTCATCAAGGAACAGTTGCGCTGGATGCCGGTGATCGGCCTGGCCTGCTGGGCGCTGGATTTTCCTTTCATGAAGCGCCACAGCCAGGCCGCGATCGAGAATAATCCAAGCCTACGCGACGAGGACATGCACGCCGTGCGGCGCGCCTGTGAGGTCTTTCGCCGACTACCGGTCTCGCTGGTCAATTACGCCGAGGGCACGCGTTCCACGCCGGCCAAGCGCGCCGCCGCGGACTCGCCCTATCGCACGCTGTTGCCGCCCAAGGCGGGCGGTACCGCGTTCGCCGTGAACGCCATGCGCGACGTGCTCGACGGCATTCTCGACATGACCGTGGCCTATATCGATACGCCCGAGCCGAAGTTCTGGGATTTGCTGTGCGGGCGCATCCCCGAAGTCGCGGTTCGCGTGCGTTATCTAGCGGTACCGGCCGCTCTCGCCGAAGGCGACTACGGCGCCGACCCGGAATACCGCGCCCGGTTCAAAGCTTGGCTGCGCGAGCTATGGGCGAACAAGGACGCCGAAATCGCCGCCATTCAAGACCCGCGGGATCCGCGACGCGCCTTCGACGATCTTTCGGCCGGAGCCGGCAGCGCTTGAGCCTCGATCAGCGCCGAATACGGCCGATGCTGCGCTGCAATACGGCGTGACGATCGCGATCCAGCGGAAAATCCCAGATCAGCACGATAACGCCGATTTTGATCGCGACCGGGAGCAGGCCGTAGAGCGCCGCGAGCGTCCATAGCGCGGTCGCGTCGCTGGGCCCGCCGGCGTTAAAGCCCGCCAGCCATAGAATCGGATAGGCGATGCCGAGCGCGACCGCGAAGGCGAGTTTGGTCGCCATGCCCCAGAGCCCGAAATACAACCCCGCGCGGCCGTCGCCGCCGGCGGCCGTGTCCTCGTCGACCACGTCGGCCTGAATCGAGGCGGCGATGGCCTGATCCACGCCCAGACAGGAGCCGCCGAAAATACAGATCAGCGTGTAGACAATAATGCTGTAAGTATTGTCCGACAGCGTGATCGTAAAGATGAACATAGCGGCCACGAATGCCATCGAGGCGCACCACAGCCGGTGCTTGGACCAGTGCCGCCCGATCCAGAACCAGACCGGCAGGCCGGCGACGGCCGACAAAAAATAGATCGCCAGGAAAATCCCCGCCGTGGCCTGACTCGCACCGAGCACAGACTGCACGAAGAACAGAAACAGCGCCGCCGGCAGCCCGTTGGCCGCGCCGTTGAGCAGATAGGCGACGACCAGCCGGCGAAACGGCTTGTTGGCGGCCAGCAGACGCGCACTTTCGGCCCAGGCCACGTTCGAGGCCGCCGCGTCGGGCTCCGGCGCGCGCCAGAGAAACAAACCGACGGCGATCGGCAGCGCGAGCAACAGAAAGACCGCGATTGCCGCCAGCCCCGCCGCCGGCCCGCCGGCCAGCTTGCCTACGGCCGCCGGCAATACGATGGCGACCATCGTGCCGAGCACGAAAAACCCTTCGCGCCAGGCCGTGACGCGCGTACGTTCATCGTAATCGGTCGACAGTTCGGCGCCCATGGTCGTATACGGCAGATAGATCAGCGTCCAGCCGAGATAAGCCGCCATACTCCAGATCAGCAGGTAGAGCGCCCCGGCGTGCGCGCCGGGCACGAACAGAAACCAGGCCGCGAGCATGAGAATCGGCGTGCCGAGCACGATATAAGGCCGGCGCCGGCCGAAACGGGCGGGCGTACGGTCGGAAAGTGTCCCGATCACCGGATCGGTAATCACGTCGAACAGGCGCGCAGCGAAGATCAGCACGCCGACGATGCCGGTGTTCAACCCCGGCATCTGGGCGTAGAACGGCGGCAGAAACACGGTGAGCGGCAGGCCGAGCGCGGCTAGCGGTAGACCCAGCCCGCCGTAGGATGCCAGGCGCGACAGGGGATAACGTCGGCTCATCCGGGCCGCTGTAAACCGATCTGCATCAGGTCGATGTTGCCGGACGTGAAACCGGCCGCGCAGTAGGCCAGATAGTAGCGCCACATCCGGTAGAAGGAGTCGCCGCGTTCGGCCCGGATTTCGGCGCCGGCGGCGGCCACCGCCCGGTCCCAGCGCAGCAATGTGCGTGCGTAGTGCCGGCCGTAGAAATCACGCTCGTGCACGGCCAGCCCGGCCGCCGCCGCGTGCGCGGTGAAAACCGCCGGCGAGGCCAGCATGCCTCCGGGGAAAATATATTTCTGTATGAAGTCGACGTTGCGGCGATAGTAGGCAAACCGGGCGTCGTCGATCGTGATCGCCTGGATCGCGGCGCGCCCGCCCGGCTTGAGCGCATCGTGGATGGCTTTAAAGTAAGTTGGCCAGTAGGCCTCGCCGACCGCCTCGTACATCTCGATCGAGACCACATGGTCGTAGGTTTCGGCGATATCGCGATAATCGCGGAGCGCAAAATCGATGCGATCGGCCAGACCGCCGGCCACGGCACGCTCGCGCGCGAATCGGAGTTGTTCTTCCGATAGGGTGATGCCGGTCACGCGTACACCCCGGGTTTCGGCGGCGTGGCGCGCGAAACCGCCCCAGCCGCAACCGATTTCCAGAATATGCGCATCCGGCTCGGGCGCGAGGCGTTCGAGCAACCGATCGTATTTACGGCGCTGGGCCTCGGCCAACGGCTCGTCGGGCCGGGCGAATACCGCCGAGGAATAGGTCCACGTCTCGTCCAGCCAGCGGGCATAGAAATCGTTGCCGAGATCGTAGTGGTAGGCGATGTTACGCTTCGCACCGGCCCGGCTGTTGGCGCGCAGCCGCCGGCCGGCGCTTGACGCCAACCTGTACAACCACTGCAGACGCGAAAAATCCGGCGCCAGCGCCGCGGCGTTCAGATGCAGCAGATAGATCAGCGCCGGCAGATCGTCGCAGTCCCACTCGCCGGCCATATAGCCCTCGGCGAAACCGACCGAGCCGGCCTTGAACAATCGCGTCACCATGCGCGGCGAATGGATCGTCAGCGTCGCCGTCGGACCGGGTTCGCTGCCCTGGAAGCGGGCAACGCTGCGCCCGGGCAGGATAACGTCCAAACGGCCGCGGGTAAGCCGGTCGAGCCGCTTGATCACCGCTCGTTCGCGCCAACCGCTCGGCCGGCCGTAAGCCACGGTCGCGTGGTAGGAAGTCGTCGTCATGCCGTTGTTCTTATGATCGATTCGGTCGCCGCGGCTCGGGCTTGGTATGGAACTTCGCACCGCGCAGCCAGATCTTGAGAGCCTGCCAATGGATCGCCGCCGTGATCTTGAGTGTCATCAGAGGTACGACACAGACCGCAATTGCGATGCTGCGCGTCGACAACCGCCGCCGCGTGCCCGACAGCGCGGTCGCGATGCGCAGCTCGTCGGCGTCGTCGTAGAGGCGAATGCCGAGCCCTACGCGCTCTGCGGGCGCCATGACATGAAAGCGATAGGTCCCACTTCGGTCGAAAAACGGCGAGACATGAAACCGTTTCGCCTTGTCGCGCGCGGCGCGCCAGTCCATGGCCCGCCCGTTGTCGTGCAGCACATAGATGTGATGCTCGCCAAACGTGTTGTGAACCTCGGCGACGATCGCACGCAGCGTGGTATCGGCATGCTCGGCGTAATACAGGCTGATCGGATTGAAGCCGTAACCGAGCACGCGCGGCATGGTGAACAACCGCACCCGGCCGCCCGCCAAATCGACGGCGTGCTCGGCGAGCACAGCGTCGATCCAGGCGCGTAGATCGGATCCGTCGTGCGGCCCATGATCGGCGTCATGAAACGACAGCAGATTGAACCGGTTGCGCGAGATCAGCGGCGACGCCGCACAGGCCGCGTCGATGGCGTCGATATCGAGCAGTAGGAAGAAAGCGCGATACGTGAACCGATAACGCGGCGGGCCCGGCCGCCGGTGCATAATACGACAGCGATAAAGCGCGGCTGCGTTCAAACCAGCCACGGCGCGGCGACGCCCAGCGCCTTGGCCACCCTTGTGGCCGAGGCCAGACCATCCTCATGGAATCCATAGCCGCACCAGGCGCCCGTGTGCCAGACGCCGCCGGCGCCCTGGATTTCGCCCAAACGCGTCTGGGCGGCGAGCGCGGCGCGGTCAAACACCGGATGCAAATAGCCGATCTCGGCGATCACGCGCGCCGGATCGGGTTCGGTCAGCGGATTGAGGCTGACGAAATATTCGCGCGGGCCGGGGATCGACTGCAGCCGGTTCATCCAGTAGGTCACCGCCACCCGCTGATCGGAGATCTCTGCGCGGTCAGCCAGATAGTTCCACGACGACCAGACGCGCCGGCGTTTCGGCATCAGGCTCGGGTCGCTGTGCAGCACCGCCCGATTCGGCTGAAACGAAAACGCGCCCAGCAGTTCGCGTTCGCGCGGATCGGCATCGACCAACAGGCGGCGCGTGGTATCGGCATGGCAGGCGAAGATGACCTGATCGAAATGCAGCGTGCGCCCGCGCTCGGTGATCACGGTCGCGCCGTCGGCCTGACGGCGCACGCGCTGGATCGGGGTGGCGCAGCGCACGCGATCGCCCAGCACGGCCGCCACCGCGCGCACATAGGCATGGCTGCCACCGGCCACGGTGTGCCACTGCGGGCGGTCCTTGATGTCGAGCAGGCCGTGGTTGTCGAAAAAACGAAGAAACGCGGCCAGCGGGAAACGCCGGATGCCCGCGGTCGGCGTGGACCAGATCGCGGCCGCCATCGGCAGCAGATAGCGAGCCGCGAACGCCTCGCCGAAGCGATGCTTGTCGAGGAATTCGCCGAGCGCCAGATCGGGCACCCGGTCGGCCACCAACATACGCTTGGCGCGCCGATTGAAGCGCAGGATATCCGCGATCATGCGCCAGTGCGCGGGATCGCCCGCCAACGCCGGCTGGGCGAACAGCTTGGCCGGACTGTCCCCGGCCCATTCGATCGCCCCGTGGCCGATCGACACCCCGAACGACATGTCGCTGGGCTGGGTGGCCACCCCGAGTTCGTCCAGAAAGCGGTTGAAATACGGATAATTGCGATCGTTGGCCACGATGAAACCGGTATCGACCGGCTGCGCGCCGTCCATGACCGTGCAGACATGGCCGCCGAGCCCGTCGGCCGCCTCGAACAGCGTGATATCGGCGGCCTCGCGCAACAACCACGCGGCACCCAGCCCCGCTATGCCGCCGCCGATAATCGCGATTGTCTGCATCCGCCCCGCTTCCGCGTATGAATTTGGGCTCATAGTGCCACGAGACGGCCGATGACCGGAGCGCGCCGCGCTCTTTGGACCGTTTTCGGGGTTTGGGCTATCCTTTGTCCCATCTTCTGGACAAGGCGCGGGTCCGCTTTCAAGCGCGTCGGCCGGCCGCCACACCGGCCCCGCATCCGCCCACACGCCAGGCCGTTCAACAACCAGGTTTTTACCAAGGAGCCGCCATGAAAGATGCCGTACGCGTAGCCGTAACCGGGGGCGCCGGACAGATCAGCTATTCGCTGATCTTTCGCCTCGCCACCGGGGAGATGCTCGGGCATGACCAGCCAATCATCCTGCAGCTGCTGGAAATTCCGCCGGCCATGGATGCGCTCGAGGGCGTGATCATGGAGATCAACGACTGCGCCTTCCCGCTGATAACCGAAATCCACGGCACCGACCAACCGGAAGAAGCGTTCAAGGACGTCGATTATGCGCTGCTGGTGGGTTCCAAGCCCCGCGGCAAGGGCATGGAACGCTCGGACCTGCTCAAGGCCAATGGCGATATCTTTTCGGTTCAGGGCAAGGCGCTGAACGATCATGCCGCCAAGGACGTCAAGGTGTTGGTGGTCGGCAATCCGGCCAATACCAATGCGCTGATCGCCTCGGCCAACGCCCCCGACCTGAACGATAACCAGTTCACCGCCATGATGCGGCTGGACCACAACCGCTCGCTCTCCCAACTGGCGCAGAAGACCGACAGCCTGGTCACCGATATCGAGGGCATGATGGTCTGGGGCAACCATAGCTCGACCCAGTTCCCCGACCTGTCGCACGCCACGGTCAAAGGCAGGGCCGCGCTCGATCTGGTCGACCAGGACTGGTACGAGAACCACTTCATCCCCACCGTGCAGCAACGCGGCGCCGCCATCATTGAAGCGCGCGGCGCTTCCAGCGCGGCCTCGGCGGCCAGTGCCGCGATCGACCATATGCGCAACTGGGTAGCCGGCAGCACAGGGGCGATCGTGAGCATGGGTATCCCGGCCGACGGCAGCTACGGCATCGAACCGGGCATCATGTATTCGTTCCCGGTCATCTGCGACAACGGCGGGTTCAAGATCGTTCAGGATCTGGAGATCAGCGAATTCGCCCGCGCGCGCATGCAGGCCACCGAGGACGAACTGCGCAGCGAGCGCGAAGCCGTGGCGCACCTGTTGTAGGGTGCGGACAGCGCTTGCTACAAGCCGGCCTCGCGCCGGCTTTTTCATGCGAATCAGCCGTTCGGGGGCGTATCCGCGCGAGTTGTAAGGGCCGCCGGTCGCCGATAGTCTAGATTCGGCCGATACACGGGGGCGCGCCGTCACATCATCCGGAGTCGCGCAATGCGTCGTCTGCTCGCCGTCCTCTCGATCGTCGCCAGCCTTGGGTCGATTCTGACCTTGCTCTTGGCCCCGCCCGCCGCGCACGCGGCCCCGGACGCCGATCTATGGGCCCGCTGGCAGGCCCACGATGCCGATTCCACCGCCACCATCGATCACAGCGCGTTCGATGCATTTCTACACAAATACGTCGTGGTTCACGACCACGGGCCGAACGGCGTGCGCTACGGCGACGTCTCCGCCGCCGATCGAGACCGGCTGGCGCACTACATCGCGGCGATGGAGAAGATCGACATCGATCGCTACAACCGCGATGTACAGCGCGCATACTGGATCAATCTGTACAACGCCGAAACGATCGACCTCGTGCTCGAGGATTACCCGGTGGATTCCATCCGTGACTTCGGCGGCGGGCTGTTCCACCACGGGCCCTGGGACGATCAGGTACTCGAAGTCGAGGGCGAGGAGTTGAGCCTGAACGACATCGAGCACCGCATCCTGCGTCCGATCTGGCCGGACGGCATGACCCACTACGGCGTGAACTGTGCCTCGATATCCTGCCCGAGCCTACGCGATTCGGCTTATACCGGCGCCAACATCGACCGCGCGCTGGTCGATAATGCCAAGGATTATGTGAATTCGCCCGAAGGCGTGCACTTCGAGGACGGCCGGCTCATCGTGTCGAAAATCTACGACTGGTATCAGAGCGATTTCGGCGGCGACGCGCTCGGCGTGATCCAGCGCCTGCGTCGATTCGCCCAGCCCGCGCTTTCGGCGCGGCTGGACGCACAGCGCGGCGACATCGACGGCTATGCCTACGACTGGTCGCTCAATTCCGAGCGCAACATCGAGCGGCACGGCTTTCAGCCCGACGACGACTGACCACCGGCCGGCGACCGCCCGTCTCAGAGGGTGTTTACAAAACATAGCGAGCGCCGGCAGTTCGGGCACGCCCGGAGCGCAGCAAGCGCAGTAGTTTGGTAGACGTCTCTCAGCCGGTGCGATGCGCCACCGGTGCCACCCACATGAGCTTGCCGCCCGGTGTGCGCGTGCCGGCGCGCGACGTATCCTCCATCGACACCATGATTTTGGCATGGTCGCCGAGTTCGGATCGCAGCTTGGACGGCAGCGCCATCGTGTAATGGCCGCGCGTGTGCGGCAACTCGCCGACGAGTTGCGGTTTGCCGTCGCCGGCCTTGATCCACATCCGCAGCATCTTGCCCGCCGGCACCTTGAAGTCGCCCATGGCCTGCACCGAGAGCTTCTTGCCGTCGTCCGAGGACGTAACCAGCCAACTCATGCCGGTGGGCTTGTCGTAGATGACGCTGGCATAGGTCGGCGCGATTTGACCGCCGCCGCGCCAGACCGGCAACTCAAAGATCGCCAGGCCGGCCAGAACGATCGCCGCCAGCGAGGCCGCGAGCGCCAAACGGCGCCAGCGGCGCGCGCGCTTGAAGTCGTTGCCCGGCGCGGCGGGCGCAGCGGGCCGGCGATCCGCCGCCTGTTCGCGGGCGATGCCGATTGCGCGCGCCACGTCCTCCCAAACGTATGCCGGCGGCGCGACCGGCTCCAGATCCAGAGCGAGCCGGGCCAGCCGGTCTTCCCAGACCGCCAGGCGCGCCCGGGCCGCGGCGGAGTCGGCCAAGCGCTGCCGGAACGCGCTCGCCTGCTCGGGTTCCAGCGTGCCGAGTACATATTCGGCCGCGGTCAGGTCCAGTTCGTCGTGCTCGGGCGTGGTCATGCCGAGCCCCCCACCAGACAGTCGCGCAGACGCAGCAAACCCCGCCGGATCCAGCTCTTGACCGTGCCGAGCGGCGCGTCCATGCGCTCGGACAGTTCCTGATGCGTCAAGCCCTCATAGTAGGCCAACAGCACGCTTTCGCGCTGCTCGTCCGACAATTGGTTCAGACAGGCGTTGATCGCAGCCAGGGACTGCTGATTCTCGTTTTCCTGCGCGGGAGACAAGCTCTGTTCGTCCTCCAGAAGCGTGGCCACCCGATCGGGTTCCTCCGGCATGGCGACCTCGGGACGCCGCCGCCGCAGCAGATCGAGCGCGCGGTAACGCGCGATCGACAACAGCCAGGTCAGCGGCGCACCACGCTCGGGCGAGTAGGTATCGGCTTTCTGCCAGATGCGTACATAAGCGTCCTGCAACGCGTCCTGCGCCCGTTCGGGGCTTCTCAAAATACGTAGCAACAGCGCATAGAGTTGCGGCGAAGTGGCCGCATAGAGTTGCTGAAACGCCTGCTCGTCGCCACGCGCGGTGGCCTCGAGCCAGTTCGCAAGCTGTTCGCGCTCAGCCATTCCACCGCCTTGCGCCGGCTGCGCGCGATATACAGAAATACCGGATTGTCATTGTCGACCCGATCTCAATGATCGCGTCAGTTTGACCGTTTACGCCCCGGGACTCAATCACGGTTATCGCCGGCGGCGGATACCGCGCTTTCATCAATCGGCGCGTGCCGTAGTAATCCATAATTGAATAGTTGAATCGTCGCCCGGCCGGTTCTATCGTCGGCGCCGACATTGCATGCCCGAGGCCATCATGCCCGATACCTTCCCCGGCCGGTTTCCGGCCACCCGCCTGCGCCGCGCCCGCGCGAACGACTTCACCCGCCGGCTGGCGCGCGAACATCGTCTGTCGGTCGACGATTTGATCTACCCCGTGTTCGTGACCGAAGGCGAGGCCGCCGACGTGGCGGCGATGCCCGGTGTACGCCGGCATACGCTGGACGATCTGTTGCGCGAGGCCGCCGAAGCCGCCGCGCTGGGCATCCCGGCGCTGGTGCTGTTCCCGGTCGTCGATCCGGGCAAGAAGACAGCGGACGCGGCCGAGGCGGCCAATCCCGACGGCCTGATCCCGCAGGCAATCCGCGCGATCAAGGCCGAATTCCCCCAGCTCGGGGTGATGACCGATGTCGCGCTCGATCCGTATACCAGCCACGGCCAGGACGGCGTGATCAACGAGGACGGCTATGTGCTCAACGACCCGACCATCGGCATTCTGGTCGAACAGATGCGCGCCCACGCCGAGGCCGGGGCCGATATCGTCTCGCCCTCGGACATGATGGACGGCCGTATCGCCGCAATGCGCGACGCACTCGAAGCCGATGGCCATATCAACACCGTGATCATGTCCTACGCGGCCAAGTTCGCCTCGGCCTACTACAATCCGTTCCGCGAAGCGCTGGGCTCGGCGTCCAATCTCGGCCGCGCCGACAAGCGCACTTACCAGGTCGACCCGGCAAATACCGATGAAGCGCTGCGCGAGGTTGCGCTCGATCTCAAGGAAGGCGCGGACATGGTCATGGTCAAGCCGGGCATGCCGTATCTGGACATCATCCACCGCGTGAAAACGACGTTCGGCGTACCGACCTTCGCCTATCACGTCTCCGGCGAATACGCGATGCTCAAGGCCGCCGCCGACAACGGCTGGCTCGACGAACGCGCCGCGGTCATGGAGTGCCTCACGAGCTTCAAGCGCGCCGGCTGCGACGGCGTGCTAACCTATTTCGCCAAGGACGCCGCGCGCTGGCTGGCGGAATAGACCGGCTGTGAATCCGCAGCCCGAACGCGTGCTGGTCATCGGCCCGTCCTGGATCGGCGACATGGTCATGGCCCAGAGCCTGTTCGCGGGCCTGCGCGCGCGCCGGCCCCAGGCCACGATCGACGTGCTCGCGCCGGCGTCCACGGCGCGCCTGACCGAGCGCATGCCACAAGTCGACGAAGCCGTGACCATGAACATCGGGCACGGCCAATTCGCCTGGCGCCGGCGCCGCGAAACCGCTCGGCAACTGCGAGCGCGCGGCTATGAGCAGGCGATCGTGCTCCAGCGCAGCGCCAAGGCCGCGCTGGTGCCGTGGCTGGCCGGTATTCCGCTGCGCACCGGCTATCGCGGCGAATTGCGCTTGGGTCTGATCAACGATGTACGCACGCTGGACAAGTCGCGTTATCCGCTCAAGGCCGAGCACTACGCCCTGCTCGGCTTGGCCGCGGACGGCGATGCGCTCGGTGAAATCGACTGGCCGCGGCTTACGGTCGACGGCGCGCGCCAGCGTGAACTGGTCGCCGAACTGGGGCTCGACCCGGAGCGCCCGGTGGTGGGCTTTGCGCCGGGCGCGGCCTACGGCGGCGCCAAGGCCTGGCCGGTACGTCACTATGCCGGCCTGGCCGCGCGTCTGGACGCGGCCGGCTGGGCCTGCTGGATCTTCGGCAGCGACGCCGATCGCGAAGTCGCCAATGCGATGGCGGCCGCGGCGCCGAAGCACGGCGTGAATCTCGCCGCGCGCACAAGCTTGGTCGATATCGTCGATCTGGCCGCGCTGACTACCCGCTTCGTCGGCAACGACACCGGCGTCATGCATCTGGCCTCGGCCGCCGCGCCCAGCGTGATCGGCCTGTACGGCTCCACCGATCCCGACTACGCCCCACCGCTCGCGGCAACCTCGCAGCGGCTGTGGCGCGGCATGGACTGTTCACCGTGCCGCCAACGCGAGTGCCCGCTCGGCCATCACGCCTGTCTCGAGGACATGCCGGTGGCCGACGTATTCACGGCCTGCACCGATCCCGGCGCCGCCGCGATCGCGTCGCTGCATCGAATCGCACACTACGGAGCACCGCGGCGGCCGGCATGAACGTTTGCTTATGCCGCCATGCTTGGCCACGATAGGCGGCCGGCCAAGCACCGAATGCCGTCACATGCCTCAGCCATCCGATCGCTACGCCGTCATCGGCCATCCGGTCGCGCATAGCCGATCGCCGGATATTCACCGCCGGTTCGCCGCGCAGTGCGATCAGGCGATGGAATACACCCGCCTGCCGGCGCCGGCCGACGGTTTCGAGCGCGTCGCGCGCGAATTCTTCGATTGCGGCGGCGCCGGGCTCAACGTCACCCTACCCTTCAAACAGGCCGCATTCGAACTGGCCGACCGGCTGAGCGAGCGGGCCGAGCGCGCCGGCGCGGTCAACACCTTGATGGCCACCGGCGACGGGCTGTTCGCGGACAACACCGACGGCGCCGGCCTGGTGGCCGATCTGGTCGATAATCTCGCGGTCAATATCGCCGGCCGGCGGTTGCTGATTCTGGGCGCGGGCGGCGCCGTGCGCGGGGTGGTGCCCAGCCTGCTCGCCGCCGGCGCGGCCCGCATCACGATCGCCAATCGCAGCCCGGACAAGGCCCGGGCGATCGCCGCCGCCTGTGCGGACATGGGCGAGGTCGTCGCCTGCGGACTGAATGCCGCGCCCGATGACGCCGAACTGGTGATTAACGCGATATCGGCCGGGCTGACCGAGGCCGCCATGCCCGCGATCGATGCCCGCATCCTGGCCCGCGCCGTGGCGGTCTACGACATGATCTACGCCGACACGCCGACCCCGTTTCTGCGCTGGGCCGCCGCGCACGGCGTAGCCACGGGCCGCGACGGTTTCGGCATGCTGGTGGAACAGGCCGCCGAATCGTTCGCGCTCTGGCGCGGCGTGCGCCCCGAGACCGCGCCGGTGATCGCCGCACTTCGGCCGCACTTCGCCCGCCCACACGCGGGTCGGACTGAAACGCTATAATGACCGGATTATGAACGCACGGCCCACGGCTCAAGAGCTCGATCACGTCCTGCGCGACGATACCTCGGGCGAACTGCTCGATCCGCAGATCCATGCGCGGCAGTACAGCCACGTGCGCAAGGCGCACGAAACCGAGCTCATCGAGGACTATGTCGAACTGATCGCCGATCTGATCGACGCCAAGGGCGAGGCCCGCGCGGTCGAACTCGCCCAGCGCATGGGGGTGACCCAGGCCACGGTCGGCAAAATGATCCGGCGGATGACCGAAGCCGGACTGGTCACGAGCCAACCCTATCGTTCGATCTTTCTCACCGACGCCGGCCACGAAATGGCGCGCGTGTCGCGCGAGCGGCATATCGTGGTGCTGCGTTTTCTGCGCGCGCTGGGCGTCTCCGAGGCCACCGCGCGCCAGGACGCCGAGGGCGTGGAACATCATGTCTCGAACGAGACCATCGATGTCATGCGCCGGTTCGCGGACGCGCATGACATCGAATAACGACACGCCGGCCGGCACGTCGCTCGAGCCGGTCATCCGCCACACGGCCGACGGGCGTACGCGCATCGAGCACGCCTGGCCGCGCGAGGCCCGCGCCGGCCGCGCGATCCAGCATGCGATCGCCCGGCATGTGGATACACAGAACGCGCTGCCGGCCGAAATTCGCCGCATCGCCGGCGTGGACATCGGCTTCGAGGACAGCGGCCATACCACGCGCGCCGCGATCGTGGTGCTCGACCCCAACGATCTTTCCGTGCTCGAGCAGGTGCTGGTGCGGCGTCCCACCCGTATGCCCTACATCCCCGGTCTGCTGTCGTTCCGCGAGATTCCGGCCGCGCTCGATGCGCTGGACGAACTATCCGAACTGCCCGATCTGCTCATGGTCGACGGCCATGGCATCGCGCATCCGAGGCGTCTCGGCGTCGCCACGCATCTGGGTCTGGCCAGCGGCCTACCCACCATCGGCGTGGCCAAGAAACGCCTGACCGGAACCCACGACCCCGCACCCGAGGAACGCCTGGCCTGGACGCCGCTCATGGACGGTCACGAGATCATCGGCGCGGTGCTGCGCTCCCGGGTCCGTGTTAAGCCGATCTTCATATCGCCCGGGCATCGTGTCGATCTCGACACGGCGCTGGACTGGGTCACGCGCACGCTGACCCGCTACCGCCTGCCGGAGACGACCCGGGCCGCCGATCGGCTCGCCTCGAGACGCCGCTAAGCGCGCGGACGCGCTTCGACACGCAGACCGCTTTTTTGTGGTCGTTTTAATGCAACTGTTATGCTTTATTAAGGTCAGAAGCGATTCGGCCAACCTCATACCCATAGGTTCTTTTATGATCAAACGTGTTTGCACCCTCTGCGCGCTGGCGGTTGCCGCGCTGTCCTTCACGGGCATGGCCGTCGCCGCCGACGACAGCAGCGGTCAAAACGATACCCAGCAGCTGATGAAGACGTATCGTTCGGATGCGCAACAGCTCAAGCAGATCCACGACAAGACCATTCAGAACAACCCGCAGCTCGCCAAGGAACAGCAGCAGTTCCAGGATCAGGTCAAAAACGCGATCGAGGAGCAGGGCTACGACATACAGGCCGGCCAGAAGCACATGCAGTCGATAGCCAAGAAGCTGCAGTCGGGCGATCTGAGCGACGAACAGCGCAAGCAGGTAATGCAGGACTTCCAGGACGAGCGCCAGAAGATGGTCAAGGCGCGCAACGCCGCTCTGTCCCAGCCGGACATCCAGAAATCGGGCAAGCAGCTCGAACAGGACACCATCGAGGCCATGAAGAAGCAGGATTCGAAAACCACCCAGCTCATCGCCGAGATGAAGAACGTGCGCGGCAAGCTGCAGCAATCGGCCGGCGCGCAGAGCGACAACGGCGGTAACTAAGCTAGCGCCGCCATAATCGATAGGTAGCCCGGCTCCGGCCGGGCTTTTTTATGCGCGGCGCAAACGAACGAAACCTTATACCAACCTGCAAAAAGCAAGAATACAAAAGGAAGACAAAAACAGTCCGCAACTGAACGCGAAAAACGCAAATGAAAACTGATTTTTCTTTATTTTACGTGCCTTTGGCGTTTATTTTCGGACCTGCTCTTTTTCTTATCGACTATCGTTGCATAATTATAACGGCTGGTATCAAGCCAGGGTGGCCAACAATTTGTCGTGGATGCCGCCAAAGCCGCCGTTGCTCATCACCACCACGATATCGCCGGGCCGCGCCTCGGCCGCGATCGCGGCTACCAGGGCATCAATATCGCCGAGCGCCTGGAAACGGTCGTCGAGCGCCGCCATCGCGGCGCGGAGATCCCAATCGATGCCGGCATCGTAAGCGTATACCCGGTCGGCCCGATCGAAGCTGGCGCCGAGGGTGGCTTGGTGCACGCCGGCGCGCATCGTGTTCGAGCGCGGCTCGAAAGCGACGATCACGCGCCCGCGTTCACGGCCGACGGCGAGGCCGTCGAGGGTCGCGCGGATCGCGGTCGGATGATGGGCGAAGTCGTCGTAGACCGCGATGCCGCCGGGCGTACCGCGCAGTTCGAGTCGACGTTTGACGCCGCTAAACGTCGCCAGCGCGGCCAGCGCCGCCGAAGGCGCGATACCGGCATGTTCGGCCGCGGCGATCGCCGCGCAGGCGTTGGCCGCGTTGTGCGCGCCCTTCAACGTCCACGCCAACTCGCCCACAAACTGGTCGCCGCGCCCGATGCGCAGGCGACCGTGGTCGGCGGTTACCGGCTCCGCGTGCCAGCCGTCGGGCCGGTTGAAGCCCACGCGCGGGGTCCAGCAGCCCTGTGCGATTACCGTATCGAGCGCGGCGTCGGCGGCGTTGTGCACGATCCGGCCGGCGCCCGGCACGGTGCGCAGCAGATGATGGAACTGACGCTGGATCGCCGCCAAATCGTCGAAGATATCGGCATGATCGAATTCCAGATTGTTGAGGATCAGCGTACGCGGCCGGTAGTGGACGAACTTGGAGCGCTTGTCGAAGAAAGCCGTATCGTATTCATCGGCCTCGACCACGAAGAACCTCGACTCGCCAAACGCGGCCGAGGCGCCTAGGTCCGCGGCGATGCCGCCGATCAACCAGCCGGGGGCCGCGCCCTGATCGAGCAGAATATGCGCGAGCATGCTGGCCGTGGTGGTCTTGCCGTGGGTGCCGGCCACCGCCAGCACCCAGCGATCGGCCAACACATGATCGGCCAGCCACTGGGGGCCCGAGGTGTAGGCCAACCCGGCGTCGAGCATGTACTCGATCGCCGGGTTGCCGCGAGCCATCGCGTTGCCGACCACCACCTGATCCGGCGCGGGCTCCAGATGGGCGGGCTGATAGCCATCCATCACCGCGATGCCCGCTTCGGCCAGCTGCGTGCTCATGGGCGGATACAGCCCTTCGTCGGAGCCGGTCACTTCGTGCCCCGCGGCCCGGGCCAACAGGGCCACGCCGGCCATGAAAGTGCCGCCGATTCCCAAAATATGAACGTGCATCGCGATCTCTCGTCGTGCGGGTAAAGGTCAGCCGAGCACCGAGAAGACGAGCATCAGCAGTACTTCGAAACCGATGGTCACCGCTACGCCGAGCGCGATCGACACGCCCAGCGCATGTCGATAGACATGGCTGTAGATCGCCAGCCCCCAGATGCCGACCACCAGATACGCCAACGCGAACAAGGGCGATGGCATCGGCACCTGGGACGGGTCGCCAGCCGTGCGCAGCGCATCCAAATACGGCCGCAGCGCGCGCGTAGGCGCCAGCATGATCAGGGTGAGCACGGTGCCCGACGAGAACAACGCGGTCGCGGTCTGGTTGAAACGGTTCGACAACCCGCGCAGACGCAGAACCGTCGCGACGTACAGCCCGAGCATCAGCGTGGCGAGCACGGCCTGCACCAGGGCGCCGGCCGGCGGCCCGACCAGCGCGACCTGAATGAACAGAACGGTACAATAGGCCGCTATGCTGACCACGAGCGTCACCTGATCGCCGGGCATGTCCTGCGGGCCGCGGCGGAACAGCATGAGGTCGACGAGTCGGCGCGCAAAATTCATGGTCAACGCGTAATCCTATGAACGATAAGCTCAATGAAGCCAAGCGCATGATACCGAAGGCGCCGCAGCGCGTCGTCACCATCGATGACGACGCCGCGCTGGCCGAGTTCGCCGCGGAACTGGCCGGATGCGACTGGCTCGCTGTCGATACCGAATTTCTGCGCGAGCGGACTTATGTCCCCAAACTGTGCCTGGTCCAGATCGCCGATAGCGAGCACGTCGGCCTGATCGACGTGCTCGCGCTGACCGATCTCGCGCCGCTCGGACGTCTGCTGGGCGATCCCGCCGTGGTCAAGGTGTTTCATTCCGCCGAACAGGACTTGGAGGTGCTCTACCAGACCTTCAACCGCATGCCGGCGCCGATTTTCGATACCCAGGTCGCCGCACCGCTGCTCGGCTTCGACGATCAAATGGGTTACGCCCGGCTGGTCGACGCCCTGCTCGACAAGAAGCTGCCTAAGGGCCATACCCGGACCGACTGGAGCCGGCGCCCGCTACCCGCGGGCGCACTCGACTATGCCGCGGACGACGTGCGTTACCTGGCGGTGGCCTATCCGGTACTGCGCGACGCACTCGCCGCCGCCGATCGGCTGGCCTGGCTGGACGACGACTTTGCGCGCATGGTCGAGCCCGCCCGCTTCAACGTCGACACGCGCCTCGCCTGGCGCCGGATCAAGGCCTGGAACCGCCTCGCCCCGGCCGCCCAGCAGGTGTTGGCTGAACTCGCCGCATGGCGGGAACGCGAAGCGCTCGCGGCCGACCGGCCACGGCGCTGGATTCTGGCCGACGCGCCGCTGATCGCGATCGCCGAGAATCAGCCGACCCGGGACGTCGAACTGGCGGACACGCCGGACCTGCCGGCCAAGACCCTGGCTTGCCACGGCGATGAACTGCTGGCTTGCGTGCAGCAAGGTCTGGCCCGCCCGGCCGAATCGCTCGACCCCAACGCCGGCCCTCCGGACGAAGCCGCGCGGCGACGCATCAAGACCGGGATGCGGGCGCTTGCCCGGGCCGCCGAGGCCGCCGACATCCCGCCGGCATCGATCGCCAGCCGTGCGGATGTGGCGGCCATCGTGGCCGGCCACCGCGACGGGCGGCTACTGCGCGGCTGGCGCGCCGAGGTGGCCGGCCACGCCGTCGTACAGGCCGTGACGGGCGCTCAGGCGGACGCCGCGCGACCGTAGGCGAAAACCCCGGCCGGGATGGCGCACCAAGCCGGGATCAGGCCTCGGCCAACGCCTGTTTGATCCGGGCGTGGATCTGGTCGACCGTGCCGACGCCGGCGACCGGCTTGAGCAGGCCACGCTGCTCGTAGTAAGCCACCAGCGGCTGGGTCTGATCCTGATAAACCGACAGCCGGTTGCGGATCGTTTCTTCGTTGTCGTCGGCGCGGCCGCGCGCCATCAACCGGTCCACGATCTCCTCGTTGTCGACCTGCAGATGGATAACACGCTGAAGCGGGCGATCGAGTTCGGTCAACAAGCCGTCCAGGACTTCCGCCTGAGTCTCGCTGCGTGGAAATCCGTCGAGAATGAAGCCGTTTTCGGTATCGGGCCGGTTCAGGCGCTCGCGGATCATGCCGACCACGATATCGTCGGAGACGAGTTCGCCGGCGTCCATCGCCGCCTTGGCTTTCAAACCGAGCTCGGTCCGGTCCGCGACCGCCGCGCGCAGCAGATCGCCGGTTGAAATTTGCGGCACTCCGTACTCCTCGACGAGCTTGGCGCTCTGCGTTCCCTTGCCCGAACCGGGCGCGCCCAGCAGCACGATTTTCAGCATGATATCCCCGCCAAAAGACCTTGAAATTCGTAGGATGGAGCCGCCGCGCATATTGCACTGGCCGACCCGCTGGCCAATGCGCTGGCCAATGCGCTGGCCGACGGCCGAAGTTACTGGCTGCCCCCGATCAAGTCAATTGTCAGCCTTGTCCAATGACACATGAGCCTGAGCGAAGCGCGCGATTCCAGGGTGAGATGAGCCTGAAGGCGGTCTGGAGTTTGGGATCATCGGAGCATGATCGTGCGACTCCATACCCAAAGACTCCAGACCATTGACGAG
>NZ_DASSKM010000144.1:0-15696 GCF_035690525.1 Salinisphaera sp.
GTCGCTTTCCTGCCGCTGGCCGATGGCCGTTGTTCGCTGGCCTGGCACGCCGATGAAGCACTGGCCGACGAACTGGCCGAGCTCGATCACGACGAATTCTGTCGCCGCCTGACCGAAGCCAGCGGCGGCGCGCTCGGGTCGATCGAGCCCATGGGTACGCGTGCGGCCTTCCCGCTCAAGCTCATGCATGCTCGCGAATACGTACGGCCGCGCGTGGCGATCGCCGGCGACGCCGCGCATGTCGTGCATCCAATGGCCGGGCAGGGGGTCAATCTCGGTCTGATGGACGTGGCCGAGTTGGTCGCGGCGCTGGAAGCCGGGCGCGCGGCCGGCGCGGACGCCGGCCAGCTCGTCTATCTCAAGCGCTATCAGCGCGCGCGCATGGCCGACAACCTGATGATGCTCGCCGCGACCGACGGTTTGAAGCGGCTCTACGGCGGGCATAATCCACTGATGCGCACGCTGCGCGGCTGGGCCATCGGCGGCGCGTCGCGGCTGGCGCCGATCCGCCAGATCATGATCAGCCAGGCAGCGGGTCTTTCCGGCAAGGGCCCGAGACTCTTGCGCTAGCGCATTTTCCTTTTTTCATGATTCGTGCGATGTATCGAAAACGCCCGCAAATCAAATGTCTTTCGCCCGCGCGGTATGAAACCGCGCGAGCGACCCAAGGGGAGAGCTAGCGCCTCTCCCCTTTGGAAACCCCATTGCTAAGGTGCCCGCGGCAAGCCGCGGGGTATTGGTGGATAATCGCGAGTCAACGCAAGTAGATCAGCGTTTTGCTTATCTGCGTAAATCTGTGTCGATCTGCGGATAAATTTTTTGGCAAAAGAGAAAAAGCGCTGGTGAGCGCGCGGGCCAATTTGGCTTGGCCCGCTTTGCCCGGTATAGTTCGACCCACGATCGCAAAACGCATGGGAGAGCGCGGGTACGCCCGCCGCCGAAGGCGCAATTCCGCCCGGAAACGCTCAGGCCAAAGGACCACGCGCGGGCCGCCGTAGAACCGGCCACGATCGACTCTGGAGAGCAACCGCCGAGGCGGTTCACCGACGGGGCGAATCTCTCAGGTGCCAGGACAGAGGGGCGGCAGGACCGAAACGCCGGTTTTTGACTGCCGCATCCGCAACCGAGAGTCGATCGCATGACCAATCAGACCCCGCTCCACGACGAACACGTCGCCTCGGGCGCCAAGCTGGTGGATTTCGCCGGCTGGGATATGCCGATCCACTACGGCTCCCAGATCGCCGAGCACAACACCGTGCGTGAAGCGGCCGGCATGTTCGATGTCTCGCATATGCGTCCGGTCGATATCGAAGGCGCCGGCGCCCGCGATTTGCTGCGCCGCACGCTGGCCAACGACGCGGCCAAGATCGACGAGATCGGCCGCGCCTTCTATACCTGCATGCTCAACACCCGCGGCGGCGTGATCGACGACCTGATCGTGTATCACCTCGATGAGCACTGGTATCGCATCGTGGTCAACGCCGCGACCGCGACCAAGGACATGGCGTGGCTGACCAGTCAGGCCGAGGAATACGAGGCCTCGGTCACCGCGCGCGACGATCTGGCGATTATCGCGGTCCAGGGGCCGAGGGCGCGCGAGTTGAGCCGGGGCGTGCTCGACGACGACCTCGCCGCCGCCGCGATGGAGCTCAAGCCTTTTCGCGCGACAGCGGCTGGCGAGTGGTCGGTCGGCCGGACCGGCTACACCGGCGAGGACGGGTTCGAGATCATCCTGCCGGCCGATGCCGCGGCCGAAACCTGGCGCGCGTTGGCCAAGGCCGGCGTGGCGCCGATCGGGCTCGGCGCGCGTGACACGCTGCGCCTGGAAGCCGGCCTGAACCTTTACGGTCAGGATATGGACGAAGACACCACGCCGCTGGAGTCGGGTCTCGCCTGGACCGTGGCCTTCGAGCCGGCCGATCGGGATTTCATCGGCCGCACGGCGCTGGAACCCATTCGCGAACACGGCGGGGCGAAGAAAATGGTCGGCCTGCTGCTGGAAGGCCGCGGGGTAATGCGCCACGGCGCGACCGTGCGCGCCGCCGGTGACGAGGCCGCCGGCGCGACCGAGCCGGCCGGCGAAGTCACCAGCGGCAGCTTCGCCCCGACCCTGGGCCGCTCGATCGCGCTGACCCGCGTGCCCGCCGACTGGGGCGACGCGGCCGAGGTCGAGGTCGAGCTGCGCGGCAAGTGGGTGAGCGCGCGCATCGTCGGCTATCCGTTCGTGCGCAACGGCAAGATCCGCATCGATATCTAACGGCGTTTTTCATCCGTCGCCCGCGACCGGCCCACGCCGCATCGCTTATCATTTCGACTCGTCAAGGGACCATCCAGGATAAAACAATGAGCGAAATCCCCAACGAACTGTCCTACACCAAAAGCCACGAATGGGTGGCCAACGACGGCGACGGCACGGTGACCGTCGGCATCACCGAGTACGCCCAGGGCTCGCTCGGCGATCTGGTGTTCGTCGAACTGCCGGAGTCGGGCGCCAAGTTCGCGGTCGGCGATCCGGTGGCCGTGGTCGAGTCGGTCAAGGCCGCCTCCGATATCTATGCGCCAGTCGACGGTGAGATCGTCGAGATCAACGAGGAACTGGCCGATTCGCCCGAGCGCGTCAACGAGGACCCGTTCGGCGAGGGCTGGTTGTTCAAGATGACGGTCGACAAGACCGAGCATCTGTCGGACCTGCTCGACGCCGAGGCCTATGGCGAAATTGTCGAGGCCGAGGAAGACTGAGACCTGCCGTGGACGCCGGCGATAGACCGGCGCCCGATTCCGGTTCCAACCCGCAAACGCTATGCCTTTCATTCCCCATACCGACCAGGACATCGCCGACATGCTGGCCGCGATCGGCGCGGACAGCGTGGACGCGCTGTTTTCCGAGATCGATCCCAGGCTGCGCAACGGCGATATTTCGGCGCTTCCCGAGCGCGCCGGCGAGCAGGCGATCACGCGGCTCATGCACGAACGCGCCGCGCAAGATGCGGGCGATCTGTGCTTCATCGGCGCCGGTGCTTACGAGCATCATATCCCGGCGGCGGTATGGGAGATCGCCACCAGAGGCGAGTTCTATAGCGCATATACGCCGTATCAGCCGGAAGCCAGCCAGGGCACGCTCCAGGTGGTCTATGAATATCAGACCATGATGTGCGGGCTGACCGGCATGGATGTCGCCAACGCCTCGCTCTACGACGGCGCCTCGGCGCTGGCCGAAGCGGTGTTGATGGCCGTGCGCGCCAACCGCAAATCCAAATCGAAACGGGTGCTGATGCCGGCCGGCGTGCATCCGTTCTATCGTGAAGTCGCGCACAATATCTGCGCGAATCAGGGCATCGTGTTCGAGGCCGTCGATTTCGAGCCGGCGACCGGCAAGATCGATACCAAGGCGCTGGACGCCTGGGCCGGGGAGGACATCACCGCGCTGGTGATCCCGCAGCCGAATTTTTTCGGCGTGCTGGAAGACGTCGATGCGCTGACCGATTGGGCCGAGAACAACGGGGCGCTCGCGATCGGCGTGGTCAATCCGGTGTCGCTGGCGCTCATCAAGCCGCCGGGCGAGTGGGGCGATGGCGCCGGCGCCGATATCGTGGTCGGCGAAGGCCAGCCGCTGGGAGCGCCGCTGGCCGGCGGCGGCCCGTATTTCGGCATTCTGTGCTGTCGCCGTGCGCATGTGCGCCAGATGCCGGGCCGCGTGGTCGGCCGTACGCGGGATCTCGATGGCCGTTCGGGTTATGTGCTCACCTTGCAGCCGCGCGAGCAGCACATCCGCCGTTCCAAGGCGACCTCGAACATCTGCACCAATCAGGGCTTGCTGGTCACGGCCGCCACCATCCATATGAGCCTGCTCGGCTCGCACGGCCTGGAAACCGTGGCCGCGACCTGCGCCGCCACCACGCGCGATCTGGTCGCGCGCCTGAGCGCGCTGGACGGCGTCGAGCGGGTGTTCGACGCGCCGTTCTTTCACGAGGCCGCGCTGCGGCTGCCGGTCGCGGCGCGCCCCGTGCTCGATGCGCTCGCGGACAAAGGCATCCTCGGCGGGCTCGCGCTCGACCGGTTTTTCGCCGGCATGGACGATGTGTTCCTCGTTTGTGCAACCGAGACCAAGACCGAGAGCGATCTCGCGGCCTATGCCGAGGCGCTGTCGGATGTTCTTGACCAAATTGCGGAGGCGGCATGACTCAGACCATCACGGGCCGCGGCACACCAATGCACGTGGCCGAGATCTCGGAAGAGCCCGATTACGATGCGGCGATCGCCGCGCTCGAAACCGATTGATGCCATGACTGAACAACTGATTTTCGAACACAGCCGACCCGGACGCCGCGCCACCGCCCAGGCGCCGGAAACCGCGCCGGCGGTGGACGATCTGCCGGCGAACCTCAGGCGCCGGAGTGCGCTCGGCCTGCCGGAAGTCTCCGAGCTGGACGCGGTGCGCCATTACACGCGCCTGTCGCAGCTCAATTTCTCCATCGATACGCACTTCTACCCGCTCGGGTCGTGCACGATGAAGTACAACCCGCGCGCCTGTAACACGCTGGCCTCGTTGCCGGGATTTTTGAATCGGCATCCGCTGGCACCGGAAAGTCACAGCCAGGGCATGCTGGCCTGCTTCTTTGAGCTGCAAGAGATGCTCAAGACCGTGACCGGCATGGCCGCGGTTTCGCTAACGCCGATGGCCGGCGCCCAGGGCGAGTTCACCGGCGTGGCGATGATCAAGGCATACCACGAAGCGCGCGGCGACAGCGAGCGCGACGAGATTCTAGTGCCCGACGCCGCCCACGGCACGAACCCGGCGACCGCCGTCATGTGCGGCTGCAAGGTGGTCGAGATCCCGACCGATGCCGACGGCGATGTCGATATCGAGGCGCTGCGCTCGAAAGTGGGCCCGAAGACCGCCGGCATCATGTTGACGAACCCGTCCACGCTCGGGGTGTTCGAACAGGACATCCTCGAGATTTCGCGGATGATCCACGAAGCGGGCGGGCTGCTCTACTACGACGGCGCGAACCTGAACGCGATCCTCGGCAAGGTGCGCCCGGGCGACATGGGCTTCGACGTCATCCACATGAACCTGCACAAGACCTTTTCCACGCCGCACGGCGGCGGCGGGCCGGGCTCCGGCGCGGTGGGTGTGTCCAAACGCCTGCGCGACTTCATGCCGATCCCGGTGGTCGGCCGGGACGGCGAAGGGGCCGATACGACTTATCGCTGGCTGGACGAGGACGACGTGCCGTATACGATCGGCCGTCTGTCGACCTTCATGGGCAATGCCGGGGTGCTGCTGCGGGCCTATGTATACGCCCGCCTGCTGGGGCGCGAAGGCATGGTACGGGTCGCCGAGTTCGCCACCCTGAATTCGAATTACCTGATGGCGCGGCTCAAGCAGGCCGGCTTCGAAGTGGCGTTCCCGAATCGGCGCGCCAGCCACGAGTTCATCGTCACGCTCAAGCGCCAGAAACAGCAGCTCGATGTCACGGCGACCGACTTCGCCAAGCGCCTGCTGGACTACGGCTACCATGCGCCGACCATCTACTTCCCGCTGCTCGTGCCCGAGTGTTTCCTGATCGAGCCGACCGAGACCGAGTCCCGCGAGACGCTCGACGGGTTCGTGGAGGCGATGGTGGCGATCTGGAACGAAGCGAAAAATGACGCGGCCACGCTCAAGAATGCGCCGGTCAGCCTGCCGGTGCGCCGGCTGGACGAGGTTGCTGCGGCGAAATCGCTCGATCTTAAGTTCGAATCGGCCGGCCGTGATGGCCGTACGGCGGCCTGACGCTCGGCTTCGCTGCGCTAGAGCTGCACGACCGACGGCTGCCCGGTTTTCGTAGCTGGAAACCGGGCTTCGTCGTCCTCGATACGGCTTGTTATGAAAGTGTCGAACTGATCCCAATCGGCGAAAAACGCGGGACGGACCCGGTCGATCTTGCTGGCGTCGGCGATCAGGATCTTCTGTTGGGCGGCTTCCAGGGCGGCGCGTTTGGGTGCGACCTCGTGAAAGTTGAAACAGCTCACGCCGCGTTCGATATGCACGCCGGCAGCGGATATGAACGCCTTGTTGATGCCGATCCGTTTCAATGCATCACTCGCGTGCTCGCCCGAGAAGGATTGCGAGGACGAATGATACAGCCCCCCGTACAGCAGCAGTCGGGCGTTGGGCAATCGGCTGACGGCATTCGCGACATTGAGCGCATAAGTCACGACCGTGAGCGGCAGGTCGCGATCCAGGGCACCGATCAAGTGGACCAGCGTCGAGCCACAGTCTATGAATATCGTGTCGTCGGCTCTGATCGAGTCCGCCGCGTACGCACATAGCCGCTGCTTGATGCCCAGATGGCTGTCTTTTTCGGCGTCCAGGTCGTAAGCGGACATCGATTGGAGGCTGTCCGAAATGAAGATGCGCCCGGCCAGCAGCAACAATTCTCCACGGCTGGCATCGACGTCACGTCTGATCGTCATCTGCGAAACGCCGCACTGTTCGGCGGCATTCGATAGATGAACGACGCCGCCACTGGCCAGGTTGTTCTTTAGCCATTGCAGCCGTTCACCGCGGCGTCCCCTCATACGTTCTCCTTCGAAAAGCCGCTCCATGATAAGCGATATGGCCGGTCGCTGAAGCTTTGCCCGGCTGGCCGTGCCGGGCTGAAGCGAAGATCGACGTCATGAACGGTCGCGTCCAAACAAGCGTTGATGCCATGCGAAGCGCAGCCTGCCCGGATGCAGATAGTCGTGCTTTTAATGTTAAATAAATAACAAAATATTCCAACGATCAGCAATCAAGCGCATTGCCAATCCATCACCGGGCACAGCGTGAGACGTGCTCTCATCCGCATGCTAATTAGGGCTAAGTACAACAAGGCCGTGCATGAAAAAGTACGTCTGTTGTCTCAGTCGCATGTCTCGCGTGCGCGTTTACACCCGATAATGAGCCGCGTCAATGTTACTAAAGTGACATTTATTATGTGAATAAATAACGAGTAATGTTCAGAAATTACATCTGTCTCTGATTGCTACATCGCGAGTCTCGGTAGAAATTCGATGCCATACAACGATCAATCCGATACGGCCGGTTTAGCCCGCTTCATCGACCATACGCTGCTCAAACCCGAGGCCAGCGTTCGCGATCTGTGCCGTTACTGCGACGAAGCCATCGAATACGGCTTCAAGACGGTCTGCGTGAATCCGTGGTTCATCGCGGATACGGCGCGGCGGCTCGAAGGCAGCGGCGTACGGGCTTGTTCGGTGGTCGGTTTTCCCCTGGGTGCCACGTTGCCCACCGCGAAACTGGCCGAAGCCAGGGCGGTGCTCGATGCCGGCGCCGACGAGATCGACATGGTGCTGGCGATCAGCGCGCTGAAGGACGATCAACTCGATATCGTCGAGCGCGATATTCGGGCGATCAAAACGGCGTGTGGCGCGAAAACCCTGAAAGTCATTCTGGAGACTTGCCTGCTAACGGACCGGCAGAAAGTGACCGGCTGCCGAATCGCCGTGAGCGCCGGGTCCGATTTCGTGAAGACCTCCACGGGTTTCAGCCGCACCGGCGCAACAGTCGCCGATGTCGCGCTGATGCGCGAGGTGGTCGGCCCGGAAGTCGGAGTGAAGGCGTCGGGCGGCATCCGCTCGGCAGCCGATGCACGGGCCCTGATCGACGCAGGGGCGACCCGGATCGGCGCCAGTTCCAGCGTGGCCCTGGTCTCGGAGAACCACTCGTGAGCCCGTCGAACGTGGCTCTGATGCCGAGTACGCCGACCTGATTCGAGGCGCCCCCAATGACGGCATTGCCCATCCTCATCGACTGCGATCCGGGCCAGGACGATTTCATCAATCTTCTTCTGGCGTTCGCCTCGCCCGAGGATGTTCGGGTCGAGGCGATCACGACGGTCGGCGGTAACGTGCCGCTGCCCCATACCCATCGCAATGCGCGTCTGGCCTGCGATCTCGTCGGGCGCGACGATATCGCCGTGTCGGCGGGGTGCCCGCAGCCGCTGCTCAGACCGCTGGAAACCGCGGAATATCTGCACGGGGAATCCGGAATCGACGGTTACGACTTTGACGCGCCGCGCCTGGCGTTATCTACCGAGCACGGCGTGGATACTATCGTTCGGATCGTCCGCGCGCGCTGCGATGAGCGACTCACGCTCGTGGCCACCGGCCCCCTGACCAATGTCGCGATGGCCCTGAAGAAAGCGCCCGACATCGGCGCGAGGATCGCCGAGATCGTGATTATGGGCGGCGCGATGCGCGAGGGCGGCAACGTGACGCCGTCGGCCGAATTCAATATCGCCGTCGATCCGCATGCCGCCGATATCGTATTCCGCAGCGGTATCCCCATCGCGCTGTTCGGCCTCGACGTCACCCACCAGTTCGTGATGGGCCGGGCGCGCCGCGAGCGCCTGCGAGCGATTGAAACGCCCGCGGCGGTCGCCGTCGCCGACATGCTCGATTTCTCGGTCCGCTACGACGAATCCAAGTACGGCACCGACGGGGCGCCGCTGCACGATCCCTGCACCTTGCTCTATCTGCTGGCGCCGGATCTGTTCGATCTGAAGCGGTGCGCGGTCGGCGTCGAAACCGAGTCGGTGCTGACCTACGGCCATACGGCGGTCGATTTCTGGGGCGTGACCGACAGGGCGTCGAACGCGTTATGGGCGTATGCCATCGATCACGAGGCAGCCTTCGAACTGCTCTGCGAGCGGATCACCCGGCTTTGAAGCGTCCGGAACAACGCACGACCAAAAATTACAGGCAAGACGCCGAGAGGAGGAGATACAATGAGAATACGCGACTATTCGAAGCCTTTCCGGGGTGGGCGAACACGACTATGGACAGCCGCGGCGTGTTGCCTGGCATTGGCCGTGCCGGCCGTCGCATCGGCCGCCGAAGGCGGCAGCCAGGGCGCGCGTTCCGCAACGCCGGGCAGCAAGACGGCGCTGCAAGACTCCCGGAGCCCCTATCTGTCCGACTGGTTTCATCAGCATGTGTCGCTCATCGGATCTGCCGGCATTCGTTTCGGCCCGACGCATGTCGACGACATCTACCTCGAATACGAGTTTGCTGGAACCAAGGGGCCGTTCGATCTGTACGGCTATGTCGACGTACACAAGATTCTGGGCATCGGCAACGACAACGACACCGGCTTTTGGGACGACGGTTCGCCGTTGTTCACGGAGCTTGAGCCCCGGATGTCGTTCAACCGGTTACTGGGTAAGGATCTGAGCATCGGGCCGATCAAGGAATGGTTTCTGGCCACCGACTACATCCTGGATGTCGGCAACGGGCGCGACAGCCGCCAGAACGTGCTTTATTTCGGGCCCGGGGTTTCATTCGATACCCATTCACGAGTCAATTTCGAGCTGAATTTCTTTTTCAGAAGACAGTTCGCCGACTACGGCGCGCCGAATTCCTTTTCCTGGGACGGCTATCGGATCCAGCCGAACGTATCGATTCCGATCACGACGCTCACAACGTGGGGCCACGAAGGGCATTTGACCTACGTCGGCTTCGCGAACTACGACTTCGGTTCCGATCTGGGCGACGAGGCCGGCCCGACCCGCACCAATCACGCGCTGGTCGAAACGAACGTCCTGATTCTTTCCTATACCCGTCTGCGCTATTTCTTCGCCGCGCGCTATTTCCATAACGGCGGTCAGTGGAACGATGGGGCGGTCGTCAATTTCCCCAACGGGCCCAGACGCCTGGACCAGAACGGATGGGGTTACTACCTGGCCGTGGGCTGGAAGTTCTGAGTTGCCGGGCCCAGCGCGGAATTTTATTCGATTGAAACGCTTTCGGCCTTTTTCGATCCGCGTTGGCCGGATCGGGCATGCCGGGAGCCGTGGGATGCGAAGTTATGACCAAGCATAAGGATAATCCGGGCGACGTGTCGGTCGAGCGGTCGCCGGAGAATGTCGAGACCATCGGCATTCAGCCGATCCCCGAAGAGCGCCGGAATATGTCGGCGCTGACATTATTCGTTATCTGGGGGCTGGCGTCGGCGTCGGCGACCACGCCGGTCATCGGCTTGCTGCTCTACAACGTCGGGCTGGTCAATTTCTGTATCGCCGTGGTGATCGCGGGCCTGATCGGGATCATACCTGCGGGGCTGTTCAGCGAGCAGGGCCGTGAAGTGCCGCTGATATCGCTGGTGACCGCGCGCGTGACCTTCGGACCGGGCGCGAGCTTCATCCTGGCGATCCTGTATACGATCGCCGGCGCCGGCTGGTTCGGTCTGAACACCGATGTCGCCGGGCAGATTCTTACGACGCTCTACCCCGACGTCGGCTCGCTTGCCCATGGCGCATTCTGGTACTGGGCGCTCGGGATCTTTCAGACACTGCTGGTTTTTCTGGGTATGAAATGGCTCGAGCGGTTTTATAACTACACCGCGATCGTGTTCATCGTCTGCTATGCGATCCTTTGTTTCTACCTGGTACAGGACTATGCCGTTAAAGTGCCGTTCTGGTCGAGCGCCGCCGTGCACTGGGGTTCGGTAGTCGAGACGATTCTGAGTTTTTCGCTGCTGGCCTGGGCTTACGAATTTTCCACGGTTTCCCGTTTCTGCCGGCCGGCCACGCGCCACGAGAGCCGCGCTTCGAAGGCCGCCTATTTCAGTGCGGCGACCGTCGGTATTCTGCTGCCGGTGCTGGTCATGGGCGTGCTCGGCCTCGTCACCAAGGCGACCACCGGAAAGTGGAATATCGCGCTTCTCGCCAAGGATCTGCCGCTGATCGGCGTGGTGGCGGCGATCGGGGTCATTCTGGCCATAGCACATACCAACGCGATGAATCTGTATCCGGCGGTGACCAAACTGCTGGCGGCCAGCGAAACCGTGCGCGAGCCGCGGTTCTACGATCAGCCGATCGCATCCGCGGGCCTCGGCCTGCTCGCGACCATTCTGGCGGTGCTCGGGATCCTGCAGGCCGTGCAATCGTTCCTGTCGCTGCTTGGTGTCTTTTTGTTTCCGTTCACGTTCCTGATGATGTTCGACTGGGTTCTGATTCAGAAGAAGGCGACCCCCGTGTCGGCTTTTTTCGAAAAGAAAAAGCGCCTCATCGATCTGTTTCGCCCGAGTGCCTGCATCGCGTTTGTTGTCGGCGCCTTTCTCGGCGGCCTGAGCTATTTTGGGGTGTTGCCGGCAATGATCAGCAATACGGTGCCTTGGCCTGTGGTCGCCTCGCTGATTTCCTGCGGTGTCTATTGGGTTCTGTTGCAGATTTTGGGTGATTATCCTGTCGGACGCTCGACCCCTACCGAGACAAGGAGCGCCTGATGGCCACGATCGATACCAGCGTTTGGGAGCGCCTGGTCGCCGCGGCCGTTAAGGCCCGCGCGCATGCCTATGCGCCGTATTCGAAATTTCCGGTCGGGGCCGCGATCCGGGTCGAGGGCGGGCATATCGCCGTCGGATGCAACGTGGAGAATGTGTCGTTTCCCTGCGGCCAGTGCGCGGAAGCCGGCGCGGTGGCGAATCTGGCCGTAACGCACGGGCGGCGATCGATCCAAGCGGTCGTGGTGATCGGCGCATCGGATCGGTTCACCTGGCCCTGTGGGCAATGCCGTCAGATTCTGGCCGAGTTCGCGCCCCCCGATGCAATGGTGATGTCGGTGGCCGGCGACCGATGGTCCGATCCGGTTCGCCTCGACGAACTGCTGCCCCACGCTTTCAAAGCCGTCGAGTGAACCAGGCCGAGGACGCAGTCATGAATAACAGGCGCGCCATCATTCTGGTCATGGATTCGGTCGGCATCGGCGAGGCTCACGACGCGTCCCGATATGCCGACACGGGCGCCGACACACTCGGCCATATCGTCGAAGCGGCGGCCGCCGGTCGGGCCGATCGGCCGGGTTTGCGGCAAGGCCCGCTCGAACTGCCGAATCTGGCCGCCCTGGGGCTGGCCGCTTGTGCGCGCGCCAGCCGCGGCGCACCGCTGGCGTCGAACCTGGGCGCCGAGGCGGGGCCGCACGCGGCCTATGGTTACGCCGCACCCGCCAGCGCACCGAAAGGCAGTACCGGCGGCCACTGGGAGATCGCCGGCCTGCCGATCGCCCGCGACTGGGGTTATTTCGGCCGCGATCCGCAACAGCCGTATCCGGCGGGTTTGCTCGACCGGCTCATCGATAGTTGTGGATTGGCCGGTGTCATCGAAGTAGGGCGGGCATCGGGCACCGAGGTCATCGCGCGCCACGGCGAGGCGCACAGGCAATCCGGGCGGCCCATCGTCTATACCTCGGCCGACAGCGTGCTCCAGATCGCAGCGCACGAGGCGGCCTTCGGGCTCGATCGGCTCTTCGAGGTTTGCCGCGTGGCACGCGGTCTATGCGACGAATATCGTATCGCTCGGGTGATTGCACGGCCGTTCGTAGGCGAATCGGCCGAGGATTTTACTCGTACCGAAAATCGCCGGGATTTCGCCATGCCGCCGCACGAACAAACCCTGCTGGACCGGTTTTACCAGGCGGGTACGCAGGTGATCACGATCGGCAAGATCGGGGATCTGTTCGCCCATCGCGGCATCAGCCAGGAATATCCGGTGACCGAACTCGATGCGGTGTTCGATCAGACGCTGGCGAGCCTGCACGAGCCCGATCGGCCCACCCTGATCTTCGTGAATTTCTGCGACTTCGACTCGAAATATGGCCACCGGCGGGATGTGATCGGCTATGCCCACGAACTGGAGCGCTTCGACCGGCGTCTGCCCGAAGTGCGGGCGGCGCTGGCCGACGGCGATCTGCTGATCGTGACCGCGGACCACGGCAACGACCCCACGTTTTCCGGCAGCGACCATACCCGCGAATACGTGCCGGTGCTGATGGCCGGGGCCGGGATTACCGGCGGCGACTTCGGCCGACGCGCGACGTTTGCCGATATCGGCGCCACCGCCGCTCGGTATCTGGGCCTCGCCGAATCGGGCGCGGGTCAACCCATAGCAGTGGAGAGCAAGGAATGAGCCAGGCAGCTGGTAGGCAATATCACATTGGACTCGGCGAGGCCGATATCGAGGGCGCGCGCTATGCGCTGTTGCCGGGCGATCCGGGCCGGGTTCCGCAGCTCGCCCGTGGCGTGGGCGCCCGGGCGGTCGAACTCGGCCAGCATCGGGAGCACTGTTCCTGGCTCGCGTATATCGCCGAGCAGCCGGTGCTGGTCTGTTCCACCGGGCTGGGCGCGCCGTCGACGGCGGTCGCGGTCGAGGAGCTCGCCAATATCGGCGTGACCCATTTCATTCGCGTCGGCACGAGCGGCTCGATTCAGCCGCACATCGACTATAGCGATCTCGTGATCAGCAAAGCCGCCGTGCGCCTGGAAGGCACCTCCTCGCACTACGCGCCCTTGGCCTATCCTGCGGTTGCCTCCTTCGAGCTGACCGCATCGCTGGTCGCCTCGGCACGCGCTCTGGATATTCCGCACCACGTCGGCATCACCGCCTCGTCGGATACGTTCTGGCCCGGCCAGGAACGCTACGACAATCATTCGGGTTACGTACTGCGCCGTTTCCAGGGCTCCATGGCCGAGTGGCGGCAATTGAAGGTGACCAACTTCGAGATGGAAGCCGCGGCGCTGTTCACCGTCTGCGCGACCTTCGGTCTGTCCGCGGCCTGCGTCTGCGGCGTGATCGCCAAGCGGGTCGAATCGGAAGAGGTACGCCCGGAGGCCTACGGCCTGGCCGAGCAGCGCTGGAACGCGGTTCTGGCGAAAACGCTGGGCGAACGGCTCTCGCGAAAGCCCGAGAAATGAGCGATGCCGCTGTTGGATACGATAGACGTGGCCGTGTGCAATAACGCGGTCGACGCCGGATGAGGGAGATGGCATGAAACGATTACTGGGTTTGTGCGCTGTGGGTCTGGCGCTGGTTGTCGCGGCAGGCCCGGCCATGGCCGATAGCAGCCAACAGCAGCTGGTGGTGATCGATCAGGACACATCCGGGCCGGGCGGGTCCAATATCCGCTCGATGCTGGCGCTGATCCAGTCGCCCCAGGTCAAGGTGCTGGGTATTGGGGTCGTAACCGGCAATGCCTGGATGAAAGCCGAGACCGAGCACACGCTACGCATGCTCGAACTCATCGGCCGGCGCGATATACCGGTCTATAAAGGCGCGGTCCATCCATTGGTGCGCAATCGAGAAAGAACGCTGGCGGTGCAGAAATTCTACGGCCATATCGCCTGGCTGGGCGCGTGGGGCGGCGATGGTTCGAATCCGAGCGGTTTTCCCACCGATCCCAATGCCAGGCAGAAGATGCCGGAGGGCCGGCCCTCGATCAGCGCCCGTGAGCAAGACGCCGCGCATTTTCTGATCCATGCGGTGCATGCGCATCCGGGCCAGGTCACGGTCTATGCCGCCGGTCCGCTGACCGATCTGGCGCTGGCCCAGCGCATCGATCCGAGTTTCGCCAGGACCGCAAAGCAGCTCGTGGTCATGGGCGGATCGATTTCGCCGGTAACCGATAACGCCGAGTTCACCACCAGCCCGAGCCACGAATTCAACTTCTGGTTCGATCCCGAGGCCGCGCATATCGTGCTCAACGCGCCGTGGCCCAAGATTATAGACACGTCCGTCGATATCTCGTTGCAGAGCAAGTATACGGATAAGATGCAGGCGGCGATCGCCGAGTCGGACAGCCCGGCCGCGCAATATCTGGCGAAATACGACACCGAACGCTACTACATGTGGGACGAGATCGCGGCGCTGGCCTGGCTGCATCCGGACCTGGTGACCCGCACGCGCACGCTGTATCTGGATACCGACATGAGCCACGGTCCGAGTTACGGGGATACGCTGGCGTGGACGCAAAAGAGCAAGCCCGACGCGCACGAGGGGCCGCCGGCGATCGTACAGATGAAGCTCGATCGCAAGGCCTTCGACAACACCTTCATCGACTTGATGCGCGCGCCGACACCGCACGCGACGCACCCGGCGATCGCCGGCCCATAGCCGCGCGGTTTCAAGCATTCTGGGACGATTCACAGGCAAACCCACGATCCGGCCGAACAGCGCTGGCATGCGATCCCGGCTACACCGGAAAATCGGTTCGTCGGTGCCGGATAGCGCCGGCACGCCGATGCCCGGAGACTCAAATCACTGAATCCAAGCCATAAACAGGCGACCCGGCGAGCGACAAGATGTGCCGCGGACGTGCGAGATCGCGACGCGGGCGTCGTGCCGGTCCGGAACTGAAACCACGGCCGCATGCCGATCTATGGCAAGATGCGCCACTTTGCCGGCCCGCGCGCCGGCATTGCTTTGGTTTGACTAAGGACGATATATGTCGGCTCTGATCTGTGGCTCGATCGCTTTCGACACCATCATGGTGTATTCCGGGCAGTTCAAGAACGAGATCCTGCCCGACCAGGTGCATATGCTGAACGTGTCGTTCCTGGTGCCCGACATGCGCCGGGAGTTCGGCGGCTGTGCCGGCAATATCGCCTATTCGCTGGCGCTGCTGGGCGGCGACGGCAAGGCCATGGGCACCGTGGGCAGCGATTTCGATGTCTATGCGGACTGGATGGACCAGAACGGCGTCAGCCGCGACTACGTCAAGCGCATCGACGAGGCCTATACCGCGCAGGCGTACATCACCACCGACATGGACGACAATCAGATCACCGCCTTCCATCCGGGGGCGATGAATTACGCGCACGTCCAGGAAGTGCCGCGCGATGCCGGCATCACGCTCGGCATCGTTGCGCCCGATGGCAAG